>NZ_JBNCKP010000011.1:0-155084 GCF_049841575.1 Micromonospora sp. DT201 | reverse complement strand
GGCGCGTGCCTCGTCCTGCTCGGCGCGTGCCTCGTCCTGCTCGGCGCGTGCCTCGTCCTGCTCGGCGCGTGCCTCGTCCTGCTCGGCGCGTGCCTCGTTTTGCCCGGTGCTCGCCTCGCTTCGTGCTCGCTCCGGCGCCCTTACCCCCGTCTGTCAAGACGGAAGGGGGTAAGGGCGACGAATCGACGGCCGGAAGTGCAAGATCGCGGTTCTGATGCGGTCCCGGCGCTCTCGCGGTGCTGTCCTGCTTAGGGGGTGCGGGGGTGTGGGTTGATCATGGAGCCGCGTTGGGTGGAAGGCGAGGTTATGTCCGCTTTACGGGGCCGCCGCAACTCCATGATTGATTGACCTGGGGAGTGCGGGACGGTGATCGACTCCATGTCGGCGACATGGCGGTATCCGTCGGGGGAGATGCCGCCACATCGGCGACATGGAGTCGATCATGCCCATCCTGCGGTGATCGTCTTGCTGTGATCCGCACTGATCGCCGATATGGGGTATCCCATGTCCGAGATGCCCCATGCCGGCGAATTTGAGCGGATCAGTGGGTCTGTCTGGTTGGCGCCAGGGACTGCCGGGACTGTCGGGACTGCCGGGATTTCCGGGACTGCCGGGATTTCCGGGACTGCCGGGATTTCCGGGACTGCCGGGACTGCCGGGATTTCCGGGACTGTGGGGACTGTGGGGACTGCCGGGACTGCGGGGAGTGCGGCGCGGGCGGGGTTAGGCCGCGGATAGGTGTACGCCGTCTCGGCCCTGGCGTTTTACCGCGTACAGGGCCTGATCGGCTCTCCGCAGGGTGCGATCGGGGGACTCGCCAGGGCGAGGCAGTGCGACGCCCACGCTGATCGTGCGGCCGATGCGTCGGGCCGCCTCGGTCAACCGTTCGGCGATCCGAACCGCCTCCTCGGGGCGGCTCACCTCGATCACCGCGACGAACTCGTCGCCGCCGATCCGGTACAGCTCGTCGCCGTGCCGGAGCGCCCCCTCCAACGCCCGGGCCAACCCGACCAGCACCCGGTCGCCGGCCTGGTGGCCGTACGTGTCGTTGACGGTCTTGAAGCCGTCCACGTCGATCGCCAGCAGGGCCGTACGACCCGGGGTGGCCGCCGCGATCCGCTGCCCGAACGGGCCGGTGTGCCGCAACCCGGTCAGCGGATCTGAACTGGCCTGCTCCCGCAGCCGCGCCAGCGTGCGGAGCCGGTCCAGGCTCGTCCAGGCCTGCCCAGCGAGCAACTCCATCAGGCTGACCGTGGTCGGGTCCGGGCGCAGTGTGCGTTCGTCGGCGACCAGCAGCACACCGCCGGCGTCCGGCGGCCCGACCGGAACGGCGACCAGCGTTTGCACTCCCGCCCGGGTCAGCGGCCGGTAGTCCTCGGTCGGGGGGTGCCCCGGCTCGCCCAGCGTGTACCCGGCGCCGTACCGGTGTGCCCGGTCGACCATCCGGTCCAGGGCGGCCGGGTCCGCCTCGGTCAGTTCGGTGCGGATGCGGGTTTCCAGGTCACTCGGGGCCACCGGGGTCGGGCCGAGTTGACCGGCGAACAGGAGCACCGCAGTGGAGAGGGTGGAGACCTCCCGAGCGGCGCGGGCCGCCACGGCCAGCACCTCCCCCTCGGTGGGTGCGGAGGTGAGCGCGGCGGCGTACCGGAGCAGTTTCTCGCTGCGGCTCTCCGCCGGCGGGCCACCGAGCGCGGCGATCCGCGCGCCGAGCCGGTTGGCCAACCGCTGCGTGGTCTCCCGCCACGGCTCCAGGTCGATCGGCTCACTCCACTGCAGGTCGAGCACGCCGATCGCCCTGCCCGCCGGATCCAACACCGGGACGCACAGTTCGGCGGTCACGTCCGGGCGTACCGGTAGGTAGTCGGGGTCGACGGTGACGTCCGGGACGACGGCGGGGGTGCCGGTGGCGTACACCCGCCCGACAGTGCCGGTCCGCGCCGGCACGGTCGCGAAGACCTGCCACGCCCCGGTCGCCGCGACGCAGCGCAGGCGGTCGTGGACCGCGAGCAGCACGGAGATGGTCGCCGAGGTGTGGCGGGACAGTGCGGTGACCGTCCATCGACAGGCCTCCGCCGCGCTCGACGCCATCGGCAGGCGGACGGTGACGTCACGGATGACTCGCTGATGATCCACTCGCACGTCGTTCCAGGTAGGGGAGGGGCCCGGCCGGCGCCGAGCCGCGCGATCAAGCGTACTCACGGCGGCGAGGTCGACCAGAACTCGTACACATGTGCTATCCACAGGCTGTGGACACAGCCTGTGGGCGCGTGCCCCCCGGGACGCCGCGCCCGGCGATAGCGTGGAGCTCCCGGCGCCGAGGAGGCGAGCCCATGCTCATCGCCCAGCTCAGTGACCCGCACCTGACCACCGGTCTGCTCGCCGCCCAACCGGCCGCCGGGCTGCACCGTGCGCTCGGCCGGGTGCTGGCGTTACGGCCCCGACCGGATTGCGTGGTGATCACCGGCGATCTGGTCGACCACGGGCAGCCCGATGAGTACGCTGCGCTGCGCGAGCTGATCGGCCGGTTCCCGCTGCCAGTGCACCTGGTCCCCGGCAACCATGACGACCGGGAGTCGCTGCTCGACGCGTTCGGGGGCACGCCGTGGCTCGGGGGCGGCTTCTCCGCCTACTACCACGTCGATCACGAGGCGGCGTCTGTCGTGGTGCTGGACTCGCTCGTCCCCGGCAGCAGCAGCGGACAGCTCGGCGAGGAGCAGCTCAGCTGGCTAGACGGCGTGCTGGCCGGGCGTACGCGGGCACGGTGCTCACCGTCGCGCCCAGCACGTGGAAACAGAGCACGCTCACCATGAGCGCCGACGAGCAGATCGGTTGGGTCGACGAGCCAACCGCCTTCCTGCTGCACCTGGTCGAGGCGGGCAGCTGCGTGACACACACCGTGCAGGTGAGCCACTCCGCCGGCCAGACCTGCGGCTTCTGAGGGCGCGCCCGTCGGTGGTGGCTGCCCGCTTCGGACCGTCAACCGAGCACGAACTCGCGCAACGCGGGAGCGAGCCTCGTCGGCGGCACCTCGTGGAAGCCACCGTCGAGGCTGACAGACCGGCCGCCCGGGACCGCCTCGGCGGCGGCACGGCTCGCGTCCCGCAGCCACTGAGGGCTGCCGGTGCTGTCCACGGCAAGGGTCGGCGCGGTGATTGCCGCCAGCCGGTCGGCGGGCAGTCGCCCTCCCGCGGTGACGATCTCGTCGTACGGCAGGGTGTGCGCGATCGCGGTCAGTGAGCCCCACACTGGTTGCGACTTCATCCCGGTGATCGCCTCGGCCGGCAGCCCCACTGAGGCGCTGAGGAAGGTCTCCACCGCGCCGTCCCGGTCGTCGGCGGCGATCAGCTCGATGAGCTGCGGGGTGATGTCCTTCCAAACGCCGACGTGCGGCCCAACCTGAAACGGTGGCTCGAACAGGACCAACCCGGTCACCGGCAGGCCCTGTGCGGTGGCGAGGGCGGCCAGGACGGCGCCGGAGGAGAACCCGCAGACAGTGGCGGAACCCCCTGCCGCCGCGATCAGGGCGGCCAGGTCGTCGATCTCGCGGCCGATCTCGTACGGTGCGGTGTCGCCGCTGTAGCCCCGACCTCGACGGTCGTAGCTGAACACCGTGAAATCCGGTGCCAACGCCGCACCGATGTCGCGGGTGGCGTTGCGGTCGCTCAACGCGCCACCGACCAGGATGATCGCGGGCCCGGCCCCCGACCGTTCGAACGCGATGGGCGTGCCGTCCGCCGATCGCACCTGTTCCACCTCCGGTGTCGTTCCGCTCACGATGCCGCCTCCGTCCGCACTGGCTGTCCCGTCCTTTCTAGACCCTGGGTCCGACCATGTCCGGCAGACCGCACCAAGTGGCGGCCAATTGGGGCTCCGACGTACTCGCAGCACTGATGCTCCGCCTGGGTCGACCGGTCGGCGTCCAGATGAGAGGCTGTCGGTGCAGGCGGCCGTCCCCAACCGCCGCCATCCGCGATCGACCCTTCCGACGGCGTCGGTCGGCGGCCCGGTCGACCCACAGGCCAGGCACCGCACGCGCCGATTCTCACGAGGAGATCCATGTCCATACCCGGGATGCGTCGGGCCGCGGTCGGCCTGACCGCGCTCGCGGTGGCCGCGTTCGGCGCGGTCACCATCAGCCCTGAGCAAGCCGACGCGCGGCCGAAGCCGGTCGACGTCACCCTGTTGGCCCTGAACGACTTCCATGGCAACCTCGAAGCGCCGAGTGGGTCCAGCGGCACCATCGCCGGGCAGACCGCGGGCGGCGTCGAGTTCCTGGCCACCCACCTGGCCGAGCTGCGCGCCGCCGCCAAGAAGAAGCACACCGTCACGGTCGCCGCCGGTGACCTGATCGGCGCGTCCCCGCTGCTCTCCGCCGCGTTCCACGACGAGCCGACCATCGAGGCGCTGACCATGGCCGGGCTGGACTACGCCAGCGTCGGCAACCACGAGTTCGACGAGGGCGCCGCCGAGCTGCTGCGGATCCAGAACGGCGGCTGCCACCCGGTCGACGGCTGCGCCGACGGCACCCCGTACCGCGGTGCAGGCTTCCAGTACCTGTCCGCGAACGCCTTCAAGACCGCGACCGGCAAGCCGCTGATGGCGCCGTACGCGATCCACAAGGTGCAGGGCGTCAAGGTCGGCTTCATCGGGATGACTCTGGAGAACACCCCGGAGATCGTCAGCCAGCAGGGCGTCGCCGGCCTCAGCTTCGCCGACGAGGCGGACACCGCCAACCGTTACGCCCGCGAGCTGCGCCGCAAGGGCGTACAGGCGATTGTCGTCCTGTTGCACGAGGGCGGCACCCAGGCGGCGACCGGCGGGATCAACGACTGCGTCGGCATGACCGGGCCCATCGTGGACATCACCAACCGGATGGACCCGTCGATCGACGTGGTGGTCAGCGGGCACACCCACCAGGCGTACAACTGCGACATCAACGGCAAGCTGGTCACCAGTGCCAGCTCGTTCGGTCGCCTGGTCACCAACATCGACCTCAAGATCGACCGTCGGTCCGGTGACGTCGTCTCCGCCGCCGCGAACAACGTCGTGGTCACCCGGGACGTCGCCAAGGACCCGAAGCAGACCGCCCTGATCGACAGGTACAAGACGGTGCTCGGCCCGGTCGCCGGCCGCCAGGTTGGCGTGACCAGCCAGGCGATCACCCGCAGCCAGGAAACCCTCTTCGGTACGAGTCTGGGCGAATCGCCACTGGGCAACCTGATCGCCGACGCGCAACTCGCCGCCACAGACGACGAACAGGGGGCGGTCGCCGCCTTCATGAACCCGGGCGGGGTCCGGGCCGACCTCGACGCCGGCCCAGTCACCTACGAGGAGGCGTTCACGGTGCAACCGTTCGCCAACAACCTGGTGACGCTGGACCTCACCGGCGCGCAGCTCTACTGCGTCCTGGAACAGCAGTTCGTCACAGGCCGGACGCTGTACCCGTCGGCGACAGTGGGCTACGTGGTCGACCCGGCCGGCACCACCGGCACGGTGGCAGACCCGTGCGCCGGCACTCGTGTGGTCCGAGGCAGCCTCACCCTCGGCGGCACCACGGTCGACACCGCCGCCACCTACCGGGTGACGGTGAACAACTTCCTGGCCGGCGGCGGTGACGGCTTCAGCGCCCTCACCGGCGGGACGAACCTGGTCACCGCCCAGATCGACCTGGACGCCTTCGTGGCTTACCTGACCACCGAATCGCCGGTCTCCGCGCCGACGCTGGACCGGATCCGCACCACCGCCGAGGTCCCCGTCGCCTGACGGCCGACCCCGCGACGCCGGGCCTCGGAGCACCCGCTCCGGGGCCCGAACCGTCTCCCGTCTGCCTGCGTTGCCGTCTCCCGTCTGCCTGCGTTGCCGTCTCCCGTCTGCCTGCGTTGCCGTCTGCGCGCGCTGCCTGCGTTGCCGTCTGCGCGCGCTGCCTGCGTTGCCGTCTGCGCGCGCTGCCTGCGTTGCCGTCTGCGCGCGTGCCGTCTGCCCGCGTCTGCCCTCGCGTCGTTCCGCCCTCGCGCCGCCCCGCGCTTGCCCGCGCCGCTCCGGGCAAGATCAATGAGGGAGATCCGCGCAATATCAGGGATGTTGCTGTCTCCGGCGCGCCTGAGGCAGCAACATCCGGGAAGTTGCTCGGATCTTGGTGCGGGGTGCGGGGTGCGGGGTGCGGGGTGCGGGGTGCGGGGTGCGGGGTGCGGGGTGCGGGGTGCGGAGCGCTTGACGCACGGAGGGGCGGTGCGGGTGCGGGCCAGCGCGGGCAGGCGCGGGCGCGCGGAGCGCTTGATGCACGGAGGGGCGGTGCCGGGGTGCGGGTGAGGCGCGGGGCGTGAGGCGCGGGGCGTGAGGCGCGGGGCGTGGGGCGTGGGCAAGTCACGGGGACGCGCGGGGGTGTGGGCAAGTCGCGGTGACGCGCGGAGGGGTGTTCGAGGTCAGGTGAGGGCGGGCGTGGGGGACGCCGGGGCTGCGGTCGTTGCGCGGCCGTCCTGATCCGTGGTGAGCAGCCGGCGCAGAGAGAGCGCGACCAGTGAGGCGACCAGGCAGCCGCCGACCACCGTCGCCACCCAGACTTTGCCGTCGGCGGCGCCGATGAGCGGGCCGGCGGTCACTGGGCCGATCACACCGCTGACCCCGAAGATCATCGAACTCATCGCGTTGTACCGGCCGCGTAGCTCGTCCGTGGCCAGCGCGTTGGTCAGCGCAGGCATCACCGGCGACAGCATCGTCTCGCCGAAACCGAAGATCGCCGAGCAGGCCACCACGCACAGGGCGGCCAGCAGGGCGCTTTCACCGCTGACCAGGCCGGCCGCGCCGAGGACGAGCCAGGCGGCGGCGAACACCGCCCCGACCACGGCCAGAGCCTTGGTGCGGCTGCGCCCCTCGATCCGGCGGATCACCAGCAGTTGCGCGAGGACGATCATCACGGTGTTGGCCGCGAGTGCCCAGGCCACGACCCGGGGGCTCACCTCGACCACCCGCACCGCGTACGCGGTGAAGCCCACCTCGATCTGCGCGTACCCGCAGGTCGTGAGGATCAGCCCGAAGATCACCAGCCGCCGGAACGGGCGGTCGCGGAGCACGGTCAGGTAGCCGCCGGGCGACGGCTCGTCCGCACCTCGGCGGCTGCCGAGTCGGTGGCCCACAGTGGGCAGGGTGAGCAGGATCAGCGCCGGCAACAGGTAGGTCGCCGCGTCCAGCAGGTAGATCGTCTGGAAGGTGCCGGGCCGGGCCGTGTCGACGATTGCGCCGGAGGCCATGCCACCGATGCCGATACCGAGGTTGAGCAGGGCGAAGTTCAACCCGAAGACGCGTTGCCGCTCACCGTCGTCGGTCAACGACGCGAGGATCGTGTTCTGCCCGGACCAGATGGCCGAGCTGCCGATGGCGATCACCGTCATCACCAGCAGGGCCGACCCGCTCGAGTGGACCAGCGCGAGCGAACCGGTGCCGACCGCCTCGAGCAGCAGGCAGGGCAGCACCACCCGACGGGCGCCGAAACGGTCGATCAGTGTCCCGCCCAGCGGCGACAGGGCCAGGGTGACCGCGCCGTACCAGCCGATCACGAGCCCGGCGCGGGTGTCGGTGAGCCCGCGTACGTCGGTCAGGTAGATGAACAGGAATGGCAGGGTCAGGCCGCGCCCGATCGCCGACAGCAGGGTGCCGAGCATGATCCGGCGAGCTTCCGAACGGCGGGGCAGAGCACGACGCAGCATGCCCGGCATTCTGTTCGTCGGGTGTGACTCCGCGCGAACCGTTTTGGCCGCGCCCCGCTGTCTTCGGGGCCGTCAGGTGATCAATCGCACGATGATCCACGAGGCGCGGCAACGATACGTCGGTGTCCGCCGGGTCTGCGATGCTGGCCCGATGACCGGCACCTGGCGACACCTGCCCGCTACCGCCCGCACCATCGCGGTGACCGCCACCGCAGCCGTCGCCGCCGCCCAGGCACGCGACGGACAGGCGTACGACGAGGCGGTTGGTGGGCTCGCCGCGGACGAGCGGTCCGGCCTGGTGCTCGGCGGGGTGGTGCGGTTGTTGCTGGAGGAGAGTCATCCGGAAGGGCTGACCGGCGACGACATCCGTCAGGTGTTGACCCGCTGCGTGCAGGGCGCGACGCGTTGGCGTTCGGACGTGGACCCGCATGTGGTGCTCGTCCTGCTGGCCGGCGCGTTGGGGGTGTACGACCCCGAGGGTGACGAGTCGCCTCCGGACGCGTCTGCCCTGGCCCGGCACGCGCCGCTGCTCGTGGCCGACCTGTTGGCGGCGACCGGTGTGCCGTTTGACGACTACCTGGCCGCCGCGTTCGCCGAAATCGAGCGCACCGAGCGGCAGGACTAACGCGGCAGGACTAACGCGGCAGGACTAACGCGGCAGGACTGACGCGGCAGCACCGAGCGGCAGGATTGACGCGGCAGGGCTGACGGGCGTCAGGCCGGGTCGGGGAGCCGCTGCGCCACGACTTCCAGATACTCCGCCGGGATCCGCACCGTGGCGTCGGTGGCCCGGTTGTGCGTACGGGCCAACTCGACCAGGTCGGCGTGCAGTTGCGGTCGCCGGTCCTCGGGCAGCGCCTCGAACGCCTTCAACGTCGGCCCGTAGTTGGCCCGGAAGAAGTCTGCGAACTCTTCCGGTGTGCCGAAGCGGAAGACGAACTCCCGGCGTACCGTCCGCAGGTCGCCCACGGCCCCGCCGAGCAACTCGCGGACCCGGGCCTCGTCGCCCCACTGGACCGGCGGGCGCAGCCCGGCCGGCGGCGGCACGTGCTGCCCCACCGTTCGGAACAGGTCGCCGATGAACCCCTGCGGCGTCCACGACGCCAGTGCCACCGTGCCGCCCGGCCGGCAGACCCGGACCAGCTCGGCCGCGGCCCGCTCCTGGTCGGGCGCGAACATCACGCCGACGACGGAGAGCACCGCGTCGAAGGAGCCATCGGCGTACGCCAGGCGCTCCGCGTCGCCGGTCACGAACGTGACCGGGAGCCGTTCCGCCGCAGCCCGCGCGTGACCCCGTTCCAACAGTTCCGGTACGTAGTCGACGCCGGTCACGACGCAGCCGCAGCGGGCGGCCGCGATGGCGGCGTTGCCGGAGCCGGTCGCGACGTCCAGCACGCGGTCGCCCGCCGACAGGTCGGCCGTGGTGACCAGCAACTCGGAGATCGGGTGGATGAGCGCGGCGATTGCGCCGTAGTCGCCGCTGGCCCAGGTCACCTGCTGGCGTGCCTTCACAGCGCTGAGATCGAGTGTGGTGCTCATCGGTGGTCCCCCTCGGACGATGTGTTGTGCCATCGACGCTAGGTGGGGTGGCACCGCCGGGGATCGGGTAAAAGTGCTTATGTTGGCGGCACCAGGCCCTGTCTGCGAGCCGTCGCGGCCGCCTGGCCCCGGCTGGGCACCTCGAGCTTGCCGAGCACCGCCGAGACGTGGTGGTCGACGGTCCGGGCTCGGCGACCGCCGGCTCCGGATCACCGGCCAACCAGTGTCGTTCCGCCAACGCCGCCGCGACCGGCACCACGAACTTGAGTTCCCGGCTCTGCACCGCCCAGCGTGCCGCCGTGTCCAGGTGCGTGGTCGATCAGTGGGGTGCCCTGCTGACGTCATCCGCGACGGCAGCATTCGCAGGACGCGATGTCCCGCGAGGAGGGCAAATACCTGGAGATTTGGCTGAACCAGGTGTCAGGAGGTGCCGTCGTAACGAGCAGAACTAGCAGGTAGGACATGTTGTCTGGGGGATGGTCGTGGACGACGGGCACCGGGTGAACTCCACGGAAACCACAGCGATCGAGCGGATAGATGCACTGCGGCCTGCTCGGCAGGTTCAAAAGAGCGACGCTTATCGCGGTGTTCGCCGGGCTGATCGCACTCGTCCGAGGAACGGTTCAGCCTGGTTACTAATGGCCTGCCTGTTGACTGGCATTCTGGTGGTGATTATCGGGTTGGTGGCGATGCCCACCGAGTGGGGAAATTCCGCTCCGTTGGCCGGTCCCAGCGTCGACGTGCTGTCGCCGTCGGCCGTGGCGGCCCCGCAGGTGCCCGAGCCGCTGCTCGGCTCCGCCACCCCTTCACCAACGACAGCCGTTCCATCGAGCGGCACACCAACGCCGCGTAACTCTGCTCCTGTCCTCCGGCCGACGACCGCAACGGCGACCGCAACGGCGACGGCAGCGGCTACCGCGACCGTGGTCCCATCGGCGGTGGCGGTGGCCCCTTCGCCGACGGTCAAGCGATTCACTCCGATCACCGTCCAGGCTGAGGATCCGCGCAACGAACTACACGGCGGTGCCCAGGCTGTCGGCTGTCCGACCTGTGCTGGCGGTGCCCGAGTCCGATACATCACCGGCGCCAGCTACCTCGTCGCGAACCTGACGATGCCGGTGGCCGGAACCCGGACCGTGACGGTCATGTACGAGTCTGCGGATTACCGGCAGCTGAAAATCAGTGTGAACGGCGCCAACCCGGTCGTGGGCTGGGGGGCCGGTAGTGGCAACTGGGAAACGCCAGCGTCCTTCAGCGTCTCCATGTACCTGCCCGCCGGCCCGGTACGGATGAAGCTCTACCACGACACGGACCCGGCCGTGGACGTCGACAGCGTCACCGTCAGCTAGGGTTCCGCCTCCGTGGAGGGTCGAAAGGCTGCCTTCCCGACTCTGAATGCGGGCTCCAACGCATCGAGTTCGTCGATGAGAGCTTGCAGCCGTTCGGACCACTGCGCTGACCCCGGCGTCCGGCTCGTTCGGTGCCGCGCTGATCGCTGCCGTCAAATAATCCTTGCCAGCTGCCGAGTCTGCCCAGTGAGCAATGAACCAGGCCTCAAGCTGGTCCACACCACCCGCCTCCTGCTCCAGAGCGAACAGATCAGACGGCACCATCTCGGCAGCATCAGAGCGCAGGTACCCAGGAAGCGGCAGCCGGAGCTCCAACATCAGCCGACGGACCTCGTCGACTTCGCGACCCTGGACCGCGCACAGTTCCTGCAAGACGACGAACTGTTCGCTGACGTACGCATCATCGGCACCGGTAGGCCAAGAAGTTGAATCGCGCCGGGTGCGGAAAAGGGCCAGGTGAGATGACCTCTCACCTGGCCCTGCCCATCTCGGTCGGGGTGGCCGGATTCGAACCGACGACCTCTTCGTCCCGAACGAAGCGCGCTACCAAGCTGCGCCACACCCCGAGGCGTGCCGACAAATAGTAGCCCACCCGCCCCGATGGTCAAACTCGGTACCCCCGGGGGTCGGAGCCGGCCAGACCTCAGCCGGAGCAGCATGATCCGCACAACTTCCGGGATGTTGGTGCCTCACTGCGCGGCGAGGCACCAACATCCCTGATGTTGCGCGGATCTTGAGACGGGCGCGGGCGCGGGCGCGGGGTGCGCGGGCGCGGGGTGCACGGGCGCGGGTGCGGGTGCGGGCGGGGCGGGGTGCGGGGTGCACGGGCGCGGGTGCGGGCGGGGCGGGGTGCGGGTGCGGGCGGGGTATGCGGGTGTGGGCGGGGCGGGCGGGTCAGCGGGGGATGAGGGTGAGGATGCTGGCCTCTGGGGGGCAGGCGAAGCGGACCGGGGCGGTCGGGTGGGTGCCGAGGCCGGCGGAGACGTGCAGCCAGGAGTCCGAGCCCGGCCACCGGTGCAGACCCTGCGCCATCGAGCGGGGCAGGCCGCAGTTGGTCACCAGCGCCCCGAAGCCCGGTACGCAGACCTGACCGCCGTGGGTGTGCCCGGCCAGCAGCAGCCCGAAGCTGTCCGCGGCCATCTGGTCGAGCACCCGTGGCTCGGGGGAGTGCGCCAGCGCGATCGACAGGTCGGCCGAGGACGAGACCGGGCCGGCGACCGACGGGTAGTCGTCCCGGTCGATGTGGGGGTCGTCCACGCCGACCAGGTCGAGCTGCCGTCCGCCGGCCTTCAGCATGGTCCGGGCGTTGTTGAGGTCCGCCCAGCCGGCACCGGTGAACACCTGGCGCAGCTCCTCGTAGGGCAGCTCGACGCCCTCGGTGTACTCCCGGTCGGGCAGGAAGTAGGTGAACGGGTTCTTCAACACCGGCCCGGTGTAGTCGTTGGAGCCGAACACGAACGCTCCCGGGTAGTCCAGCAGCGGCTGCAGGGCCCGCAGCACCCCGGGCACTGCGCCCGGGTGCGCCATGTTGTCCCCGGTCACCACCACCAGGTCGGGGTCGAGGGCGGCCAGCGACGCCACCCAGCGCTGCTTGCGCGCCTGGTCGGGCATCATGTGCAGATCCGACAAGTGCAGCACACGCAGTGGCTCCGCGTCGACCGGCAGCACCGGCACGTCGTACCGCCGCAGGGTGAACATGTTGCGCTCGATGAGGGACGCGTACGCGAGGGTGGCCGCGCCGACCGTGGCGGTTCCGGCCGCGAGCCGGAATAGTGTGCGCTTTCGCATGTCGTTCAGGGTAGTTTGACCGTCCATGAGCACGCTGAAGGACCGCCTCACTGCCGACATGCGTTCCGCGCTCAAGGCGCGCGACGAGCTGACCACCTCCACGCTGCGGATGGCCCTGGCCGCCGTCGGCACCGCCGAGGTCGCCGGCAAGGCCAAGCGCGAGCTCACCGATGACGAGGTGCTCGCGGTGTTGACCAAGGAAGCCAAGAAGCGTCGGGAGGCGGCCACCGCCTTCGCCGACGCCGGCCGCGCCGAGCAGGCCGCGAAGGAGAGCGCCGAGGGTGAGGTTTTGGACCGCTACCTGCCCAAGCAGCTCGCGGACGCCGAGCTGGCCGAGCTGGTGTCGGGGGCGCTCGCCGCAGGGGGTTTCACCGAGAAGGCCCAGATGGGCCCGGCCATGAAGGCGGCCCAGGCCGCGGTGGCGGGCAAGGCCGAGGGTGGTCGGGTGGCCGCCGAGGTACGCCGACAGCTCGGCCTCTGACCCGCCGGCGGCCGGTGCGATCACCGGCCCAGGTCAGCGGCGGTGGCCAGCCGTAGTCCGGAGAGACGCAGACGGGCGGGCACCCGCAGAGGGTGCCCGCCCGTTGTGTCCTGCTAGGGCCTGTTTCAGCCGCCTGGGCGGCCGGTGGGTCGATTGCGTGGGGTGTCGGGAGTCGTACCGGTGGTGCCCGGCGTGGTGCCGCTACCGGTGCTGACCTGGATGGTGACCACACCGCCCTCGATGGTGCGCCCGTTCGGGCTGGTGCCTGCCGCCTCGCCCGCCTTGCAGGTTGAGGCGACCTTCACGCTGGAAACCACTGGCTCGAAGCTGGCAGCCTTGAGCCGGGACCTCGCCTGCTCCACCGAAATGCACTTCACGCTAGGAATGCTGCGCTGGTCGCCCTCGGAGATCTTCTGACCCGGCGGCTCGAACTTGATATCAGGCTTGCCCTTCATCGCGTCCCGCAGCGTCTGCCAGACCGGCGGGTTGATGCCGTCCTCCTCCTCGTGCTTCATCTTGACGTTGGTCTGCGGCCAGTCCGGGTCGGCCATGATGCCAGCTACCGCGTACTGCTTGGTCATCGCGACCAGGGCGGCGGTCTTCTCCGAGTCGGTGGTGCCGGACTTGCCGGCCACCGGCGCACCGACGTCGCGGCGCACGTTGCCGGCAGTGCGGCTGCTGCCGCACTTGCTGGTGGAGGAGTTGTCACCGACCGGGCAGCGGGCCGCGTCCACTGCGGCGCGGGCCACCTCGGTGCTGAACCGCTTCTCGCAGCGCGGGTTGGCAATGTCGAGCTTGTTGCCCTCCGGGTCCCGGATCTCCTGCACCGGGATCGGCTCGCAGTACTTACCGTCGGCCGCGAGGGTGGCGTACGCGTTGGCCAGGTCCAGTGGGGTGGTCGACGAGACGCCCAGGGTGAACGCGCCCCACTGGTGGGCGGCTTCCTTCGTGCCACTGAGGTTGAGATCCTCGGTGGTACGGAACTGGATGCCGGCCCGTTTGGCGGCGTCGACCACGTTCTCCGCACCCACCTGCTGCTGTAGCGGAACGAAGTAGGTGTTGATCGACTGGGAGAACGCGGTCCACATGTTCTGCACGCCGCCGGGCTTACCGCCCGAGTTGGTCGGGCAGTAGAAGTGGGTGCCCGGGCAGGCCGCGTCGCTGCTGCTGTCGATGATGTATTCCGACGTGAACTTCTGCGGCGCGTTGATCGTGTAGCTGAGCGGGATGCCCTTCTCCAGGGCCGCCACGATCGTGAAGATCTTGAAGGTCGAGCCGGCCTGGTAGCCGCCGATGCCGTCGCCGCCGGTCAGCAGTGGGTTGACCGTCGCCGGGTAGTTGCCCCGGATATTCTTCCTCTTCTTCGCCGGATCGCTGGAGAGCTTGTTCTTCGGGTTCTTCGGGTCGTCGAGCTTGAACTGCCGGTTGACGGCGAGCGCCCGGACCCGGCCAGTGCCGGGCTCGACCACCGCGACCATGGCGGCTTCCTTGCTGTTTTCGTTCTTGGCCTTGCGGACTGCCTTGTCCGCGCCCGTCTGCGCCTGGACGTCGATCGACGTCACGACGGTGTAGCCGCCGCTCTTCAGCCGCCGCTCCCGGTCGTACGTGGTCGAACCGAACGTCTCCTGCTGCATCCACCAGCGGTAGAAGTAGTCGCAGAAGAAGCCCCAACTGTTGACGTTCGCGGCGACGCAGCCGTTGGGGGTGCGCTTGTCCAGCGGAACCAGCTTGACGGCCTTGGCCGCGTCGGCCTCCTGCTGGGTGATGGCCTTGGTCTTGACCATGTTGTCGATGACGTAGTCGCGCCGTTCCACGGCCTTCGGGTAACCCGCCTCGGTGGTCGGGTCGTTCGTCGTGGGTGCCTTGACCATGCCGGCCAGCAGCGCCGCCTCCTCAATCTTGAGCTTGCTCGGCGGCTTACCGAAGTAGACCTGGCTGGCGGCGTAGATGCCGTACGCGCCGTTGCCGAACGAGGCGAGGTTGAGATAACGGGTGAGGATCTCGTCCTTGGAGAATTCCTTGTCGACCTGGAGGGCCAGCCGCATCTCGCGAAGCTTGCGGGCGCTGGTGTCCTCGGTCGCCGCGACAACGTCGGCCGGGTGGGTGGCCGAGTAGGCGATGGCCAGCCGGACGTACTGCATGGTCAGCGTCGAAGCGCCCTGCTGGCCGGCGCCTTCGCTCTGGTTGTTGACGAACGCGCGGGCGACACCGTTGATGTCGACACCGTTGTGCTTGTAGAAGTCATGGTCCTCGGCGGCGATGATCGCCTTCACCATGTACGGCGAGATATCGGCGAGCTTCACGTCGCGCCGGTTCTCGTCGTACATGGTCGCGAGCGGCGTCTTGCCGTCCGAGGCCAGCAGGTAGCTGATCTGCGGCGCGCGGGCCACCGTCAACTCTGTGGGCAGGGCGCCGAATGTCTCGGCACCGGCCTTGGCCGCCAAGCCGGACATCGCCACTGCGGGGAAGGCCGCCGCAGCGACCACCACGCCAGCCAACAGGCCACAGACGAGCAGCGATGCGGCGTTGGTCAGCACATTGTGGTCACGTTTCCGCATCCAGTTCACCTCGACAGGGTACGCGAATAGGTAGCGAGGGGCGCCTGGGTGTTCTTTCCCCATTTCCTGCGCGCGCTGCCCTCGTTGTGCTAAACGCACGACCCCCGGTGCTTGGTTGCGTGTGACCTGGCGTGAGTCTCCTCCGATTCAGAGAGGCGGCGCAGCGTTATCGCCGACCTTGGCGGGGTAACCGGCGGTCGAAGGCCCGGGAAGCCGGGAGTGTCCGGAATGATGGATTTCGCCGACAACGTTGCGTAATCAGTCGACTACAGAGCATGATGGGGGCGGCAACAGCGCCACATGTCGTCCGCGCCGCCTTGGGGAAGGCGAGCCGGGCGATCGGGGGGAATTGCCGGCTGACGTGCATCGACGAGGTCGGTAGGTACTGCAAGGGGGGACGTGTACACATGGGCATGATCACTGACTGGCCGTCGCTTGCGGCATGTCAGAACGGGGACCCGGACGCGTTGTTCGTACAGGGCGCCGAACAGAACGTGGCGAAGCGGATCTGCCGGAGCTGCCCAGTTCGGTACGAGTGCCTGGCCGACGCGCTGGACAACCGGATCGAGTTCGGTGTGTGGGGCGGCATGACCGAACGCGAACGGCGGGCGCTGCTGCGTCGACACCCGCAGGTGACGAGCTGGCGCAAGATGTTCGAGGCTGCGATGAAGAAGAACAGCAAGGAGAAGGCCGGCAAGGACAAGATCCTCGTCAGTGCGGCCACCTGACGCCGGTCACGGCCGGCTGATCGCCACGCCGATCGTCCGTAGCCCGTCGACGTCGTGGACGTCGGCGGGCTGCGCCGTAACCGAGACCGCCGGCACCGCCGGGAACGCCTCGGTGAACCGCGCGGCGACCTGCTGTTCGCGTACCGCCTGACGGGCCAGCGCCGCGTGCGCCCGCAGCACATCGGCGGTGGCCTCATGCCCACCCAGCTCGGTCAACCGCTCGGCGGCGACCCGGCTCTGCTCGGCGTCCAGCTCCGGCACCGCCGGGCGGTGCACCCGGTTGAGCACAAGGCCAGCCAACGGCATCCGCTCGTCCCGCAAGCGGCCCGCGAAGTAGGCGGCCTCCCGGACCGCGTCCGGCTCCGGTGCCGCGACCAGCAGGAAGGCCGTCTCCCGCGCCTGCAGGATGCGGTACGTCTGTTCGGCGCGCTGCCGGAAACCGCCGAACATCGAGTCCAGTGCGGCGACGAAGCCGGACAGGTCGGTGAGCAGTTGCGCGCCGAGCACCTTCTGCACCACCTTCGAGAACATCCCGAACGAGGCCGTGACCAGGCTGAACATGCTCCGCCCGCCGCTACGCGCGGGTGCCAGCAGCAGCCGCAGCATCCGGCCGTCGAGGAACCGGGAGAGCCGGGCCGGCGCGTCCAGGAAATCCAGGGCCGAGCGGGACGGCGGCGTGTCCACCACGATCAGGTCCCATTCGCCCCGGGCGTGCAGCTGGCCCAACTTCTCCATCGCCATGTATTCCTGCGTGCCGGAGAACGTCGAGCTCATCGCCTGGTAGAACGGGTTCGCGAAGATCTCGGCGGCCTTCGTCGGGTCGGTGTGCTGCAGCACCACGTCGTCGAAGGTGCGCTTCATGTCCAGCATCATGGCGTGCAACTCGCCGCCGCTGCTCTCGACGTCGATCCCCTTGACCTGGCGAGGGGTGTTGTCCAGCTCGGTCAGGCCCAGTGACTGAGCCAGCCGGCGGGCCGGGTCGATGGTGAGCACCACCGTGCGCCGGCCATGGTGTTCGGCGGCACGCAACGCCAGCGCCGCGGCCGTGGTCGTCTTTCCCACCCCGCCGGCACCGCAGCACACGATGATCCGCACGCCTGGGTCGGCGAGGATCTGGTCGACGTCCAGCTGCGGCGCCGCGTCTTCGGAAGGCACCAATCGAGCGTATCGGGCCGCGTGGGTCCACGCGCCGATGCTGACCTCAGGTGTGAGTCAATCGGCGCGGACGAGGGCCTGGGCCAGTGCCGCGAGCCCCGCCCGGTCCACCCCGTCAGGCAGCAACGGCAGCTCGATCATCGGCAGCCCCAACTCCACCAGGTCGGCGCGGAGCGAATCCTCCAGTTCGCGTCGGATGAGCTGGTCTCGCGCCTCATCGTGCAATCCGGCCACGGTGTCCCGATCGGCCGGCAGCCCGGCGGCGACCAGCCCACGCTTCAGCTCCCCGGCGGTGATCGCCGGGCCGGCAGGCAGCGGGGGTCGCGTGCCGTTGACGATCACCTTCCCAATGCCGAAGCCGAGCGAGGTCAGGTCGGCGATCGCATCCACCGTCTCCTGCACCGGCATCTCCTCCAACAGCGTGACCACGTGCACCGCGGTCATCGGGGAGCGCAACAGCGCGGCTACCCCCTCGCTCTGGGTCTTGATCGGGCCAACCTTGGCCAGCCGGGCCGTTTCCGCCGTCACGTTGAGGAACCGACCGATCCGCCCGGTCGGCGGGGCGTCCAGCACCACCGCGTCGTACGCGCGCCGCTGCCCGGAGGTGCGCGTCGTGGCCTCCTTCACCTTGCCGGTGAGCAGCACGTCCCGCAGACCTGGTGCGATGGTGGTGGCGAAATCGATGGCACCGAGCTTGCGTAGCGCCCGGCCCGCCGCCCCGAGCTTGTAGAACATGTCGAGGTATTCGAGCAGCGCCTCCTCGGCGTCCACCGCGAGGGCGCGCACCTCACCGCCGTCCGGCGCCTCGGCGAGGTGTCGCTCCTCGTAGGGCAGCGGGTCGATGCCGAAGAGTTGGGCGATGCCCTGCCGCCCCTCGACCTCGACCAGCAGGGTGCGTCTGCCACCTGCGGCGAGCGCGAGGGCCAGGGCCGCCGCCACGCTGGTCTTGCCGGTGCCGCCCTTGCCGGTCACCACGTGGAGGCGGGCGGACCATCCGGTACCGGCCGGGTCGACCGGCCGCTCAGCTGCACACACCCGTCGAGCCTATCCACGCCACGTGGTCAGGCGACCTCGCAGACCCACCAACCCGTCTTCTGCACCACAGTGAAGCGCAGGTCCTGGTCGGACACCTTCTCGTCCGAGGTGGTCATGGTGACCCGGGTGGAGACGGTGGCCCGTTCCCCGGTCTGGTTGTCCACCTTCGGGGTGGTCCACCGGAAGCGCGGGTTCTGGTACGCCGAGGCGTATTTCTGCACCTCGGCGACCTTTGCGGCGATCTTTCCGTCGTCGCGGGAGGCAGCGCACACGCGGCTGGCCGCCTTGGTCGCGTCGCGCTCCTTGTAGACCGCGGTCAGGAACTCGTCCACGGCGACCGCAGGCTCCTTGGCACCCTCGCCGGTCTCGGCATTGCGCAGGGTCAGGAACGCCACCACACCGCCGCCCACACAGAGCACCATGATCACGACCAGTGCGATCGCCGCGATCAGCAGGCCGCGCTTCTTCTTCGGCTCTTCCGCGCCCGGGTAAGGCGGGTATCCCGGCGGGGGTGGCGGGATCAGCGAGGGGTCCGGGGTGCCTGGTTGCGTCGGTGCCGCGGCAATGAAGTCACCCGGCGCGCCGGAAGCGCCAGCCCCGCTGGTCGGCCCAGGGAAAGCCGGCTGGAAGGGGACGGTCGGCTGGGCGGGGAGCGCCGCCGGGGCGGACGGCGCGGGGAGCGCGAGCTGCCCGGACGGCGCGGGGAGCGCGAGCTGCCCGGACGGCGCGGCGGGGGCCGGCTGGGCGGGAACGGTCGAAGCGCTGGGCTGGCCGGCGGGGTCCGGCTGACTCGGCTGGGCCGGCTGAGTCGGCTGGGCCGGCTGAGTCGGCTGGGCCGGTGGAAGGGCGGGTGGGCCGGCCTGGTCGCCGCTGGGCGGTTGGGTCATCGTCTTTCCCCCGGGGGTGCGGCGCCCGCCGCCACCCCTGGCGTCGAGCGTGATCGAGCGGGCTGCCGGGCGCTGCGCGACCGTCCGACCGGAAGGGTAGCGGTCGATGACCGCATCGGTGTCGCCCCTGCCGCGCCGTGCTGTCCACCGATCCGTCCGGCGGGACCCGCATACGAACCGCCATCGGATTCTCTACCCGCGATGTGTCGCATATGTGACTGCAGGTGACCAATCGTGCGCGTCTTGTTGTCGCGACTGCGGCCACGGACCTACCTTTCGTCCCGGCGCGGGGGCCGGAACGGATGAAAGGGTCCGGGCCGGAAGCGTGATCCGAGCGGTACGACCGGAGGCAGTGCATGCGCGACGCGGACAACATCCCTCGCACCCAGTTCCCGACCAACGACCGGCCGCGCCGGCCCGGCTCCTTGTTCGAGGCCGGCGGGCAGGTCGGCAGCCAGTCGATAAACGAACGGTCGTACCGCCGAATGCCAGAGCAGGCGGAGGTGGCTCGGGCGCCGAGTCACCCCGCCGAACGAACCCGCGACGACGACGAGCCAGGGTTCGTCATCCACCTGCCGATCCGGGTGCCGAATCTGGCGGCGGCGACCGTGCTGGCTGGCCGGGTCGCGGTGTCCCTGGGCTTCCTACCCGAGCTGGATGCCGGCGAGACCACCGTGTCCAATGCCGACGACCAGAACAACCGGCACCGGGTCTTCTGCGACCTGCTGCTGCCCGACAAGTCCCGCTGCCCGCAGGGGTACGAGCACGAAGGGCACTGCGGTGAGGTGCCGGCCGCGCCGGAGCAGCGTCCCGCGCCTCGCCCGGCCAACGGACCGTAGGCTGTCCCTCGAACAATTCCGCACCGAGAGGGAGCCCTTCAGCGATGCAGAAGTGGGAATACTCCACGGTCCCGCTGCTGGTCCACGCGACCAAGCAGATCCTCGACAACTGGGGCGAGGACGGGTGGGAGCTCGTCGCAGTGGTCCCCGGGCCAAACCCGGACCAGCTGGTCGCCTACCTGAAGCGACCCAAGGCGTGAGCGCGAGGAGTGCAGCGAAGCGGAGCCCCGCAGTCGCGAACATCAGGGGTGCCGCGAGCGCGAGGAGTGCAGCGAAGCGGAGCCCCGCAGTCGCGAACATCAGGGGTGCCGTGAGCGCGAGGAGTGCAGCGAAGCGGAGCTCCGCGGTCGCGAACATCAGGGGTGCCGTGAGCGCGAGGAGTGCAGCGAAGCGGAGCTCCGCAGTCGCGAACATCGGGGTGATGCTGTGAGCAACGGTCCGCACGCGAAGCTTGCCGAGCTGGGGTTCGAACTGCCCGAGGTCGTGCCGCCGGTGGCCAGCTACGTGCCGGCCGTGCAGTCCGGGCAGCACGTGTACGTTTCCGGCCAGCTGCCGATCGCCGAGGGCAAGCTGCTCGCGACCGGCAAGGTCGGCGCCGGGATCTCCGCCGATCAGGCGAAGGATCTGGCCCAGCGGTGCGCGCTCAACGCGTTGGCCGCGGTCGACTCGCTGGTCGGCTTGGAGAACGTGGTCAAGGTGGTCAAGGTGACCGGTTTCGTGGCCTCCGCGCCCGGCTTCACCGGTCAGCCCGCAGTGATCAACGGTGCCTCCGACCTCTTCGGCATCGTCTTCGGAGAGGCGGGCCGCCACGCCCGCAGCGCCGTAGGGGTGGCCGAGTTGCCCCTCGACGCCCCGGTGGAGATCGAACTGATCGTCGAGGTCGCCTGACGCGTCGCCACCGCGATCGCAGCCCGTCAGGGAAGGGCCCCTTCGCGTACATGACGCATAGCAAGGGGCCCTTCCTCCGGGTTCAGTGGGCAAGATCGTGGGGTGTGGCGGGCGGGGTCGTACGATCGCAGCCATGAGCGGGCACGTGACGGCGCCGGCGGCGGCGCTCGCCGACGAGTTGCCGACCTGGGTGACATTGCTGCGTGCGCCGAACCCGGGGCCGATGACCCTCGACGGCACCAACACCTGGGTGCTGCGGGTCCCGACCGCCGAGTCCGGCGTCGTGATCGACCCGGGGCCGGCGGACGAGGGGCACCTGACCCGGATCGCTGAGCATGGCCCCATCGGCCTGATCCTGATCACCCACGGTCACCCCGACCACACCGAGGGCGCGGCCCGGCTGAGTGGGCTGCTCGGCGGTGTGCACGTCCTCGCCGTCGACCCGGCGCACACCATCGGCGGTGCGCCGCTGACCCAACCAGGTGAGCACTTCGGTGGTTTCGGCCTGGAGATCCGTCTGCTGGACACTCCGGGGCATACCGCCGACTCGGTCTGCTTCCTCGTCGAGCACGGCGACGAGCGGGTGGTGCTCACCGGTGACACCATCCTCGGCCGGGGCACCACCGTGGTCGCCCACCCGGACGGGCACCTTGGTGACTACCTGACCAGCCTGGAGCTGCTGTCCGCGTACCGGGGGATTCCGGCGCTGCCCGGGCACGGCCCGGCGCTGGCCGACTGCGCCGCCGCCGCCGAGTTCTACCTCGCCCACCGGCGGGCCCGGCTCGACCAGGTCCGGGCGGCGGTCGCCGCCGGCGCTCACACGCCCGCCGACGTGGTGGCGGCGGTCTACGCGGACGTGGACCGCTCGCTCTGGTGGGCGGCTGAATGGTCGGTCCGGGCGCAGTTGGAGTATCTGGGTGTCGGCACCGGGGAATCTGAGGCCGGGGTCAGTGGGTTGGAGCACATGTGACCTGCCCCGTGTGTGGAACCGTCGCCGTTCCCGGTGCACGGTTCTGCCACAACTGCGGTGCCGCGCTGCCGGCCGCCGCCACGTTGCCGGCGGCCGAGCGCCGGGTTGTCACCGTGCTCTTCGGCGACCTCTCCGAGTTCACCTCCTGGTCGGAGGATCTCGACCCGGAGCGCGTCGGCGCGGTCACCGACCGGGTGCTCGCCGCCCTCGCCGGTGCGGTGAAGACCTTCGGCGGGCACGTCGACAAGTTGACCGGTGACGGGATCATGGCGGTCTTCGGTGCGCCGGTAGCGCACGAGGACGACGCCGAACGCGCTGTCCGGGCCGCTCTGTCCATGCAGCGGGCCGTCCGTCGGGTGCTCGACGACGAGCGGGGCGGTGGCGCGCCGCTCGGGCTGCGGGTCGGGCTGAACACCGGCGACGTCATCGCGGGCATCCAGGCCGCCATCGAATACACGGTCATCGGCGACACGGTGAACACTGCCGCCCGGCTGGCCGACGCCGCCGCGGTCGGCGCGGTCTACGCCGGGGGGCGCACCGCTGCCGCCACCCGGCACGTGTCCTCTTGGCGGGCGCTGCGCCCGCTGCGACTCAAGGGCAAGCGTGAGCCGGTCGAGGCGTACGAGCTGCTGGGTCTGCTGGACGCGCCAGGCACCCGCTCGGGGCTCGGCGACGAGGCGCCGTACGTGGGCCGGGAGACGGAGATCGGCCGGATCGCCGGCCGGCTCGCCGAGGTGATCGACCAAGGTGACCCGAGGGTGCTGCTGATGACCGCCGAGGCGGGCATCGGCAAGTCCCGGTTCGCCGCTGAGGTGGAGCGCCTGGCCGCCGGGTACGACGTGGGTGCTGGTCGGTACGCGGCGCACACCGGTGCCCGGGTGCTCTCGGTGCGCTGCGCCGCGTTCGGTGAGCGGCGCCGGCTTGCGCCCCTCGCCGACCTGGTGCGTGCCGCCGTCGGCCTGCCCAGTGATGCCGCCACCGCGCTGACCCGCCCGGCGGTGGAGGAGAGGCTGCGGCGGCTCGGGCAGCGGCTCGCCCGTGCCGGCGGCGAGACCGCGCCGATCGCCACCGAGCAGCTGCTCGCCCTGCTCGGCTACGCCGAACTGCCGGCGCACGGCGGCACCGACACCGGCGAGTGGAGCGGGTCGGGCACCCCGGCTCCGGATGCCGAGGTGGTGCCGAACGCGGTCGCCGACCTGCTCAGTGGGCTCGCCTCGGAGGCGCCGCTGGTGATCGTGGTGGACGACCTGCACGACGCCACCGCCGAGACGATCCGTGCCCTCGGACTGGCCCTGTCCAGGCTCACCGGCCCGGTGCTGGTGCTGCTGCTCGGCCGCCCCGAGTTGGTGCGTACCGCTGGCGCGCTGACCCGGGTCGCGGACGCCGAGGTGCACTCCCTGCCGCCGCTGCGGGGTGCCGACGCGGCGCGGCTGCTCACGAGCTACCTCGGCGGCGGCAAGTTGCCGCAGGCCGACGCCGACCGGCTGCTCGCCACCGCTCAGGGCAATCCTTTCTACCTGGCCGAGCTGGTCACTCTGCTCATCGAGCGCGGGGCGCTCACCACGGAATCAGCGCGCGGTGTCCGCGCTACGGAGTCGGCGCGCGGTGTCGGCGCTACGGAGTCAGAGCGCGGTGTCCGCGCCGCGGGGGAGCGGCCCGGATCCGGCGAGCGGGACCAGAGCGCGTCGGCCGGCTGGCGGTTGGTGCCTGGTTCGCTGGGCAGCCGGCTGCTCTCCCGGGACCTCGCCGCCGTGCTCGCTGCCCGGATCGACGCGCTGCCACCGGACGCCCGTTCGGTGCTGCGCGATGCCGCGGTGATCGGTGACACGGTGCCGACCGGTGCGCTGGAGGCGATGCGTGAGCAGCGTGCCGGCCACGATGGTCGGCCATCGGCCGTGGTCGCCGTGGAGCTCGACCGGGCCATCGAGGAGCTGCTGCAACGCCGGATGCTGCACCGCTCCCGGACCGGTTTCTCGTTCGCGACCCCGCTGATGCGGGAGGCCGCGTACGCCGGGGTGAGCAAAGCGGAGCTGGCCGAGCGGCACGCCGCGTTGGCCCGCTGGGCGGCACCTGTGGACGAGACCGCAGGAGCGCCGGGCGGGTTCAGCGATGACGCCCGGGACGACTTCGTGGCGATGCACGTCGAGCGGGCCGCCAAGCTCGCCGACGCGGTGAAGCTGCGTCCGGACGCACCAGCCCGGGCGGTGGTCCCGCTCGGCGTCGCCGCGCTCGGCCGGGCCGCCCGCCGGTCGCTGTCCGCCGGTGAGCCGGTGCTGGCAGCGGAGTACGCCGAGCGCGCCACCGAGCTGGCCCGCGACGGGGTGCCGGCGGCCGATCGGGTGGTGCACGCACGGGCGCTGCTCCAGGTCGGTCGCGTCGTCGACGCGCTGGCGTACGCCGAGAAGATCGCCGCGAACGCGGGGGACGAGGCTACCCGGGTCAACGCCCTGCTGCTCGCGGGGCAGGCCCAGGAGACTCTCGGGGATCAGGGCCGGGCGATGACTGCCTGGCAGGAGGCGTTGCAGGTGGCCACGGCGGGTGGGCTGGCAGTGCAGCGCGCCACGGCGATGCGCCGGCTCGGCATGGCCGACTTCGTGGCGGGGCGGCTGAGTCAGGCGAGCAGCCGGTTGGCTGCCGCGTACCAGGTCAGCCTCGGTGCACAGGACCGGCGCGGGCAGGCCTGGTCTCTACAGAACCTGGCCTGGGTGACCACCACCCGGGGTGACTTCGCCGGCACCGACGCGGTGCTCGGCCGGGCCGCCCGGCTCTTCGCCGAGCTGAAGGACCCGTACGGGCGGGCCTGGCTGCGCGGCACCACGGCATTCGCCCGGCTGCTCGCCGGCCGACTGCGCGAGGCTTGTCGGATGGCGCAGGTGTTCCTGCCCTTCGGCGAGCGGGTCGGTGAGGCGTGGGCGGTGGGCACGCTGCGCGCGGTGGCGGCGTTCGCCACCGCCGAGCTGGGTGACCTGGCCGAGGCGGACCGGGAGGCCCGGAGGGCGTACCGGGAGTTCGCCGCCGTCTCCGACGACTGGGGGCGCGGGTTCGCGCTTGTGGTCCGCGCGGTGGTGGCGCGCGGGCTGGGCGAGCCGGAGCACGCGGCGGACCTGCTCACCGACGCCTTGGCGTACGCGGAGCGCACCTCCCACCCGCTGCTCACCGGGATGGCCGGCACCCTGCGTGGCTTCGTCGCGATGGACATGGGTGACTGCGAGACGGCCGAGCGGGTCGCCCGCGCGGTGCTGACCACCGTGGAGCCACACAATCCGCAGGCCCCCGCTCAGGTGGCACCCCGGGTGTTGTTGGCGACGGCGCGCCTGGGCGCAGGTGACTCGGCGACCGCGGTCGGGCTGCTCGCCCCGGTGGCCACGGTCGCCGCGAGCGCACCTTCGCTGCTCTTCTCCCGCCGCCAGACGATGGCCCAGTACGCGTCGTCGTTGCTCGCCCATGGTCAGCGCGAGCAGGCGTTGGACTGGGCCCGTCGGGCGGTGACGGCGCCGGCCGAGGACGTGCGCAGTCAGGTGCTCGCCGCCAGCGTGCTGGCCGAGGCGCTCGCCGCGTGCGGTCAGCCGACGGAGGCGTTGTCGTCCGCGGACGAGGCGGTCCGCCTGGCGTACGCGACCGAGCAGCGCAGCGAACGCGAGGCGGCTGATGCACTACGCGCCCGCCTGGCCCTCCTCGCCCCGCCGAGTTGATCAAGAGGTTTGCGTCAGGAATTCGGTCTCCGGTGACCGAACTTCTTGATCGACCTGTTGGGGGTGGGGCGGGTTTTGTCGGTTCTGGGGATGTGGTTGTTGGGGTGACGGGCTAGCGTGTCACCACCGTGTGCTGGTCCATAGTGGTGACCGTCGCCGTGCCTGGGGAGGCCCTTCATGAAGCTGCCGCGTTCCATCGCGGGCTGGACCATCGCGGTCTTCGGCGTGTTGGCGCTGGTGATGGGCGCAGTTGGGCTGCTCTGGCCGGAGGCGCAGTTGCGCATGCTCGGGTTCGAGGTGCCGGCGACGCGTGCGGTCGGTGACTACACCGGCACGTTCCTGGTGGCGTCCTCGATGGCGGCGTTCAACATGGGCGTCTACTACCTGCTTGCCACGGTCACCGAGTGGCGGGCGTTCTACCGGTTCACTGTGGTCTTCCGGCTGGTCACGTTCACCGTGTTCACTATCGCCGTGCTGGCCGACATCACTCCTGACCGGTTCTTCGGCGTGGCGGCCTGGGAAGGGCTGGGGGCCTTGGCCACCGCCGTGGGCCTGCGACTGGATGCCCGCCGGGGTGCGCCGGCCGGCGAAGTCGTCATGTCCGAAGGTGTCGAGGCGGCTGCACTCGCCGAGGAGGGTACCGGCCCGGCCGGTGCCGCTCCGGCGGATGCGGCGCGCTGAGCCGCTGGCCGGGTTGGGTATTTTCGAGCGGTGACCGACACCCCGACCGGCGGCCTGCCGGTGCCGATTGTGCCTGGTCTGACTGATTTGCGGGTCTTTGCCCGGGGCGGGTACGCGACCGTCTACCAGGCCACCCAGATCTCCGTGGGTCGTGAGGTCGCCGTCAAGGTAGAGAACCGGACGCTGGACAGCGAGCGGGATCAGGCCCGTTTCCTGCGCGAGGCACGGGCCGCCGGCCGGATGTCGTCGCACCCGCACGTGGTGGACCTCTTCGACGTCGGGGTCACCGTCGATCAGCACCCCTACCTGATCATGGAACTCTGTGACGGCTCGTACGCCGAACGGATGCGGACCTCGCCGCTGGGCCCGGTGGAGGCCCGTGACCTCGGCATCAAGATCGCCGATGCGCTGGCCCACTCGCACGCGGCCGGGGTGCTACACCGGGACGTGAAACCGGCAAACATCCTCCACTCGGGCTTCAACTCGGCGGTGCTCGCCGACTTCGGGCTGGCCGTGCTCGCCGAGCACCGGGACGCCTCGGTCACCCTGGAAGTGCTCACCCCGGCGTACGCGCCGCCGGAGATGTTCAGCCACAGCCCGCCGTCGCCGGCCGTCGACGTGTACGCGCTCTGCGCCACCCTCTACGCCCTGATGCACGGTCGACCGCCACGCTGGCAGTCCGAGCGCAACCCCAGCCTGGTCACCGTGCTGGAGATGTTCAACCAGCCGCTCCCGGGCCTGCCCGGCGTGCCGGACGAGCTGATCGACATACTGCGCACCGGCATGGCCAACGACCCGGCCGAGCGCCCCTCCGCCCTCGAACTGCACGACCTGCTCGCCAGCCTGCCACTCGGCCCGCCGGTCAGCGGCGGCGCAACCCCCACCGGCCCGTACGCGGCCAGCCAGCCGGTGCCCCGGCCGCCCATCGAGGACACCCAGCAGGTGATTCCCGGTGGCCGGCGCTGGCGGCGCTGGTTCTACGGCGGTGCCGGGGTGCTCGCGCTCGCCGCCTCCGCCACCGCCGGGGCCTGGATCGCCGACCGGGCAGCACCGCCCGCTCCGAACCCGTCGGTCACCCAGATCGCCGCACCGGCGACCGGGCCGCTGCCCGGCTGCGTAACCGGCGCTGGTGGGCCCGCCGAACTGCCCGAGGGTGCCCGGTGCCTGCCTGAGCTGGAATGCTTCGGCCCGATGCGGATCCGTGGCAGCCGCGCCGAGGCGGCTCGGTTGTCCTGCGCTGGCCGGCACACCTGGGAGGCGTACGCCGAGGGCATCCTGCCGGTGCCATTGGTCGGCGCCGACTACGACGAGGTGATCGCCGCCCAGCCGGTGCGGCAGGTGTGCAGCGCCACGACGTTCCAGTTGACCACCGGGATCGCCGAGCCGAGCGGCTGGCACCTGGAGGTGCTGCCCCCGGTCGACGGCAGCATCGACCGGGCCTACCGGTGCCTGGCCGGGCGGGGCGTGGACGCGCTCGCCGCGCCCACCCTCACCGGCCGCTGAGCCCGTCCGACCCGCGCCGCCGGTCACGCACCGCACGCAACGCGTCCCGACTGTCCAGGGCGTCGAGGGTGTCCGCGTCGATCCCGTACGGCATCAGCTCGGACGGCCCGCCGGTCGCCGACCGGTCCATCGGCTCCGGGTCGTCGACCTGACGGGCGGCGGAGAAGGCGACCCCGGCGACCATGGTCAGCAGGACACAGAGCAGCGCGAGAACCACGCCGAGCAGGTCCTGTCGGCGCCATAGGACCAGCATGACCAGCGGCGCGAGGGCTCCCAGCGCAGCGAGCACCGCCACCGTCCGCGCATCGGGCCTGGACAATCGAATCACCTGTCCAGCATGTCGTGACATCGGCGGCTGTCAACCGCAGAGCAGGTCGCCTCGCCGGTCGACCGGTCCGTTCGACGTGCCCGGTCGGTGTCACCGCGGAGTGGACCGAAGTCGCTACTCTCAGTGTTCTGCAGGCTGGTGCGTCAGCGAGGTTTCCCATGAATGTACGCAGCTCCCGGTCCCGGCTCCGCTCGGTCGCATCGGCCCTGGCGGTCGCCCTCACCCTCACCCTGGCCGCCGCAGCCGGCTGCGACAGTCGGCAGGAACCGGAACTGTCGTCGGTGCAGGAGAAGATGCGCGAGACACACATTTACGGGCAGTCGAAGCTGCGCATCGGTGTCGCCACCAACGAGCCGCTGATGGGTGAGCTCCGCAACGGCCAGCATGTCGGCTTCGACGTCGAGATCGGTCGGTACGTCGCCGCCTCCCTCGGCTACGAGGGGGACCAGCGGCTGGAGTTCGTCTCGGTGGCCACCGAGGATCGGATCCCGGCGCTGCAGGGCGGCACGGTTGACCTGGTGGTGTCCAGCTTCTCCATGACCGAGGAGCGCAAGAAGCTTGTCAGCTTCGCCGGGCCGTACTTCGTCACCACCCAGGAGGTGATGGTGTCGAGCCGGCTCAAGGACAAGATCCGCACCATTGAGGACCTGCGCGACCCGGCCTACAAGGTCTGCACGAGCGGTGGCTCCACCACCGAGGCCGAGCTGGAGAAGCACCAGGTCAAGACGTTCGTGGTGAAGGACGTCGGCGATTGCGTCGACGGCATCCGGAAGGGCCGGTACGACGCGGTCAGCTCCGACGAGTCGATCCTCGCCGGCTTCCTGGCCAGCTTCCCCAAGGAGTTCGAGATCGTGGACATGCCGTTCGGCACCAGCGAACTGCTGGGCATCGGCGTGCCGATCGGTGATCCCGCGCTGCGCGACCTGGTCGCGTTCTTCCTGCAGAAGAGCTACGAGCAGGGCCGGGACGGGCAGGCGACCCCTTGGCAGACGGCGTACAACCGGACGTTGGGTCCATGGCTGCGGGCGGAGAAGCGCCAGCCGCAGCCGCTGGAGGTGCCGAAGCTTGTCGACTTCGACGACAAGGCTCCCCGGCGGTGACCACGGCGTCGACCGCCACCGGCGGCGCCGACGGCCCGGTCCCGCCGCCACGGGCGTCCACGCCGCACGACACCGCCACCGAGCCGGGTGTCGACAGTCCGCTCGGTGCCGGGACGGACGCCATCGTCTGGCCGGCGGGCGTGCCGGTCGCCGCACCCGCCGAACCGGTCGTCGCCGACGACGGGCCGGTGCGGGTGCGGTGGGACCCGGCGGAGCGGCGCGCCCGGGCCAGCCAGTCGTTCTGGACCGCGCTGGTGGGCGTACCGGCGATCTTCTCGGTACTTCGGCTCGGTGTGGAGGCGGGCGGCGAACTCCAGACCACGTTGCTGTTGGTCGCGAACGTCGGGCCGGTCAACCTGCTCGCGGGTTTCCTGACCACCGCCGCCCGGCTGCTCTCCACCGGTCTGGTCGCCGTCTTCGCGCTCGGTGCCGTGCTGGCGGTCAGTGTGGACCGGTTGCCGCTGGGCACCCGCCGTCGTCCGCTCTTCGCCCGCTGGGCCGACATCACCCCGGCCTGGGTGGTGCTGGCCAGTTTCCTGCTCGCCCTGCTCACCTGGCCGCTGCTCTACCTGCCGCTGCTGCTGCCGGCGTTCGTGGCCGCATTCCAGCTCCGTCCCGCGCGGCTGCACGAACAGGTGGTGCCACGGCTGCTCATGATCGTCGCGCTGCTCGCCGGGTACGGCTGGCTGCTGCTGCCCACGCTGCGTGACACCGCGAAGCAGGGTGACCTGTTGGTGCTGGCGCTTCTCGCGGCGCCGCCGCTGTTGGCCCTCTTCGTCGCAGGGCCGCTGCCCGGCGTGGTGATCCGGCCGCTGGCATCGGTGACCGAGGTGGCGATGCTGGCCACGCTGGCCTGGGCCGCGGTGCCGGTGATCAGCACACCGGTGCTGCCGTTGACCGTCACGACCGTGGGTGCGGAGAACGGACCTGCCGAGGAAGTGCGCGGCCATGTGATCACCACGGACGATGTCAACATGGTGATCCTGCAGGAGCAGGGTGGCGTGCGGTACGTGCCGGTCGAGCTGGTCCGCGCGCAGGTGCTCTGCCCGAGCGAGGAGGAACTGCCCCGGCGCCAGTTGCGTATCCACGATTTCCACGTCGAGGACTCGCTGCTGGAGGGCATGGGCCGCCGAGTTCGCCCAGTCCACCGCATCGATGCGGCCTGCCGGAACCCCGGCTGAGCACGCGCTGCCAGCCGGTCCGATCAGTACGGTGGGCGTAATGCCGACTCGGCGGCCTCGGCCAGCTCGTCGGCGACCTGCGGGTTGGTCGAGTTGATTGCGGCGGTCCACAGCACGTCGGTCGGCGTCGCGCTGGCCATCCAGCGTCGCATCGACTCCTGTGCCCCGTCGGGCAGGGGGCCGTGGTACGACCAGCCACCGACGACACCGGCCAGGTGCCGCGCGGTGGGCTCGCCCGGAATGGCCGCGAACTCGGCCAGGTACGGCCCGAGGTCGACCGCCAGCCCCGCGACCGCCTCCAGCAGATCCCAGGCCGAGGTGGCGGACGGAAACTCCACGAGGGTCTGGCGCCACCAGCAGCGGAGGAACCGCTCGACGGCGGCTCGCTCGGCGGCCGGCCAGTCCTGCCACTGGTCCGACATCCGGTCGACGACGGCTTCCGGGTGCCGGTGCTGTATCTCGCCATTGGCGAACGCCTCGAACAGCCGGGGCAGCAGGTGCGGTACCTCCGTCCCGTCCCCCCACGTGCCCCGGTTCGACAGGTAGGCATCGAGTTGGTCCACGGTCAGCTTCCGCAGCGGGGTGCGGGCGAAGAGTGCCACGACGGCCGCGTCCACACAGTGCGTGCAGGCTTCCATGTCAGCGGGCATCGGGTGGTGGGCGAAAGCGGCGTAAAGCTGCTCCACGACCCGCTCGAACTCGACATCGCTGGGCACCCGCCCAGTATTCCAACCGGGTCAATGCGAATCCTCGTGCGAACCGCGTGCTCAGCACCCGTATATACAGTCGGACGGTATATGCTGCGGTGGTGACGAAGGCTTCCATGCAAGAGTCGACCTATCTGATTCTCACCGCGCTCGTCGAGGCCCCTCGGCACGGCTACGCCGTCCTCGACGAGGTCCGCCGGATCTCCGACGGGCGCGTCGACCTGCGCGCTGGCACCCTCTACGCAGCCCTGGACCGGCTACGTACCGAGGGCCTCATCGACATTGAGCGCGAGGAGCAGGTGCAGTCCAGGTTGCGCAGGTACTACCGACTCACCGCCTCCGGAGTGCAGCGCCTGGCCGAGGAGTCGGCGCGGCTGCGGAGCAACGCCGACGCGGCGAGCGTGCGACTGCGCCGTGCCGGCCTCATCTTCGAAGGCGGTGCGGCATGACGTTGGACCAGGCTTACCGGTGGCTGTTGGCGTGCTATCCCCGTGCGTACCGACGGCAGTACGAGGACGAGATGATCGGGGTGTTGCTGGACGACGCGACGCCGGGCCAGCGCCGACCCGCCCGACGAGACGTGCTCGCCCTGCTCGGCGGGGCGTTTCGTGCGCACGTACGTCAGGTTGGCGCTCGATTCTCGGTCGACGCCTGGCGGGAAGCGGCGCAGGTGCTGGGCCTGATCGCCGCGCTTGTGTTGTTCGCGCGCGCTGCGCGCCTTCCAGTGCTGCACCTGGCCCTGCTAGCGGACGGCTATCCCGAAGGGCTCGGTCAGGAGGTCGTCTCGTGGCCGGTTTGGCTCGTGTCGGTGGTGTGGCTCATCGTGGCGATGTTGGCCGCCTTGGGGTGGAGCCGGTCAGCAGCCGCGATCGCCGTCTGCGCTGCGGCCTTCGAGGTGGTACGTGTCGCTCAGGATTATGGCCAATATTCCACGGTGTTCAATCTCTGGCCCGCCGTGCTTGCCGCGATGGTCCCCGTGGCGCTCGCCATTCGCGCTCCCCGCTCGGCCCGCGCTGTCGTCGCACCCTGGCGGCTCGGTCTGCTGGCAACTGCCACGCTGGTCAGCGTCGCCGCTCCGACCATCGCCACCGTCACGTCAGCTGATCTCCGGACGGAACCCGTTCGAGGCACCTGGATATTCACCGTCGGCGTCGGCCAGATCGAGGCGATTCTGCTGACCGCGGGATACCTGCTCTTTGCTCTTGCTGTCCTGTCGACGCCTGCGGTGCTCCGGCGGCGCCTGCTCGCGCTGCTTGTCCCGGTGGGTGTCACGCTGCTGCTGACCCGAGTGGTGCTCGGGACCACAGGGGCGATCTTCGAGCGATCCACCAACGACGGTGTCCTCGGTGCGCTCACCTGGGCGCAATGGTCGACGTTGGCGCTGGTGCCCGCGTTGCTCTTCGCGGTGGCCGTGGCCATCCTGCACAGTCGGGAGCAGCCGGACCCGCAGGGCGCGTAGCAGGTGATCGACACGGCATCGCCGATGTTGCGGTGCACCGTCTCGGGTGCCCTGCTCAAGCTTTGCTCTGCTTCAACCCACGCAACACTCGCGAGGCGGAAGTGTTGCCTGGGTTGAAGCAGAGCAAAGGGGGCGAGAGATGATGCCTTCCCGCCCCAGCCGTCGGGTCAGTCTCAGCACTCGGCAGGTCTCAGTACGACTTGTCCTGGCCGAGGACGTGCTGGGCTACGAAGTTGAGGATCATCTCTCGACTGACCGGGGCGATCCGGCCCGCCCGGACGGCGCCGAGCAGGGTCGCCACCCCGTACTCGGTGGTCATGCCGGCCCCGCCGAGCACCTGGACGGCGGTGTCCACGGCCAGCGCGGCTGCCTCCCCGGCCGCGTACTTGGCCATGTTGCCGGCCACCCCGGCCTCGAGGTCGCGGCCTGCGTCGTACAGGGTGGCGGCCTTCTGGATCATGAGGCGGGCCAGTTCCACCTGCACCGCAGCGTGTGCCAGCGGATGTGACACGCCCTGGTGCGAGCCGATGCTCCGGCCACCCCAGACCTTGCGCGTGGCGGTGTACTCGCTGGCCCGCTCGATGGCGTACCGGCCGGTGCCGGCACCCATCGCGGCCACCGTGATCCGTTCCGGGTTGAGCCCGGCGAAGAGCGCCGGCAGGCCGGCGTCCAGCGACTCACCGAGCAGCGCGTCGGCGGGGAGTCGCACGTCGTCCAGGTAGAGCAGGAACTGGTTCTCCGGAGACACGATCTCCATGTCCAGCTTGGACCTGGTCAGCCCCGCCGCGTCGGTCGGCACCAGGAACAGCGCCGGCTTCAGCTTCCCGGTGGAGGAATCTTCGGTGCGTGCCACCACCAGCACGTGTCCGGCTTCGTCGACTCCGGAGATGTAGCACTTGCGGCCGGAGAGCAGCCAACCGTCGCCGTCGCGGCGGGCGACCGTGCCCAGCCGGTGGAAGTTGGAACCGGCCTCCGGCTCGGTGATCGCGAAGACGATCTTCTGGGAGCCGTCGGCGAGGCCGGGCAGGTGGCGCTTGCGCTGCTCCTCGGTGCCATGCCGGTTGAGCACGGTGGCCGCGATCGCGGGGGAGACCACCAGCAGCAGCAGCGGGCAGCCTGCGGCCGCCAGCTCCTCACAGACGATGGCCAGCTCGGTGATGCCGCCGCCCCCGCCGCCGTACTCCGTGGGGATGTTGACCCCCAGGTAGCCGAGCCGTCCGGCCTCCGCCCAGAGTTCGGTGGTGTGCTCGCCGGCCTTGGCCTTCTCGACGAAGTAACCGTGACCATAGCGGCGGCCCAACGCCCGCACGGCGTCGCGCAGCTGATCCTGCTCGGGGGTGAGGTCGAAGGTCATCGGGGGTCTCCTCTTCAGCTCTCGATGACGGCCAGCACCGCGCCGGTGCGCACCTGACCGCCGGCCGGCGCCGGCAGTGCGGCGACCACGCCGTCGGCCGGGGCGAGCACCGGATGTTCCAGCTTCATCGCTTCCAGGGTGAGCAGCAGGTCGCCGGCCGCGACCTGCTGGCCGACCTCGACGTGCACCCGGGCCACCGAGCCAGGCAGCGGCGCGAGCAGCGACCCGGCCGCCAGCTCCGCGGTGGGCAGTGGGAAACGTGGCAGCTCGGTGAGGCTCGCCGCCCCGTCCGGGCCGTCCACGAACACCGCCGACCCCACCCGGTGTACGCGGTACGCGCGCCGCACCCCACCGACGTCGAGCACCACCCGGCCCGGGGCGGCCTCGACAAGCGCCACGGTGAGCGCACCCGCTGGGCCGGTCGCTGTCGGCTGGTCGGAAGAGCCCTCGACCGCAGCCGTCGACGTGCTGGACCAGTCGGCGAGCCCGCCGGTCCGGTCCAACCGGTAGCGAACCTCGATCTCGTCGCCGTCCGGGCCGGCGAAGCGGGTGACCTGGGGGACAGCGGGCACGTTGCGCCAGCCCGACGGGAGCCCGCCCAGCACCGGCGCCGTCGCCCGGCGCTGGGCGGCACCGGCCAGCGCGGCGGCGAGGGCAGTCAACGGGAGCTGATCGGCAGGCAGCAGCGGCACGAAGACCTCCGGGTGCCGGTCCAGGAAACCGGTGTCGATCTCGCCCGCCGCGAACTCCGGGCTGCGCAGCACCCGGACCAGCAGGTCCCGGTTGGTGGCCACCCCGTGCAGCTCGGCCCGGGCCAGCGCGCCCGACAGAGCGCGGGCCGCTTCGGACCGGGTCGGCGCCACGGCGATCAGCTTGGCGAGCAGTGAGTCGTAGTGCACGCCCACCACCGAGCCCGCCACCACGCCGGAGTCGAGTCGCAGGCCCGAGCGGTGGAGCCAGCCGAACTCGCGGTCGACCCCGGGCACGTCGAACCGGTGCAGAGTGCCGGTCGAAGGCCGCCAGCCCTGTGCCGGCTCCTCGGCGCACAGCCGCACCTCGATCGCGTAGCCGCGCGCGGCCGGGTAGCGGGCGTGTTCCGGCAGCGGGGCACCCTCGGCAACCAGTAGTTGCAGCCGGACCAGGTCCAGCCCGACCGGAGTGATCAGCTCGGTGACGGGATGCTCGACCTGGAGCCGGGTGTTCATCTCCAGGAAGTAGAACTCCCCGGTCGGTGCGAGCAGGAACTCCACCGTGCCCGCTCCCACGTAGTCGACCGCGCGTCCCGCCGCCACCGCCGCCTCGTGCAGATGCTCGCGCAGCTCCGCGGGGACGACCCCGGGCGCCTCCTCGACGATTTTCTGGTGTCGGCGCTGGATCGAGCACTCGCGCACGCCGAGGGCGGCGACCGTGCCGTGCGTGTCGCCGAAGATCTGCACCTCGACGTGCCGGCCGCGCTCGACGTACCGCTCGATGAAGACCGTGCCGTCACCGAACGCGGCAGCCGCCTCGCGGCGCGCCGAGGCGACCGCCTCGGCCAACCCGGCGGCGTCCGAGACGATCCGCATCCCCCGCCCGCCGCCACCGGCGGACGCCTTCACCAGCACCGGAAAATCGGTGACCTCGTCGATGTCGGTCCAGCTCGGCAGCATCGGCACGCCCGCCTCGGCGAGCAGCGCCTTCGCCGCCAGCTTGTCGCCCATCGCGGCGATCACCTTGGCGGGCGGCCCGACCCAGGTCAGCCCGGCGTCGGTCACCGCCGCCGCGAACTCGGCGTTCTCGGCGAGGAAGCCGTAGCCCGGATGGACGGCGTCCGCGCCGCTGCGCCGGGCCGCGTCCAGGATCAGCTCGACCCGCAGGTACGTCTCGGCCGGCGCGGCACCGGGCAGCCGGACCGCGTGGTCGGCCTCGGCGACGAACGGCTCCGCGGCGTCCGCGTCCGAGTGCACCGCGACCGTCTCCACACCGAGCGTCCGGCAGGTCGCGAAGACCCGGCGGGCGATCTCCCCCCGATTTGCGACGAGCAATCTGCTGATCATCTTTGGCTCCGCCCCCTACATCCGGAAGACGCCGAAACCGTCGGCGCCCTTCACCGGTCCGTTGTGGATCGCCGAGAGGCAGAGCCCGAGGACCGTACGCGTGTCCCGAGGGTCGATCACCCCGTCGTCGTAGAGCCGGCCGGAGAGGAAGAGCGCGCCCGACTGCGACTCGATCTGCTGCTCGACCATCATCCGCATGGCGGCGTCGGACTCCTCGTCGTAATCGCGCCCCCGGGCGGCGGCAGCCTGCCGCGCCACGATGGAGAGCACCCCGGCGAGCTGCGCCGGACCCATCACCGCCGACTTCGCGTTCGGCCAGGTGAACAGGAACCTCGGCTCGTACGCCCGACCGCACATGCCGTAGTTGCCGGCCCCGTACGAGGCACCCAGGTTCACCGTCAGGTGCGGCACCGTCGAGTTGGACACCGCGTTGATCATCAGTGCGCCGTGCTTGATGATGCCGCGCTGCTCGTACTCCGTGCCGACCATGTAGCCGGTGGTGTTCTGCAGGAAGATCAGCGGGGTGTCCGCAGCGTTCGCGAGCTGGATGAACTGGGCCGCCTTCTGCGCCTCCTCGCTGAACAGCACCCCGCGGGCATTGGCCAGCACGCCAACCGGGTACCCGTGCAGCTCGCCCCAGCCGGTGACCAGTGCGTCCCCGTACGCCGGCTTGAACTCGTCGAAGTCGCTGCCGTCCAGGATCCGAGCCAGCACCTCACGCGGGTCGAACGGCACCTTCAGATCGGCACTGGTGATGCCGAGCAGCTCCTCCGGGTCGTACTTCGGTGGCTGCGGCACCGCCGTCCGCGGCGACGGGCCCTGCTTGCGCCAGTTCAACCGGCGTACGCACTGCCGGGCCAGCCGGATGCCGTCCCGCTCGTCGGACGCCAGATAGTCGGCGAGCCCGGACGTGGCCGCGTGCATCGCCGCGCCACCCAACGACTCGTCGTCGGTGACCTCACCGGTCGCCATCTTCACGAGCGGCGGCCCAGCCAGGTAGACCTGCGACCGGTCCCGAATCATGATCACGTGATCGGACATCCCCGGCACGTACGCGCCACCGGCCGTGGCGTTGCCGAAGACCACGCTGACCGTGGGGATGCCCGCCGCCGAGAGCCGGGTCAGGTCACGGAACACCCGACCACCCGGGATGAAGATGTCCGCCTGAGTGGGCAGATCCGCTCCGGCCGACTCAACGAGGTTGACCATCGGCAGCCGGTTGGCCAGGGCGATCTCGCCGGCCCGCCGGGTCTTCGCCAGCGACCACGGATTGACCGCGCCGCCGCGTACCGTCGGGTCGTTGGCGACGATCAGGCACTCCACGCCCTCGACCACCCCGATACCGGTGACCACGCTGGCCCCGACCGGGAACTCCGTGCCGTACGCGGCGACCGGCGACAACTCCAGGAACGGGCTGTCGGCGTCCACCAGCAGCTCGATCCGCTCCCGGGGGAGCAGTTTGCCGCGTGCGTGGTGCCGGGTCACGTACTTCTCGCCGCCGCCGGCCCGAGCCTGGTCCAGCGCGGCGTCCAACTCGGCCAGCCGGTCCAACAGGGCCGCCCGGTTCGCGGCGTACCCGGGTGCTCGCCGCTCCGGCGTGTCCATGATGCTCATCGGGCCACCCCCGTCGGTACGTCAGCAGGCAGGTCGACGATCCGGGCGCGCAGCAGCTCACCGAGCGCCTTGGCCTGCGGGTCGAACCGGGTTGACGCGGCCACCCCCGCCCCGAGCAGGCCCTCGATGACGAAGTTGACCGCGCGCAGGTTCGGCAACTCGTAGCGCTGCACCGACAGCGGCGCGGTCTCCGGCAACAGCTCGGCCAGCCGTTCGACGGTCAACCAGGCGCGCAGCCACGCGTACCCGGCCTCCGAGCGCGCCCAGACACCGAGGTTGGCATCCCCACCCTTGTCTCCTGAGCGCGCGCCGACCAACTCGCCGAGCGCCCCGCCTCGGGTCGGGCCGCCGACCGCCACGTTGCCACCCGAAGGTGTCTTGACCGCCGCGACGGGGGCGGTGCGCAGCGGCGGGGGGATCGGCACCCGCTCGCCGCTGGGCAGCACCGCGACGTGCGCCACTGCCTCCTGCGGCACCGCGTCGGCGGTGAAGACGCCGTACGGTGTCGCGTCGCCGGGCAGGGTGGTCAGCGTGCAGCCCGGGTACGAGGCCAGTGCCAACTCCACCGCTGCGGCTGAGAAGGCACGTCCGGCGCGGGCCTTGTCGCCGTCGCGCAGGTGGACGTGGAGCAGGGCGCTGGCCGCCTCGGTGTCGGCGGCATCGGGGTGGTCGGTCCGGGCCAGCACGAATTCCAGCCCGTCCTTGCCCACCGCCTCCTCGACCTGCCCCCGGACCAGGGCCGCCTTGGCTTGGATGTCCAGACCGCAGAGGACGAACGTCATCGAGTTGCGGAAACCGCCGAGGTTGTTGACGCCCACTTTGAGCGTGGCTGGTGGCGGTGTGCCCCGGACACCGGAGACCCGGATCCGGTCCGGCCCGTCAGAACGCAACGTCACCGTGTCCAGTCGGGTGACCACGTCCGGCCCCAGGTATGCCGGCCCACCGATCTCGTAGAGCAGTTGGGCGGTGACCGTCTCCACGGTGACCGCACCGCCGGTGCCCACATGCTTGGTGAGCACCGCTGAGCCGTCGGCGTGCACCTCGGCGATCGGGAATCCGGGCCGGTGCCCGCCGTCGGGCAGTTCGGTGAAGAAGCTGAAGTTGCCACCGGTGACCTGTGCGCCGCACTCGACGAGATGCCCCGCGACGGTCGCCCCGGCCAGCTCGTCGAGGTCGTCGCGGCCCCACCCGTACCGGGCGATGGCCGGGCCGACCACAAGTGACGCGTCGGTGACCCGGCCGGTCACCACGACGTCCGCGCCGCCGTCGAGGCAGGCGGCGATCCCGAACGCGCCGAGGTAGGCGTTCGCGCTCAACGCGTCCGGCCGCTGGATCGTGTCGCCCTCGACGTACCCGATCTGGACTGGCAGGCCCAGGCGGCCGGCGAGTGCGTCGATGGCGGCGGCCAGGCCGGCCGGGTTCAACCCGCCGGCGTTGGTCACGATCCGCACTCCCCGGTCGAGGGCGGTGCCGAGGCACGTCTCCAGTTGACGCAGGAACGTCTTCGCGTAGCCCAGGCCGGGGTCGCGCAGCCGATCCCGGGCGAGGATCAGCATCGTCAACTCGGCCAGGTAGTCGCCGGTCAGCACATCCAACTCGCCGCCGTCGAGCATCTCCCGCCAGGCGGTGAACCGGTCGCCGTAGAAACCGGAGGCGTTTCCGATCCGGATCATGCCCCTCCTCCGTCCGCGTCGACCGGAACGGTGGTCGGCTCGCGGCCGGCACCCGGCGGGCCAGCGAACGCCTGCGCCACGTCGAGCCACTCGTCGGCTACCGGACCGACGGCGACCAGGGCGAGGTCCGCGCGGTGTCGGCGTTGGGTGACCAGCAGGCAGAAGTCCCGAGCCGGACCGGTCAGCCGGTCGGCGGCGTCCGCCGGACCCCAGCTCCACGTGTCACCGCTGGGTCCGACCAGCTCGACCCGGACCGGCGTCGTCGGTGCCGCCCGGCCGTGCGCGGCGAAGCTGTGCCCGAGGGTACGCACACCAAGGTGCGCGACGTGCTGGAGTCGATCGGTGGCGGGGCGGACGACGCCGAGCGTGTCGGCCACGTCCTCACCGTGTGCCCAGGTTTCCATGATCCGAGCGGTCGCCATCGAGGTGGCCGACATCCGGGTGCCGTACCAGGGCAGCTTCTCGCCGGCCGGGACGGCGGCCAGTGCGTCGGCGAGTACCGCCCGTCCGGCCCGCCAGCGGGACAGTAGCTCCGCTGGCGGGGTGAGGAACTCCTCGGCACCGGCGTCGACCATTCGAGTCGGGTCCGGTGCGGCGGTGACCGTCGCGTAGAACGCCTCGGGATCGGTGGCGGCGAGCAGCGCCACATGGTCGGTCCAGGCGAGGTGGGCGATCTGGTGTCCGATGCTCCAGCCCGGCGCGGAGGCCGGCCTCGCCCAGTCGGCGGCGGGCAATGGGGCCACCAGGGCGTCCAGTTGGGCCGACTCGGCGGCCAGATCCGCGAGCAGGTCAGTGAGGTCGACCATGGTGCCTCCGGTCGGTGCGGGCCTGCGCGGCCGGCGGTCAGGGTGTGAGAAGGGTGGCGAGTTGGCGCTTCCAGGTGGTGAGCAGAGCAGTACGGCGGGCCGAGTCGTCGCTGAGCAGGTTGGCGACCCCGAGCCCGCGGAGCAGGTCGAGGGTCGCCTGCACCGCCTCGCGGACTCCTGGTCGGCGCTCGTCGACGCCGAGTAGCGCCACGGTGAGGCGATGCATTTCCCGACCGACCGTCGCCTCCAGCGGCACCAGGGCGTCCCGAAGCTCCCGATCGGTGCGGGCGGCGACCCAGAGCTCGAGAGCGGCCACGAACAGCGGCCCGGTGAACGCCACGCCGAGCAGGTCGATCACCCGGTCGAGCCGCTGCGGGCCAGCTGGCAACGCCTCGGCCTCGGTGCGCAACTCGGCGGCTCGCCGCTCGGCGAGATGGGCCACGGCGGCGGTGACCAGCGCGGCCTTCGTCGGGTAGTGATGCAGCTGTGCCCCCCGCGAGACACCGGCCCGTGCGGCGACGACGGTGGTCGTGGTGCCGGACCAGCCGTGCTCGATCAGGCAGTCGACGGTCGCCTCCAGCAGGCGGGCCTGGGTGGCGCGGCTGCGCTCCTGCTGAGGGACACGCGTCGATGCGGTGGACACGGCAACAGCCTGCGGCCAACGAAACAAACAGTCAAGACTGACTTTTTCTAGGGCTTGGTCGTTGGTCTTGACAGGGGGTCGGACCGGGTGGTCGGACCGGGGTCGCCCCAGATCTGGGGCAGCTCTACAGGCAGCACGTAGGGACCCTCACCCTGCCCGGCCCGCGCTCGCCGGCCCGCTGCGCGTATCCCGGCCCGGCCCGGCCCGGCAGCCCTCGCTCAGCGGCCGTCGCGGGGGCCGAAGACAGTCAGCGCGTCGGCATCGCTGTGCTGGGAGCGCAGGTACTCGTCGGCCCAGTCGGCGGCGTCGGGGTAGGTCGACTCGGCGGCCACCCGGGCGCACGCCGCGTCCACGTCAAAGTGAGTACGCCGCAGTTGGACGCCGGGCCCGAGCAGCGCCCACCATGCGCCGGCACCGCCGTACGGCATGCCGACGCTGCCCGGGTTGACCACCAGGCGTCGATCGACCAGCCGGGTGAAAGGCATGTGGGTGTGGCCGCAGACCACCGTCGAGACCTCGGCCGGGAGACCGGAGAACACCTCCGCCCAGCGCTCCATCCGGGAGTCGACGAGCACGACCTCTTCGTCGTCGCGGGGGGTCGCGTGACAGAACAGCGTCGGCCCGAGGCCGTCGATCTCGAACGTCACCGTCGCCGGCAGGGCCGCGAGGCGGGCCACCTGGTCGTCGCGGAGTTGCCCGGCGGCCCAGTTGGACACCTCGATCGACGCCGGCTTGCCGGCCCGCGCCTCGACCAGTTCCCGTTCGCAGTTGCCGCCGACCCAGCACACCCGGTCACCCAGGTCGGCGAGCACGTCCAGCACCTCGACCGGCTGCGGACCAGCCGCGATGTCGCCGGTCAGCACGATCAGGTCGGCGGCGGCGACGTCCGGTTCGGCCAGCACGGCCTCCAGCGCGGGCAACACGCCATGAATGTCGGAGAGCACGGCAACGCTATTCGGCATGGCCCCACCCTCGTCGCCTGCGCCAGTCGGAGACCAGCGATTCTGCGCCAGGCAGACGAAACGTCCCCGCCTACCGTCGGTGACGGTGGGCGGGGACGGGACGTGCTGCTCTCAGACGCGGGCGCGACGGGCGAGGCGCTCCGGGTCCAGGATGATGATGCTCTTGCCGTCCAGCCGCAGCCAACCGCGCGAGGCGAAGTCGGCCAACGCCTTGTTGACCGTCTCCCGAGAGGCGCCAACGAGCTGGGCGATCTCCTCCTGGGTGAGGTCGTGGGTCACCCGCAGGACGCCGCCGTCGCGGGTGCCGAACCGGCCAGCCATCTGGAGCAGGTTCTTGGCGACCCGGCCCGGAACGTCCGTGAAGATCAGGTCGGCGAGCGAGTCGTTGGTCCGGCGCAGCCGCCGGGCGAGCACGCGGAGCAACTGCTCGGCGATCTCCGGGCGGTTGGCCAGCCATGGCCGCAGCGCCTGCTTGCGCAGTCGTACGAGCCGAGTGTCGGTCACTGCGGTGGCGGTCGCCGTACGCGGGCCAGGGTCGAAGAGCGACAGCTCACCGACCATGTCCGACGGCCCCATCACCGCGATCAGGTTCTGCCGGCCGTCCGCAGCGCGACGACCAACCTTGATCTTCCCGGACAGCAGGATATAGAGGCTGTCGCCGGGCTCGCCCTCATTGAAGACGACCTCGCCCTTGCGGACCTCGATCGTCTCCATCTCCTTGGCAAGCGCCTCGGCAGCTTCCGGGTCAACACCCTGGAAGATCCCGCTGCGGGCCAGTACCTCGTCCATCGCGCACCTCCGCTTACGCGTGCCGTCCGTCGGCCGGGTCCGCCGTCCGCTGATCCCCTCGCGCGCCGCCAAGTCTAGGCGCACGTGAGCTTGAATCAGAGGTCGCCCCTGGAATCTTGATCGTTGGGCGTAACCTGCCCGACGTGCTGAGCGAGCCGAGTCTGACCAGCCGCGCCGAGGATGGGCGGCACATTCCACTGCTCGTCTGGCGCACGGACGTGCCCCTGCGGGCGGTCAGCAGCGGCCCGCTGGGCGGCGGCATCGGGGTCCGGCGCTGGGTGCTGAATGCGACCGTACCCATGTCGTACGCCCGGGACGACCCCGCCGCACACCTGGCGGCGCTCGCCGCCGACCTCACCCTCGACGGGCCCGGGGTTGGTCTGCTGACCGGCGTCGATGTAACCGAGGTGGTGGCGCGGACCGACACCGGCGTCCGGGCCTGGGCGACGGTCGGGCTCGGCACGCCGGTGCTCGCGGCCGCGCCGGCTGCGGCCGCGCTCGCCCAGCGCGTTGGCACGGTCAACATCGTGGTGTACGTGCCGGCCCGGCTCGCCGACTCGGCACTTGTCAACGCGGTGGCCACGGCGACCGAGGCGAAGACCCAGGCGATCACCGAGTTGGGGTTGCCGGGGACCGGCACCCCAACCGACGCGGTCACCGTGCTCTGCCCGGTCGACGGGCCGGAGGCCGCATACGGCGGGCCGCGCTCCACCTGGGGTGCCCCGCTCGCCCGAGCGGTGCACGCGGCAGTGCTCGCCGGGGGTGCCCAGGCGGTCGTGCCCTGGTCAGAGCAGCTCACCAGCTGAATTTCCAACCGATCGGCTGTCGTCGGCGCGTATACGGCCCGGTAGGGTCGCGAGCGATGTATTCTCTCGCGTCCCGCCCGCGTCGCCGCGTCGCCCTCGGCCTCGCCGCGCTGCTGGCCACCCTGCTCGCCGCCGGCTGTTCCGACTCCGGTGGCGAGGCCCCCGTCTGGCAGCCCGGTGCCGGCGGCGGTGGCACCGGCGCGCCGGTGGCCACGGCAGGCCCGCAGGCAACCGGGTCGGCTGCCTCCGACGAGGGCGGCGCGATCTCACTCTCCGCCACCGGCGACATCATCATGGGCAACGCGCCGAGCCGGCTGCCCGCCGCCGGGGGTAAGGGCTTCTTCACCTCCGTCACCGAGGCACTCAAGGCCGACCTGGTGATGGGCAACCTGGAGGAGCCGCTGACCGTGGACACCGGCACCGGCAAGTGCGGGGCCAACTCCACTCGCTGCTTCCAGTTCCGGGCCCCACCGGAGTACGCCGCACACCTGCGCGACGCCGGCTTCGACGTGCTCAACCAGGCCAACAACCACGGCTACGACTACGGGCCGAAGGGCTACGAGAACACCCAGAAGGCGCTCGAGAAGTACGACCTGGAGCACACGGGCGCGCCGGACGAGATCACCGTTGTCGACGTCAAGGGCGTCAAGGTCGCGGTGGCCGGTTTCTCGTCGTACGTCTGGTCCAACAGCCTTGTCGACATCGACGAGGCGAAGGCGGTGGTCGCCAAGGCCGCCACGATGGCCGACATAGTCGTGGTGCAGGTGCACATGGGTGGCGAGGGCGCCGCGCAGACCCGGGTCAAGCCGGGCACGGAGATGTTCCTCGGTGAAAACCGGGGCGACCCGATCAAGTTCTCGCACGCCATGATCGACGCCGGCGCGGATCTGATCGTCGGGCACGGGCCGCACGTGCTGCGGGGCATGGAGTTCTACAAGGATCGCCTGATCGCGTACAGCCTGGGCAACTTCGCCGGCGGCGGCAACTCGCTGAACAACGACGGCCGCCTCGGCTGGGGCGGGGTGCTGAAGGTGTCGCTGAAGCCGGACGGCACCTGGGCCGGTGGCTCGTTCACCTCGACGTACATGAACGACGCCGGCAAGCCGACCTTGGACCGGGACGACCGTGGTCTGGGTCTGGTCACCGAGTTGAGCCGCAGCGACTTCCCGAAGGGCGGCGCCCGGCTCGACGGGCAGGGCAAGATCTCGCCGCCGACCGCCGGCTGACCCGAGGAGGAAGGTCCGGGGCGCGACGTAGGCTGACCGTCGTGACCAGTAGCCCTCCCGGTGCCAGTGAGACCGACCTCGGGCGCAAACGCCGTGCTCGCAAGATCGGCCGGGTGCTGGCAGAGACGCACCCCGACGCGCATTGTGAGCTGGACCACTCCAATGCCCTGGAGTTGGCCGTCGCCACCATTCTCTCCGCCCAATGCACGGACAAGAAGGTCAACGAGGTCACCCCGAAGCTCTTCGCCCGCTACCCGAGCGCCGCCGCGTACGCCGGCGCCGACCGTAGCGAGATGGAGGAGCTGATCCGGCCCACCGGCTTCTACCGCAACAAGACCGACTCGCTGCTCAAGCTCGGCCAGGCTCTTCTCGACCGGTACGACGGCCACGTCCCCGGCCGGCTCGCCGACCTGGTGACGCTGCCCGGCATCGGCCGCAAGACGGCCAACGTGATCCTCGGCAACGCCTTCGACGTCCCGGGCATCACCGTCGACACGCACTTCCAGCGGCTGGTCCACCGCTGGGGGCTGACCACCGAAACCGACCCGGTCAAGATCGAGCACGCGATCGGCGCGCTGTACGAGAAACGCGACTGGACCATGCTGTCGCACCGGATCATCTTCCACGGTCGACGGGTCTGCCACGCCCGCAAACCGGCCTGCGGCGCGTGCACACTCGCGAAGCTCTGCCCCTCGTACGGCACCGGCCCGACTGAGCCGGCCGCCGCCGCCAAGCTGCTCAAGGGCCCTCGGGCACGCGACCTCGCGGTGGCGGCCGGGGTCGACCCGGAACTGGTGCCCGCCCAGGCGGTCGCCGCGGAGGTGCCATGAACAGCCGTCTCGCCCTCCTGGTCGTGCCGCTGCTGCTGACCGTCGCCGGCTGCACAAGCGGCACGGCCGACGACGAGCCCGCTCCTCGGCCGGCCGCCGCCGAGCGTCCGTCGCCATTCCGGGACTGCGCCGGCCTGAGCACGGCGCCCACGGCCGCCTCGCCGGGTGCGGGCACCGCGGCGTCGCCCGGCTCCGCAACGGCGACGTCCACGACCGGCGGGCAGGAGCTGCCGGAGCTGACCCTGGCCTGCTTCACCGGCGGATCCCCCATCGCTCTGCGGGACGTGGCCGGGCCGGCCGTGATCAACGTGTGGGCCTCCTGGTGCCCGCCGTGCCAGAAGGAGTTGCCCGCCTTCCAACGACTCAGCGTGCGGGCCGCCGGTCAGCTCCAGGTGATCGGAGTCAACAGCCGGGACACCCGCAGTGCGGCCCAGTCCACAGGTGAGGACATCGGCATCCGGTTCCCGATCCTGGTCGACCAGGGTGAGGCGCTGCAACGGGAGCTGAAGCGCAATTTCTTCCCCATGACCATCTTCGTCGGCGCCGACGGTCGGATCCGGCACATCGACGCCAGCGGAGCGCTCGACGATGCCCAACTTGCCAAGCTGGTCCGCCAGCACCTCGGCCTTGCGGTGCCGGCGTGACCCGCCGACCACCGGAGTGGATCGAGCCGTTGCTGAGTCGGCTGGGCACCGCCCGCGCCGAGGACTTCACCCGGCTGACCACCCCGGCCGAGGGTGGCCGGGAGAGCGCGGTGCTGGTGCTCCTCGGTGAGCAGCCCAGCGCCGGCCCCGACGTGCTGGTCCTGCAACGGGCTGCCACTCTGCGTACCCATGCCGGCCAGCCGGCCTTCCCTGGGGGCGCGGCCGACCCGGAGGACGCCGACGTGCGCGCCACCGCCCTGCGTGAGGCGAACGAGGAGGTCGGGCTCGACCCGGCCAGCGTGACAGTGCTCGCCGAACTGCCGAAACTGTGGATCCCGGTCAGCGATTTCGTGGTCACGCCGGTGCTGGCCTGGTGGCACGACCCGCACCCGGTGCACCCCCGGGAGCCGGCGGAGGTGGCGCACGTCGCCCGGCTGCCGGTCAGTGAGCTGGTCGACCCGGCAAACCGACTGCGGGTCCGCCACCCCAGCGGTTGGATCGGGCCGGCGTTCTCGGCGCGCGGGATGCTGGTCTGGGGCTTCACCGCCGGGGTCCTGGCCACCCTGCTCGAGATGGGCGGGTGGGCCCGGCCATGGCGGCACGACCGGGTGGTCGAGCTGCCGCCAACCGGGGCGACTCCGGCACCGTCGGCCGGCACCGACGAGGCCGACGAGACCGCCCTGCGCTGATCGCGCGGTCACCTTCCGCAAGCGATGGTCATCTGGCGGGCGCGCTGCCCGTACGCTTGACCCGTGTCCGTCGTGGATCTCGCCCTCCTGCTGCTCATGCTCGTGTTCGCGATCAGCGGATACCGCCAGGGCTTCGTCATCGGCATCACGTCGCTGTCCGGTTTCTTCCTGGGTCTGTTGCTGGGCCTCCAGCTCGGGCCGCTGTTCGCCCGGCAGTTCGTGGACGCCGGCACCCGGGTGCTGATCTCGCTGGTGGCGATCTTCGGGCTGGCCGTGGTGGGGCAGGCACTCGCCGGCTGGCTCGGCTCGCATCTGCGCAAGACGATCACGAGTGCGGTGGGCAAACGGGCCGACGACGTCGGAGGTGTGTTCGTCTCACTGTTCGCGGTGCTGCTGCTCGCCTGGTTGGTCGCCGTGCCCCTCGGCTCGTCCTCGGTGCCCTGGCTGGCCGCTGCCGTACGCAACAGTGCGCTTGTCACGGCGGTGAACCAGGTCCTGCCGGAGCAGGCCCACCAGCTCACCACCGCGCTGGAGGACACCGTCGACGTCGACGGCTTCCCGGACGTCTTCGGTGGCCTCGCACCCACCCGGGCCCGGCAGGTCGAGCCGCCCGACCCGGCGCTGGCCGGCTCTGAGATCGTGGTCAGCGGCCAGCGGTCGGTGGTCAAGGTTCTCGGGTCCGCGCCCAGTTGCTCGCGCCGGATCGAGGGTTCCGGCTTCGTGTACGCCGACGATCGGGTGATGACCAACGCGCACGTCGTCGCGGGCACCCGGTCGGTCTCGGTGGAGTTGGGTGGCGAGCGGTACGACGGCAAAGTGGTGGTCTACGACCCGGACCGGGACCTGGCCGTGTTGCTCGTGCCCGGGTTGCCCGGTCCGTCCCTGCGGTTCGCCGCCGGCAACGCGGGCAGCGGCTCCGATGCCATCGTGCTCGGCTTTCCGCTCGACGGCCCCTACAACGCGCAGTCGGCGCGGATCCGCGACGTCGACCGGATCAAAGGTCCGGACATCTACTCTGACGGCGACGTCACCCGGGAGATCTACACGATCCGAGCGTTGGTGCGCAGCGGCAACTCCGGCGGGCCGCTGCTCTCCGCCAATGGCCTGGTGCTCGGCGTGATCTTCGCGGCGGCGGCCGACGACCCGAACACCGGCTTCGCGGTGACTGCGGCCGAGGCCCGCCCGGTGGCCCTGGCTGGCGCCGAACGCAACCGGCAGGTCGCCACCGGCGAGTGCACCTGAGCGTCGCTCGGGGTCAACTCTGAGCCGGCACGGCGGGCCGCCCGATCGGCAGCTTCGCCCGCCCCCACCGCAGCCCTCGGTCGAGCACCGCGCGGGCCATGATCGCGACGCAGGTGCTGCCGTTGAGGATGGACGCCAGCACGTCGCTCGGGTGGTGCATTCCCCGATACATCCGGGCCGCCGCTACACCCAGCGGCACCATCAGCAGCAGCGTCCACCAGGCGACCTTCGCCCCGGCGCTCCGCACCCGCAGCGCCATCAGCACGGCGATACCGACGTAGAGCGCCACTGCCGCCGAGGTATGCCCGGACGGGAAGCTCGACGTGGGTGGCGAGACATCCATGTGCTCCACCGCAGGTCGCTGCCGGTCGATCACCAGCGTGGTCAGCAGGAACACCAACGCTTGGGCGGTCACCGCCGCGCACAGGAACAGCGGCTCCCGCCAGCGCTTCAGCCAGAGTCGTAGCGCCAGCGCCACCACAACGGTGACCACGACGATCATCTGGGTGCTCGCCAGCGTGCTGAACACCAACGAGACGTCGTTCCAGCCGCCGGTGCGGTCGCCGGCCAGTTCCCGGTTCACCGCGTCTTCGACGGTGAACGGCCAGGTCCGGGGGAACACCTGGGTGACCAGCACCCCGAGCAGCATCATGATGCCGAGCAGGAGGGACACCGGCAGCAGCACCCGCCGGAGGATCTGGACCACGGTGTCGGACATGGGTGGGCCAGTACCCAGCCGCACTCGTCATCACGCCTCAGGTCGCCCCTGGGTGCCGCTCGACCTCGGGAGCGACGCCGTCGCGGGCAGGCTGGACCGGCCGGAGGCCGACGTGTGCGCGCCAACTGGTGAACGCGGCGGTGGTCGCCGCGATCACCGCCACACCGAGCAGCCAGCCGCCCAGCACGTCGCTGGTGAAGTGCACGCCGAGCGCCACCCTGCTCAGCCCTGTCACCACGGTGAGCAGCACTGCGGTGACCCACAGTGCGACCCGTGCCACCCCCCGCCCGGTGTACGGCAGGAGCACCAGCAGCAGCACACCTGCGGCCAGGGTGGCGTTCAGCGCGTGCCCGGAGGGGAACGAATAGCCGGCGGCCCGTGCCACCGGGTCCAGCAGGTCCGGCCGGTCCCGGCCGACGAGCAACTTGAGCAGCGGACCGAACAACCCGCCGACCACCATGGTGGTGGTCGCCCAGAGGGCCAGCCGGCGGGCTCCCCGGCGCAGCAGCCAGATCACCAGGAGCAGGGCGACGGCCCGCAGCGGCAGCGGCGCGAACACGTCGCTCCAGATCCGCATCAGCACGACCCAGGCCGGGTGGTGGACCGCGTAGCCGTGCAGCGCGTCGGTGACCGCCATGTCCAGCCGGTGCAGCGGCGCCCAGGCGCCGAGCACCAGCAGCGCGAGCAGCGCGAAAGGCACCAGCACCAGGAACGCCGCCGTCGCGGCAAGGGTCAGCCGCAGACCCAGCGAATGGTCCGGGTCGAGTCGGCGGCGCCGCCAGGACGGCTGGCCGGAGGGAGCGAGGGTGGGCGGCCGTTGCGTGCTCATGGCTCGGTTCTACCCGACGGGACGGCCGGTCAGACCTGCCGGTGGATCGTGATCAACGGGCCCGCTGACGGAACCGGCGCACCAACAATGCGGCGCTGCCGGCCAGGGCGACGAGAAGCACGACCCCGGTCCAGAGTTGCTCCGGCGCCGAGGTGTCCGGGCCGCCCGCAGCCCGGGCCGTCCACTGGGTGTGTCGACGGGGCGCGGCGAGACCAAGCGGATCGCCGCCGGCACCGGCCACCGGCTCGTCGTCCGCCGCGCCGGGGGCCGAGCCGAAACCAGTCACGCCCGGGGACGTCTGATCGTCCAGCGGGTTGGCGGTCACCGGCGGCACCTGAGCGGTCAGCGCGGCCACCGGGTCGACCATCCCGTACCCGAAGCGGTCGTCCCGCCCGGTCGGGCCAAGATCACGGGCGGTGGCCAGCAACCGGTTGACCACCTCGCCCGCGGGCATCTCCGGATAACGGGACCGGACCAACGCGGCGGTAGCCGCCACCAGCGGCGCGGCGAAGCTGGTGCCCTGCACCCGCCAGTAACCGTCGGGGGATTTGGCGCCGACCAGCCCGGTGGCGGGTGCGGTGAGCACCGTCGCCCGGCCGGTGATCGACCCGGACCACAGGTTGTCGCTGCTGCGTTCGAGGCCGGCGACGGCGATAACTCCCGGCTCACGGGCCGGATACCAGACCTTGGTGCTGCTGGAGGTGGCCAGATTGCCGGTGCAGGCGACCACGACCACGTCCCGGACGAACGCGTAGTCCAAGGCCGCGGCCAGCGCCGGGCTGTCGCCGCTGCCGCCCAGCGACAGGTTGATCACGCGGGCGCCGTGGTCGACCGCCCAGCGGACCCCCTGGGCGACGATCAGAGCGTCGTCGTAGCGGTTGTCCTCGTCGAGCACCCGGACCGGCAGGATCCGGGCGTCCGGCGCGAGGCCGACCGCGCCCCGTTTGTCGTCGTTGCGCCCGGCGATCAGGCCGGCGACCGTGGTGCCGTGCCCCACCGGGTCCGGGCCCGCACCCCCGTCCGGGCCGACCAGATCCTGGCCGGGCAGCACCTGGCCCACCAGGTCGGGATGAGCGCCGTCCACTCCCGAGTCGACCACCGCGACGGTCACGCCCCGGCCGGTCGAGGTGCGCCAGGCCGTCTCAGCCTGCAACTCGTCGAGCTGCCACTGCTCGTCGCGGACCTGGTCGGTGCGGGCGGCACTGTCGCCGGGGGCGAACGCCATCGGCAGGCCAGCGAGCTGCCCGCCGTTGCTGGGCGCGACGACGGGCACGGCCGCCGCAGTCGGCGCCACGACGGCGAGCGCCGCAGCCGCACCGAGCAGCGCCCGGACGGTCGCCCTTCGGGCCGCAGACGAACCGCTGTGCCGCACCCCTGTCACATCCCCAGCCATTCATCCCGACGGAACCATGACGATCGGAGATTACCGGTTTCCTCACCCGTCACGGGAAGAACTGGCGAGTCGGGTCATTGTTGCGGCAGTTGTGCGAGCTGGACGAGGCGTACGCCCTCGCGTCGGGTGACCAACCGGCCACGCCCCGCCGGGAGCGGCCCAGGTCGCACCGGCCCGACGAGTGCGCCCTCGTCGGGGCTGCCCGCCATCACCAGGCCGGCGGTGGACAGCTCCCGTAGCCGCTGCACGATCGGCTCGTACTGGGCGCGGCCCGCACCACCGGATCGGCGGGCCAGCACCAGGTGCAGCCCGACGTCCCGAGCGTGCGGCAGGTGCTCCTCCAGCGCACGCAACGGGTTCGCCGGCCCGGCCGCTACCAGGTCGTAGTCGTCCACCAGCACGAACAGTTCCGGCCCGGTCCACCAGGACCGGTCCCGCAGTTGTTGCGGGGTGACCTCCGGCCCGGGTGCCCGCCGCTCCAGGTACCCGGCAGCCGACTCGACCAGGTCGGCGGTGTGGGCCGCGGCGGTGCCGTACCCGATCAGGTGTGGCGTCTCGATGGCGCCGAGCAGGCTGCGCCGGTAGTCGACCAGGATCACCCGGGCCTGCTCGGGGGTGAACCGGGTGATGATCGACGTTGCCAGCGCGCGCAGGAACGAGGACTTGCCGCACTCCGAGTCCCCGAAGACGACGAAGTGTGGCTCGGTGGCGAAGTCGAGCAGCACCGGACGCAGGTCCGCCTCCGCGATCCCGATCGGCAACCGCAGCCCGGTCGTCGCGGCGAGGTCCAGATCTGCGTACGGCAGCACCGGCGGGAGCAGCCGGACGCGGGGCGCCGGATGACCCGCCCACCCGTCAGCGGCTCGTTTGACCAGATCGGCGGTGTCCCCGCTGGCGGCAGCGAGCTGGGGCAGCGCGGTGAGGAAGTGCAGGCCCTCCGCGGTCACCCCTCGGCCGGAGCGCTCCGGCACGTTCGCGGCCGCCCGCCGGGCCACCAACGAGTCGGACGGGTCGCCGAGGCGCAACTCCAAACGCGACCCGAACAGGTCCCGGATCGCCGGACGGAAGTCCAGCCAGCGCAGCGCGGTGGCGACCACGTGCAGCCCGTACGACAGGCCCCGGGTGGCCAGGTCGGTGACCAGTGGCTCCAGGTCGTCGTACTCGCCGCGTACCGTGCTCCAACCGTCGATCACCAGGAACACGTCACCGAACGGATCGGGGCCTGGTTGGCTGGTCGTTGCCGAGGCGTTCCGGCGCTGCCGGTACGCGGCCATCGACTCCACGCCCAACTCCGCGAAGCGGCGTTCCCGATCGGCCAGCAGGGTGGTCATCTCGCCGACGGTGCGCCGTACGGCGGTCGGGTCGGCCCGCCCGGTCACCCCGCCGACGTGCGGGAGGTCGCGCAGGGCGGCCAGCCCGCCGCCACCGAAGTCGAGGCAGTAGATCTGCACCTCGGCCGGGGTGTGGGTGAGCGCCAGCGCGCAGATCAGCGTACGCAGCGCGGTGGACTTGCCGCTCTGCGGCGCACCGACCACCGCGACATGGCCGGCGGCGCCGTCCAGCGCCAGCCAGAGCAGGTCCCGACGCTGCTCCAACGGCTTGTCCACGATGGCGAGCGGCACTCCGAGCGCGCCGTGCAGCTCCGGGTTGCCGACGGTGAGCCCGCGCTTCGGGTCCACCTCGACGGGGCCGAGCAGCTCGTCCAGAGCCGGTGGCTGGCCGAGCGGTGGGAGCCAGACCTGGTGCGCGGGCGGGCCCTGCCCGACGAGCCGGTCCACCAGCAGGTCGAGCAGCGTCTCCCTGCCCTCCTCCTCCGCCACGACGGGCACGACCGGGGTCGCCGGCTCGGGCACCGGTACGACGTGGGTGGTGAAGGTGAGCAGTCGTGCGCCCCCGTCGGCCCGGACGCCGGCCGTCGCAGCCCGACGCCGGACGGCACCGGAGACGTACGCGGCCTTGAACCGGGCCAACGGGTCGGTGCCGGCACGCAGGTAGCCATGGCCCGGCGAACGGGGCAGCTCGTGCGCGTCCGCCACCCCGAGCACGGTGCGGGACTCCAGCGCGGAGAAGGTACGCAACCCGATCCGGTACGAGAGGTGGGTGTCCAGCCCGCGGAGCCGCCCCTCCTCCAGCCGCTGGCTGGCGAGCAGCAGGTGTACGCCGAGCGACCGGCCCAGCCGGCCGATCTGCACGAACAGGTCGATGAAGTCGGGCTTGGCGGAGAGCAGTTCGGAGAATTCGTCACAGATCAGCAGCAGCGACGGCAGCGGGGCGAGTGGGCTGCCGGCCGCCCGGGCCCGCTCGTAGTCGCGCACACTGGCGAAGTTGCCGGCGCGCCGCAGCAGCTCCTGGCGGCGGACGAGCTCCCCGTTGATCGCGTCGACCATCCGGTCGACCAGGGGCAACGCGTCAGCCAGGTTGGTGATCACGGCTGCGGTGTGCGGCAGCCGGTCGAACGAGGCGAACGTGGCCCCACCCTTGAAGTCGACAAGCACGAAGTTGAGCTGCTCGGAGCTGTGCGTGGCGGCCAGCCCCAGCACCAGCGTGCGAAGCAGCTCGGACTTGCCGGAACCGGTCGCCCCGATGAGCAGGCCGTGCGGGCCCATCCCGTCCTGGGCGGACTCCTTGAGGTCCAGCTCGATGGCACCGCCGTCGGCGCCCACCCCGATCGGCACCCGCAGCCGGTCGCGTGCCGAGCGCGGCAACCAGCCCTGCTCGGCCGTGAAGCTCTCCGGGTCGCCGAGACCCAGTAGCTCGGGAAGGCCCAGGTCGGCTTGGAGCGGGGCGTCGGGTCCGCGCGCCGTGCCGGCGAGCCGCAGTGGCGCCAACCGTCGGGCGACCGCTTCAGCGTCGGCGAGATCGAGCTGGTCGGCAACGCCCACCTCGGCGTGCCCGTCGGACGACCACGAGTGCAGCCGTCGGCCGTGCAATTCAAGTAGCAGCGCGTACCGGTCGAGCAGCCGTGGCGGCGGGGTGTCCAGGTCCAGCACGGTGACCGCGTCGATACCGCCGTCACCGGTCAGATCACTCGCGCCGGTCAGGTCGCCGCCGTCGAGGACCACCACCACATGGGGGCCGTCGGTGGCCGGCCCGGCGGGGCTGAACCGGGACCGGCTGGCCAGCACGTCGGCCAGCAGTCGTTCCAGCTCGGCAGCCGAGCTGGTGACCAGACGTACCGGGCCGAGCGCGTCGGTGCGGCCGGGATGGTGGGCGTGCGGGAGCCATTTCACCCACTCCCAGCAGGCCCGGCGTTCCGGCCCGGCGCAGACCGCGACGAGCAACTCGTCGGGGGCGTGGAAGACCGCCAGTTGGGTCAGCACCGCCCGGACCAGCGCCTGCGCCGCCGGGTCACCGGTGTGTGGTCCGCCGGTGGTCGGCGCCCCGCCGCCGGTGCGGCCGGCCGGCCGCACGTGCACGCGGGCGAAGCTGCGCAGCGACAGCGCCACCGGCAGGTCCGGCACCACGGAGTACGCGTCCAGGAAGCGGCGCAGCGCGCCGGCGGTCATCGGCTCCAACTCCTCCAACGGCCGGGTGACCGGTGCGACGAGCGGGGTTGCCAGGGTCTGTGGCCCGACGGCGACCCGCACCACCGCGAAGTCCGGGTCGGCGGGGCGCCGCTCCCAGACCCGGTGGCTGTCCACGGTCGACCAGAGCCCGCCCGGGTCCGGGTGCCGGTAGTAGAGCCCGGCCCGCTGCTGCCCAGCGGTCCGTCGGACCCTCCGCCGCAGCGTGGCCAGGTGGCGCAGGTACTCCCTGCGGGCGGCCATCATCTCGGACTTCTTCGGGGTGCCGGAGGCGCTGCCCCAGGACGTCACAAGCATCGCCAACGAGGACAGCCCGAACATCCCGCCCACCACGTACGAGTAGGCGCCGCCGCCCCGGCCGAACATCATCGCCATCGCCACCGTGCCGCCGAGCATGGGCAGCAGCATGAGCATCTGCTGCCACCGCCCGCCGGTCGCCACGGGGATCTCCGGCGGCGCCTCGACCGGCAGCTCGCCGGCGGGGATCTCCGGTGCTGGTCGACGCGGCGGGCGCTTGATGACGACGGTGGACACTCGGCCTCCTGACAGCGCTGGGTAACCCGAGCCTGGCTCATGGTAGGTAAAGTCCTGTCGTCCGCGCAGCCTCCGATCCCCCTCGATATGGAGACCAGTCGATGACAACCGGGCTGGCCCGCGTCACCATCAGCGCGCCGCAACGACGGGTGGACGTCGCCCTGCCGGAGCAGGTGCCCCTGGCCGAGCTGCTGCCCGACGTGCTCCGGCACGCTGGCGTCGGGCTGGCCGACGACGGTGAGCAGCACGGCGGGTGGGTGCTCCGCCGCACCGACGGCGCGCTGCTGGCGACCGCGCAGGCACTGCTGCCGCAGGGCGTCCGCGACGGTGAGGTGCTGCACCTCGTGCCGGCCCGAGCGCACTGGCCCGAGCTGGAGTACGACGACGTGGTCGAAGCGATCGCCGACGGTGCCCGCCGCCGGGGCGGCGCCTGGTCGCCCACCGCCACCCGGGCCGCCGGCCTGGCCGGTGCCGGCGTGCCGCTCGCCGTCGGGCTGCTCGCCCTGCTCGCCAGCGGCCCGACCCATCGGGCTGGCTGGCTGGCGGCGGCCGTGGTGGCGCTGGTGCTCACGGTGGCCGGCACGGTGGCGTCCCGCGCAAACGGCGACGGTGCCGCCGGGGCGACGCTCGGTGGCTACGCGCTGCCGTACGCGTTCATGGCAGGCGCCCTCGCGGTCGGGTCCGGCGACCCGGTCGGGCCGTTCGGCCCGGCCCGCTGGGTGGGCGCACCCGAACTGCTGGCCGGCTCGGTGGCGCTGCTGCTGGTGGCGTTGACCGGCCTGCTCGGGGTGGCCAGCCGGCTGCGGGTCTTCGTGGCCGGTGTCACGGTCGGCCTGATCGGTGCCGGTGCCGCGCTCGGTGGGCTGCTGCTGACCCCGGCGGGGACGGCGGCGGTGCTGCTCAGCGCACTGGTCTTCGCCGTCGGCGTCATTCCGCTGCTGGCCATCCGGCTGGGCAAGCTGCCCTTGCCGCCCATCACCCTGCCGTCCTCGACCCCGGCGGAGGGGCCCGAGCGGGCCCGGGACTTGCCGGACCGAAGCCGGGTGCACGCCGCGGTGACCCGCACCGAGGAGATGCTCACCGGAATGTTGATCGGGCACGCCCTGCTGGCGGTGGCCTCGGCGGTCGTACTCGGTCTTGTTGGCGGCACGGCCGGTCGGGTGCTGGTCGCGGTCACCTCGGCGGTGCTGCTGCTGCGGTCGCGGCTGTTCGTGGCACTGCGGCACCGGGTGCCGACGGTGCTCGCCGGGCTGGCCGGCTACGCGGTGCTGGGCGCGGTGCTGGTCGGCCGGGCCGACGACGCCGGGCGGCTGGTGCTGGTCCTGGGTGGTGCGGCACTGGCCCTGGTGGCGGCTGCCGGCGGCACCGGGTACGCCCGCCGGCCGGTCTCGCCGTACCTCGGGAGGGTCGCGGATCTCACCGACACGGCCCTGGTGGTCGCCGTGGTGCCGATCGCCTGCGCGGTGCTCGACCTGTACGACCGGGCCCGAGGGCTGCTCGGTTGAGCGGCTCCCGGGCCCGGTGCGTCAGCGGTCGTCAGTGGGCGGATTCGCCGCGCGCCTCGGCGTCCCTGGCCCGCTGGTAGGAGGCGACGATCTCGGCCTCGGCCTCGGTGCGGCCGACCCAGGTCGCGCCCTCCACCGACTTGCCGGGCTCCAGGTCCTTGTACACCTCGAAGAAGTGCTGGATCTCCAGCCGGTCGAACTCGCCCAGGTGGTGGATGTCGCGCAGGTGCTCCTGGCGCGGGTCCTCGTAGGGCACGCAGAGGACCTTGTCGTCCCCGCCCTTTTCGTCGGTCATCCGGAACATGCCGATGGTGCGGCAGCGGATCAGGCAGCCCGGGAAGGTCGGCTCGGGGACGAGCACCAGCGCGTCCAGCGGGTCGCCGTCCTCGCCCAGCGTGCCCTCAATGAACCCGTAGTCGGCCGGGTACTGGGTGGAGGTGAAGAGGGTGCGGTCCAGCCGGATCCGGCCGGTCTTGTGGTCCACCTCGTACTTGTTCCGGTGACCCTTGGGGATCTCAACCGTCACGTCGAAATCCATCTGCACGCTCCCTCGTCTGCCCACGCTGGCTAACGGAACCACTGGCGGCCCCTCCGGACAGGTGAATGCCCACCCGCCGACTCCGGCCGCCGCATAGTCTTCGGACCGAAGTAGTGTCACCCAAGCCAATTTTCGCTGGGGGAGGAGGGGGTCGTGGGGAGGGAAGATTCACACTACCGCCCGGACGGGGGCTCCGCGCACGGTACCGGACGATCCGGCCCCGGCGGTGCCACGGGTCGGGTCCCGGTGCCCGAGGCCCACCTTCCACGGGCTCCCGAGCCAGCGACGCCCGCGCCGGAGACGGTGCCCGAGAGGCCCCCGCCAGCGCCCTGGCGCCCGCCGGCCGGGTCAGCCCCGCCCGGCCCGAACATCGGTCGCTTCCCGGTAGTCGGCGGTGATCGGCCGGCGAGCGGCCCGCCGCGCGGCAGTGCCGCGGTTCCCACCAGCCCAGCCCGGGGCGGCCCGCCGCGCGGAAGCGCTGGGGTTCCGGTCAGCCCGGCCCCGTCCCGCCCGTCGTCCGGTCACGGGCCGGCCGCCCCCAACCCCACCGGTGTCCCGCCGCTTGGTCCGCCGATCTCCGCGCTGCCCGCGCCCGCAGGTGCCGCGCCGGCACCCCCGCCCGCAGGTGCCGCGCCGGCACCCCAGCCCGTCGCACCGCGCCGCCGGCGGCGGCTGCCGGTGGTGCTGGCCGTCGTGCTGCTGCTGGTGCTCGCCGGCGTCGGAGTCGTCGTCACCCGGCCCGGCCCGGTCGCCGGTTGGCTGGGCGACGACGCGGGGTCCGCGCCGAGTGCCATTGGGGTGCCCCCGGAGCCCGACCCGTCGGACGTGCTGCCCGGCCCGGACCCGAACGCCCCGGTGCCCTCCCCCGACAGGGTTCGTGCCGCACTTGACCCGCTGGTCGGGGTCGCCGCCCTGGGCGATCGGGTGAACGTCTCGGTGGCCGATGTCATCACCGGCCAGACGTTGTTCGACAAGGGCGCTGACGACGGCACCGTGCCCGCCTCGGTGACCAAGTTGGCGACCGCGGTGACCGTGCTGGCGGCCCGTGGACCTGGCTACCGGATCCCGACTCGCGCGGTGGCCGGCGCGAAGGCCGGCGAGGTGGTGATCATCGGTGGCGGCGATCCCACGCTCGCGGTCGGCAAGAAAGGCTACTACCCGGGGGCGGCGCGTCTCGACGATCTGGCCGCCCAGGTGCGTACCGCGCTCGGCGGCACCACCCCGACAAGTGTCACCATCGACGGCTCGGTCTACTCCGGCCCGGTCTACGGTCCGGGCTGGGACCCCGACATCCCCACCGGTGGTTCTGGCGGCGCGGTGACGGCGTTGATGACCGACGGCGGGCGCAGGGACCCGGGCGTCGAGCACGGGGCTGCCGCTCGGTTCGCCGAGCCGGACCTGGCCGCCGGCCGGTCGTTCGCCCGGCTGCTCGGCGTGCCGACCAACGCCGTGAAGGTCGGCACGGCCCCGGCGCCGGCCGCATCCGGTGGCACCCCGGCACCGGGTACCGAGCTGGGTGTGGTGCAGTCTCCGCCGATGATCCGACTGGTCGACATCATGATCAACGAAAGTGACAACCTGGTGGCCGAGGCGCTGGCCCGTCAGGTCGCGCTGGCCCGCAACCAGCCGGCCTCGTTCGACGGGGGCGCTGCCGCGATGGACGCGGAGGTGGCCGAGCTGGGCCTGCCCGCCGACGAGATCACTCTCTCCGACGGCAGTGGGCTGTCCCGACGTAACCGGATCAGCCCGTCGTTGCTGACCGACCTGGTCCGACTGGCGGCCAGCCCGGACCATCCGGAATTGGCCGGCGTCTTCGGCGGCCTGCCGGTGGGCGGCTGGTCCGGCACTCTGGACGAGCGTTACCGCAACGCCGGCACCGCAACCGGGGCGGGCAGCGTCCGCGCGAAGACCGGCACGCTGAGCGCCGTGCACTCCATTGCGGGCCTGGTCACCACCGCCGATGGTCGGCTGCTCACGTTCGCGGTGCTCACCGACCAGGTGCCTGGCGGGAAGGAGACCGCCCAACCGGCGCTGGATCGGATCACCGCCGCGTTGGCCGGCTGCGGCTGCCGCTGACGAGGGCTTCCGGCCCCAACCGGAGCCGCCATCGGCGTCCATCGCGTGCGCGAGCCCGGGCGGGGTGTCGCGGCGCGGGTACGGTGGGTCCATGGCGCAGTTCGTGGACTGGGATCTGGCCGCCGCCACAGCGGGGGCGTTGAGCAAGTCGGGCCCCCGGGTGTCGTACGCCGAGGCCACCGACGTGGTCGGCGACCTGCGCCGGCTGACCGATGAGGCGGCCGGGCACGTGGCCGACTACACGGGGTTGCGGTCGCAGGTGGCGCACCCGCCGGTCCGGGTGGTCGATCGGCGGGACTGGGCGGCGACCAACATCGCCGGTCTTCGCGAGGTGATCACTCCGCTGGTCAGCCGGCTCTCCGGCGACAAGCAGCCGGGCGCGTTGACCGAGGCGATCGGGTCCCGGCTGACCGGGGTGCAGGCCGGGACCGTGCTGGCCTACCTTTCCGGCCGGGTGCTCGGCCAGTACGAGGTCTTCTCGGCTGACCCGGGCCAACTGCTGCTGGTCGCACCGAACATCGTCGAGGTGGAGCGCAAGCTCGGCGCCGACCCACGGGACTTCCGGCTCTGGGTGTGCCTGCACGAGGTCACCCACCGGACGCAGTTCACCGCCGTCCCGTGGATGCGGGCGTACTTCCTCAGCGAGGTGCAGGCCTTCGTCGACGCCTCGTCCAGCGGGAGCGAGCATCTCGTCGAGCGGCTGCGGCGCGGGGTGGCGACGCTCTCCGACGCGGTCCGTGATCCGGAGGGCCGCACCAGCGTGCTGGACATCGTGCAGACCCCGGCGCAGCGGGCGGTGCTCGACCGGCTCACCGCGTTGATGACCCTGCTGGAGGGGCACGCCGAGTTCGTCATGGACGGCGTCGGTCCGCAGGTGATCCCGAGCGTGGAGCGCATCCGGGCGTCGTTCAACCGTCGCCGGGAGGCGGGCAACCCGCTGGAGAAGGCGATCCGCCGGCTGCTCGGGGTGGACGTCAAGATGCGCCAGTACGCCGAGGGGCGCAAGTTCGTGCACGGCGTGGTGGAGAGGGTCGGCATGGACGGGTTCAACTCGATCTTCAACTCGCCGCTCACCCTGCCCCGGCTGTCCGAGTTGGGCGACCCGGATGCCTGGGTGGCCCGGGTGCACGGCCCGGCCGGGCCCATCCCGGCCGCTGGCTGATCACCCACCGGTGGCCGCGCTCGCCCCACCGGTGGCCGCGATCCGGGTGGCGGTCCGTCGCGCCCTGACCGGTCTGTCGCCCGGCGGGCCGGTGCTGGTCGCCTGCTCCGGTGGTGCCGATTCGCTGGCCCTCGCGGCGGCCACCGTGTTCGTGGCGCCTCGGCTGGGCCGCACCGCAGTGCTCGTCAGCGTGGACCACGGCTTGCAGGACGGCTCCGCGGAGCGCGCCGAGGCGGTGGCCGACTGGGCCCGTGGGGTCGGGTTCGCGTCGGCGACCGTGGCGCGGGTGGAGGTGGCCGGGCGTCCGGGCGGGCCGGAGGCGGCCGCCCGGGAGGCCCGCTACCAGGCGCTGACCGAGGCGGCCCGGCAGCAGAACGCGGTCGCGGTGCTGACCGGGCACACCCGCGACGACCAGGCGGAGACGGTGCTGCTCGCGCTTGCCCGGGGCGCCGGGCCACGAGGGCTGGCCGGAATGCCCGCCGGGCGGGACCTGGACGGGGTGCCGCTGCTGCGTCCGCTGCTGGAGGTCGGTCGGGAACAGACGCGCGCCGCGTGTGCCGTGCTCGGGCTGACTCCGTGGCAGGACCCGCACAACACCGACCCGTCGTACGCCCGGTCCCGGGTACGGGCCGACCTGCTGCCGGCGCTGGTGCGGGCGCTCGGGCCCGGCGTGGTGGACAACCTCGCGCGCACCGCCCGGCTGGTGGCGGCCGACAACGCCGCGCTCGACGAGTTGGCGGCGACGGCGCTGGCGGCGGCCCGGTGCCCCGATGGAGGGCTGTCCGTGCCGGCGCTGCTCGGCCTGGTCCCCGCCGTACGCGGCCGGGTGCTGCACTCCTGGGCCCGCGAGCTGGGCGCGCTGCCCGGTGCCCTGTCGCACCGGCACGTCGCTGCCCTGGACGCCCTGGTGACCGATTGGCGCGGTCAGGGCCCGACCGATCTGCCGGGCGGTGTCCGGGTGCTCCGCCGCGACGGCCGGCTGGCCTCGGTGCGCCCCACCTGACCTGACCGGCCTCCTTTGCTCTACCGGCCTCCTTTGCTCTGCTTCAACCCACGCAACACCGCGGGCCCTCGGGTGTTTCCTGGAGTGAAGCAGAGCAAAGGCCGTGTGGGTGGTGGTGCTCCGCCGGGACGGCTGGGCTCAGTTGCTGTGCGTCCGGTCCCGGAAGGTGGTCCGGTAGCTGTGTGGGGTGGCGCCGACCCGGCGGCTGAAGTGGTGGCGTAGCGCCGCAGCGTCGCCGAAGCCGGCCTGGTCGGCGACCGCCTCCACGCTCAACGGGGTTTCCTCGAGCAGCCGCCGGGCGAGCAGCACCCGCTGGTTGGTGAGCCAGTCGTGCGGGGTGGTGCCGGTCTCGGCGCGGAACCGCCGGGCGAACGTACGCGGTGCCATGCCGGCGCGGGCGGCCAGCTCCTCCACGGTGATCGTCCGGTCCAGGTGACCCATCAGCCACTCCAGCACCGGCTCCAGGGTGGGCGCCTCCGGTGCCTTCGGGATGGGCGCCTCCACGTACTGGGACTGGCCGCCGTCGCGGTGCGGCGGGACAACCATCCGCCGAGCCAGCCGGGTCGCCGTGGTCGAGCCGTGCTCCTGGCGGATCAGGTGCAGGCAGGCGTCGATGCCGGCCGCCGTGCCGGCGCTGGTGAGAAGCCGACCGTCCTGGACGTAGAGCGAGTTGCAGCGCACCCGGGCGCGCGGGTGCCGGCGTTGCAGCTCGTCCACGTACCGCCAGTGGGTCGTGCATTCCCGGTCGTCGAGCAGCCCGGCCTCGCCGAGGAGGAAGGCGCCGGAGCAGACGCTGAACAGGTGCGCGCCGCGCGCGTCGGCCCGGCGCAGCGCGTCGAGCACCGGGCCGGGAGCGGTGACGCCCTGGCCGTGCGCGGGGATGGCCACCAGGTCGGCCTCGTCGACGGGGCCGAGGTCGGCGTGCGGGGTGAGGTGGAAGCCGGACGACGTACGCACGGGGGCACCGTCGGGGCTGCAGACCTGGAAGCGGTAGCCGGGGAAGCCGTCGGCGGTCCGGTCGGTGCCGAACACCTCGGCGAGCACGCCGAGCTCGAAGGGGGCGACCTGGTCGAGGGCGAGGACGGCGACGGACCGGAGCATGTGACGAGGGTAACCCGACACGTGGCAGTAAATCGATGCCCAATGGCATTCCTGCCACTGTCCGGTCGATGCGAGTGGCCGCAAACTGGTTCCAGTCCGGTGCGCACCGGCGGCGAAACCGACAGCAAACATGCGAAAGCGAGCGCCGCCATGGAGTTCCTGTTCTTCCTCCTGTTCCTCGTCCTGCTCGTCGCCGCCTCGGCGGCCGGCCTCACCACCGACAGCCACGATTCGGCCGACTGGAAGCCCAGCGACGACGGCCGCCGCTGGCGGTCACGCACCAACTGATGCGATTAGCGCAGTTTGCCCAAAAAAACCCTGGCGGGACCGCGCCAAAAGGTGCGGCCCCGCCGACGGAGGCCATCCGACGTACGGCAGGCTAGGAGTCATGGCTGACGGCTCCTGGTACGACGCCGACATCGACCACGTGATCATCTCCGAGGCGCAGATCCGCGAGAAGACGGCGGAACTGGCCAAGCAGGTCTCCGCCGACTACGCCCACGTGGACGACGGACTGCTGCTGGTATGCGTACTCAAGGGTGCGGTGATGTTCATGGCGGACTTCGCCCGGGCGCTGGGCCGCAGCGGCCCGCCGGCCGAGCTCGACTTCATGGCCATCTCCTCCTACGGCCAGGGCACCACCTCCTCCGGGGTGGTCCGCATCCTCAAGGACCTGGATCGGGACATCGCCGGTCGGCACGTGGTGGTCGTCGAGGACATCGTCGACTCCGGGCTCACTCTCTCCTGGCTGCTGCGCTACCTGGAGTCGCGCTCGGCGGCGAGCGTGGAGGTCGTCGCGCTGTTCCGCAAGCCGGACGCGGTCAAGGTGCCGGTACCGGTGAAATACGTCGGCTTCGACATCCCCACGGAGTTCGTGGTCGGCTACGGCCTGGACTTCGGTGAGCGCTACCGGGAGCTGCCGTACGTCGGGGTGCTCAAGCCCGAGGTCTACGCCCGCTCCTGACGCCGGACCCGATCTGTCGGGGTGACCCGGTGGCGGCGTGAGGCCGATTCGCATCGGCGTTCATCAAGCCGACGTTCAGCGCGCTCTCAGCTGTTGCGGTTACGGTGGACCCCGGTGGCTTGGAGGTTGTTCCGGGTCCGACCCCCTCGATCGCGTGACCGGGCGTTCAGGTGGCTGGGCCGGACTCCCCGCCACGCCGGTTTCAACCCGGACCCGTCGTACGTTCGTTGCGGGGCTGGTGGGCCTGCCCGCAGTGCGTGCCGTCGATCTCGAAGGTGTGCCGAGTGCGGGGCTCGCAAGCTCGCACCTCGCGTACACGGTGTACCGTCGAATGACCGCGGCGCGGCAGTTTTCGCGCTTCGGGGTCGAGGCCGGCCCGTAGGGCGGCTTCGGCCGCCGCTCACGCGGCGACACCATCAGACGGTCAGGACGTCGATCAGGAGGATGCGGGCGCTCCGGCGCTCGACAACAGTATGGAACGTACGCGTTTCTTCCGCCGACCGGTGGTCTGGATCATCCTGGTCATCCTCGGCGCCGTTGTGCTCAGTCAGCTGTTCACCGCTGGTCCCAGCTACCACCGCGTGGACACTTCCGTTGCGCTCGATCAGCTGCACACCGCCAAGATCAATAAGGTGGTCTTCCAGGACAAGGAGCAGACGCTCCAGCTGGACCTGGCTCAGAAGACCAAGTTCGGCAAGACCGAGACCAACAAGATCGAGGCCCAATTCCCGTACCAGGTCGGCGACCAGATCTGGAACGAGGTGCTGGACGCCAAGGCGGCCAACCGGGTCACCGGCCCGGCCGACGCCAAGGTCTCGTCGGACAGCATCTGGGTGAGCCTGCTGGTCAACCTGCTGCCGATCGCGTTGCTCGTTCTCCTGCTGCTGTTCTTCATGTCGCAGATGCAGGGTGGCGGCTCCCGGGTGCTCAACTTCGGCAAGTCCAAGGCGAAGATGATCACCAAGGACACTCCGAAGACGACCTTCGCGGACGTCGCGGGTGCCGAGGAGGCCGTCGAGGAGCTGTACGAGATCAAGGACTTCCTGCAGAACCCTGCGAAGTACCAGGCTCTGGGCGCCAAGATCCCGAAGGGCGTGCTGCTGTTCGGCCCGCCCGGCACCGGCAAGACGCTGCTGGCCCGCGCGGTCGCCGGCGAGGCCGGAGTGCCGTTCTACTCCATCTCCGGCTCCGACTTCGTCGAGATGTTCGTCGGTGTCGGCGCCAGCCGGGTCCGTGACCTGTTCGAGCAGGCCAAGACGAACGCCCCGGCGATCGTCTTCGTCGACGAGATCGACGCCGTCGGCCGGCACCGCGGCGCTGGCATGGGTGGCGGTCACGACGAGCGCGAGCAGACGCTCAACCAGCTGCTCGTCGAGATGGACGGCTTCGACACCAAGGGCGGGGTCATCCTGATCGCGGCCACCAACCGGCCGGACATCCTCGACCCGGCGCTGCTGCGCCCGGGCCGGTTCGACCGGCAGATCCCGGTGGACGCCCCCGACATGGAGGGCCGCAAGGCCATCCTGCGGGTGCACGCCAAGGGCAAGCCGTTCACCCCCGACGTCGACCTCGACGCGGTGGCGCGACGCACCCCGGGCTTCAGCGGCGCCGACCTGGCCAACGTGATCAACGAGTCGGCCCTGCTCACCGCCCGCAAGGACCAGCGGGCGATCACCAACGACTCGCTGGAAGAGTCGATCGACCGGGTGATCGCCGGTCCGCAGCGACGGACCCGCGTGATGGGCGACCAGGAAAAGAAGATCACCGCGTACCACGAGGGTGGGCACGCGCTGGTCGCCTGGGCGCTGCCGCACGCCGCGCCGGTGCACAAGGTGACGATCCTGTCCCGTGGCCGCTCGCTGGGCCACACCCTGGTGCTCCCGACCGAGGACAAGTACACCCAGACCCGCGCCGAGATGATCGACACCCTGGCGTACGCGCTGGGCGGTCGGGCCGCCGAGGAACTGGTCTTCCACGAGCCCACCACCGGTGCCGGCAACGACATCGAGAAGGCCACCCAACTGGCCCGCGCGATGATCACCCAGTACGGCATGAGCTCCAAGCTCGGCGCGATCAAGTACGGCACCAGCGGGGACGAGCCGTTCCTCGGCCGCAACATGGGCCACGAGCGGGACTACTCGGACTCGGTGGCCGCCGAGATCGATGGCGAGATGCGGGCACTTGTCGAGCTGGCGCACGACGAGGCCTGGGAGATCCTGGTGGAATACCGGGATGTCCTGGACAACATCGTGCTCGAGCTGATGGAGAAGGAAACTCTCTCCACGGCCGACATGGCGCGGATCTGCTCCCGGGTGGTCAAGCGCCCGCCGCTGGCACCGTACAACGGCTTCGGCAAGCGCCAACCCTCCACCGAGCCGCCCGTGCTCACCCCTGCGGAGAAGGACAAGCTCAAGGTGCAGGCCCAGGCCGACGGCGCGCAGGCGTCGGTCGGTGGGGCGCCGTCCAACAACTCGGACGGCACGCACTGAGCAACGACCCGACGGCCAGCTCCCCGCACCGGGAGCTGGCCGTCTCCGCAACCGAGCCCGACGGCGACGACGGGCTGGACTACGTGGCCGCACGGCTGATCAGCGGCAAGCTGACCGGTCGCCCGGTCGAGGACGCGGTCGACCTGGGCCGCATCGAGAAGGCCGTCCGAGAGATCCTGATCGCGGTCGGCGAGGACCCGGACCGCGACGGGCTCCAGCAGACCCCGGCCCGGGTCGCCCGCGCGTACGCCGAGCTGTTCGCCGGCCTGCGGGTCGACCCGGCTCAGGTGCTCAGCACCACCTTCGAGGCCAACCACGAAGAGCTGGTGATCGTCCGGGACATCGACGTGATGAGCCTCTGCGAGCACCACCTGCTGCCGTTCCGGGGCAGCGCGCACATCGGTTACATCCCCGGCCCGGACGGACGGATCACCGGCCTGTCCAAGCTGGCCCGGCTGGTCGAGGTCTTCGCCCGCCGGCCCCAGGTGCAGGAACGGCTCACCTCCCAGGTCGCCGACCTGCTGATGAGCAAACTCGCCCCACGCGGCGTCGTCGTCGTGCTGGAGTGCGAGCACATGTGCATGGCGATGCGCGGCATCCAAAAATCCGGTGCCAAGACCATCACCTCAGCGGTACGCGGCATCCTCCAGACGGACTCCAAGTCCCGCGCAGAGGCGATGGCGCTGATCATCCCCCGCTGACACCACGCTGCACCACGGCCGGCCGACTCCCTCCCGGGACGGCCGGCCGTTTCGTTCCGGCCCGTCCCCCCGAACAACCGGGGGCAGGTCAGCCGGCGAGCAGGGCCAGCAGCAGGCCCGCCGTGACCAGCACCGCCGGCACCAGGCACACCAGCGCGCCAAAGCGCACCGTACGGTCCAGCCGCTCCGTGGGGCTGACGCGGAACAACCGCCCAATGCCCACCCAACCGGCGGCGAACGCGACCGCCGGCATCGGCAGCCCGCAGATCAGCGCCGCCACACTGGCCGGCCCCACCCCCGTCGCCACGTACACCACGATCTGGATCAGCGGCACCAACAGCGCCAACGGCCCGTACACCAGAAGGTTGCGCGCCCGCGTGGGCCAGGACCCCGGCCGGAACCGGCGGCGCGCGGCCAGAGCCGCATCCGCCATCTCGGCCCGGCCCCGCGCGGCCCGCAGCGCCGCCAGCACGGCCGCCGGACCGCCCGCCATCGACCGAGACGCCTCAGTCAGCTCCGGCGGCGACGGCACCAGGGAAATCGCGGGTACGCCCAACTCACGCAGCCGTTCCTGTTGGCTCGCCAGCCCGGTACGGACCACCGTCAGCTCCTCGCGGGCGGCCTGGGCAGACCGGGCCTGCTCACCGGCCGCGGCAGCCGCGCTGCGGCGAACCCCGTCCAGCTGACGGGCGGCGGCCAAGTATTCCGACCAGGCTGTGCTGGGCTCGACCGTCGCTGGCGTGGCGTCCCCGCTCGCCGCAACGACCCGCTGCCGCCCCGGCCCGGTCACCGTCGCCTTCGGAACCATCTCGACACCCCCCGCCAGCGCCACCGGATCACCCGGCCTCATCGGCAAACGGCACCAGGACCGTGCCCCGCTCGTCCGGACCGTCCCAGAGCACCGCCCGGTCGGGGCGAGCCCGCCACTCCACCGGCCGGCCGAAGACTGCGGCGAGCTGCGCGACCGGCACGTCCAGCACGGCCACGGCGGCCAACTTGTCGACCTCGCCCTCCGGCTCGAGCAGCGCGGCGAACGGCGGCACCGCGCGCCACCAGCCCAGCAGATGTCTGCCCGCCGGTGGCCCGTCCCGCAGCAGCGCACGCAGCCGGTCCATCGGCAGCTCCCGTGGGCCCGGCCGGTCCAGCCCGAAGACCACCAGATACGTCGGCAGTTCGTCGGCCGTATCCGCGAGCAGCGTCGGCAAATCCACCAACTCGGCCGAATGCCGGGTCGCCAACTCGGCAGTCAATGTCTCCGCCAGCGCTCGGGCGCCCGGGTCCGGTGCCGCCACCAGGAAGCGGGCGGTGCCCGCCGAATGGTGGTCCGCGGTGCTCCGGGCCGCCGTCGCCAGCAGCCCACCCGCCGCAGCGCCCGACCCGAGCACTGCCAGGTTGCGGCCAGCCGCCGGCCCCAACGGCACGGCGACCGTCGAGCGGGCCACGTCCACCGCGCGGCCCAGCAGGGCGGCCGGCCCGTGTGCCTGCCCCGCCAAGGCGGCCCGGTGCCGCGGATCGTTGCCGAGCAGAGGGCGGGCGTACCCGGCGAAGACCACCGGCGGCACCGACCCGGTTGGCCGGGCCGCCCACAGCTCGTGCCGCAACGCCTCCACAACCGCCGGGTGGTCCTGCGGATCGGGGTGCCGGATCAGCCGCTCGTGACCTCGTGTCGCACCCCGGGGGCCGCCGAGGCCACCGGCGGTATTCACCACCGCGCTGCCCACCGGCAGGCCCGCAGCCGAGTCATTCGTCGGCTCCAACACCGGACTTCCGCCTGGCAGCGCCACCCGCACCGGGAACTGCCCCAGCACCGAATCCCGATGGCCGGCATCCGCGCGGGCACTCAACCCCAACTCGCCCGCGCCCGCCAACACCAGGTGCACGCCGTACGCCCGACCGGCCCGAGCCAGCGCGTCCAACTGGGCGGCCACCTCAGTGGCCAGTCGGTCCCGCTCGGCGAAGAGCAGCGGCACATTGTCCAACACACAGACGATCCGGGGCAGCGGCTGGTGCTGACGTAACTCCGCGAAGCGTTGCCCGCCGGCCCGCGCCCCGGCCTGCGCCCGGCGTTGCACCTCGGCCGTCAACTCGTCGAGCAGATCCCGGACATATTCCCGGTCGGCCGCCATCGCAGCGGCACGCACCTGCGGAATCCACGACCGGTCCCGCTCGGTCTGCAGAAACTCCACGAACGACTCACCGTCGCCGAGATCCACCAGGTAGAGCGCCAGGTCGTCCGGGCCGTACCGGGCGGCCAGGCCGAGCAGCGCGGTGGTCAGGAACGCCGCACGACCCCCCGCCGACCGACCGCTGACCAGCCAGTGCGGAGTCAGCTCCGTGAAACCCAGCGGCACCGCCCGGCCCCCGGCATCACCGACCGTCGCGGTCAGCCCGTCCGCGGAATCCGACTCCCACAGCCGTTCACCCGTCGGCGGCAGCAGAGCCGCCAACGCCAACCGCGAGCCGGCCTCCACCTGCTCGGCGAGCCGCCGACAAACCGCGTCGACCAGCTCGGCCGGCGGGTCCGACTCGACGAAGACCGGTGAGTTCAACCCGCCCGGCGGATCCGCGCCCGGGCTGGCGAAGGACGCCGACGGCGGGTCGCCGAGCAGCGCGTACGCGTTGCGCAGCGCCAGCGACGTCGTGTGCGGCAGCGGTGCCCGGGTCGCGTACGGGCCGGCGGGAGGCCACCCGGCCACCACCAGGTGCAGCCCCGCGGCCGGCCCCTGCTCAGCCAGCGCCTCGATCCGCGCCAGATCGGTCAGGCCGGTCGACTCCGGCAACGCGGCGACCACCAGCAACAGCGTGCGGTCGTGGCGGCGTCGCCCACTCGCCCCCGGCGTGACCCACTGCTCCGCCTCCGTCAGCACCGCGCGCAGACCCGCCACGTCCACCGCCGGCGGCGGCAGCAGGCCAGCATCAGCGAGCGCTGCAAACGGAGTCAGCGCCGTACCCGTGGCATCCACCGCCCGGACCAGCAGGGCACCCGCCGGTGCCGCACCCAGCAACCGCAGGAGTACGGCCCGGAGCAACCCCGCCACCCGCGGCTCCCGAGCGTCAGCGTCCACGCTGAGATGACCGGTGCCGACCAGCGGCACCAACGCGGGAAAGCGAGCGTCGTCCAATGGCGCCGCCGTGCCGACCCGGAGGAACGGCGGCGGGCCGTCACCCGCCGGAGAGTCCACAGTGAGGGAGTCCAACGCGGCACCTGACCAGCCCGGAGCCAGCCGCGCCGCGACCGCCCGGAGGCGATCGGCCAGCTCGTACTGGCGGCGCTGGTCGGCCGGAGCCGGCCGGGTCTCGTCCAGGATCCCGGCGGCAGCGGTCGCGACAGCCGCTGCGCGGCGATGCAGGGCTGCGGCGCGGTTCGTGCGAGCCTTCGGACCGGCCACCGCATCCACCCCCTCTGCCTGAGGTTGGCAACCCCTCCCCGAGCAGAACGGTATCCCAGCCGAGGCCGCTCCTCCGGGAGGTGCCACGGCAATGCGCCGGTGATGTCGTGGATCTCACTGGTGGGGAGGGGTCCGTCACGATCCGCTCGATCTGAGGCATTGGCTCCGGGGCGTCCAGCCGATAGCTTCAGGAGGTGGAATCAGTGCAGCCCCCCGCCGGTTCCCAGGTCTCCCGCGTACCGGCCCAACGGACACCGTCCGAGCAACTGCCGCCGGCCTCGGAAACGCCACAGCCGCAGCCGCCGCGCCGCCGCACGCGGACGGTGCTCACGGTCGTCGCCGCAGTGCTCGCCCTGCTCTGCCTCGGCGGGCTCGCTGTGGGCTTTGTGCTGTACAACCGCGCGTCAGCCCCCGATCGCAGTGCACCCGACGTGGTGGTGGACAACTATCTGCGTGCGTTTCTCGTGGATCGCAACGACGTGAGAGCAAACCTCTTCGCCTGCGAGGGCGGGTCGCAGTTGGAGGCGCTACGGTCCCTAAGGACCGATCTGCTCGCGCGTGAGCAACAACTCGGTGTCGCCATCATGGTTAGCTGGGGCAGCCTGGACGTCATTGATCAGGGCAATACCACCACTGTCGTGACGGTCATTCGGCGCAGTGCCACGGTAGATGGAGTTCAGCAGAGCCTGACAGATAAGTGGCGATTTGATGTGGAAGAGCATGATAGCTGGCGAGTGTGTGGCGCTACACAGGTCAGCTGACGTCATTCAATCCACAGCAGGTGAACCGGGACCTCCAACGTGGTGGGTGACTGGCCGCGCCAGGCCCAGCGGTACCACTCCACCTCGGGCGTGATCCGCACGCAGATGTCGCCCTCGGCGCCCGAGTAGGTCTCGGTGACTGCTCGTAGGTCGCGGTGCTCCAGACCGCCCTCGACGTGCACCACCCGGCGTCCGGTGACGGCGTCCGCCTCGAAGACGGGAGTGGGGGCTCGGTGTGCCGGACCGTCCAGCGAGACCAACCGGATGCCGGTTTCGCGGGTGCCCTCCGTCTCTGACCGGCTGCCGACCGTCTCCACCCAGACTCGCTCCACCGGCACCAGCGGCGCGAACACCTCGACCTGATCGGCCTCGGCCCGGTACCACTCGTGCTCGGGGATCACCGGCACATAGGTCCGGGCGCCCTGCACCACCCGGTCGTCCGCGCGCAGGTCGCCCCGCCAACCCAGCCCGGGCAGACCGACCAGTACGCGGCGCCCACGCAACTCCACGCGCTCGGTGGCGGGAACGATGGCCATCGGGCGGGGTGGCCGAGGTGCCCAGTCGGGTTGGTCGGCGAACGGGTCCGGCAACGGTCCGGTCATGTGCGTCGCGGTCTCATTCCGCGGCGCGCAGCGGGGCGCCCCGCTCGCGCATGAACGGAATCGGATCGATTGCGCCCCGGCTGGACCGGTCGTTGCGCAGGTGCACCTCGAAGTGCAGGTGCGGGCCGGACGAGTTGCCACTGCTGCCGACCTGCCCGATCACCTCGCCAGCCGGCACGATCTGATTGGGTGTCACCCGGGGCTGGACCACCATGTGGCAGTAGCGGGTGATGTAACCGCCGGCGTGCAGCAGGTCGACGAACCAGCCGCATCCGCCCTTGCCGGGGTACCCGTCCACGTCGCAGTTCCGCCGCCCGCGGTCGTCCGGGTCGCAGCGGGCGACAAGCACCCGACCGGCGGCGGCGGCACGGATCTCGGTGCCCTTGGCCGCGCCGATGTCCACCCCGTTGTGGCTGGGCCGGTCGGCGGTCCGGAAGCCGGAGCCGACGTCGCCGGAGATCGGCGCGGTCCAGCCGGATGCGGCGATCTCACCGCGCTCGGCCGCGTTGCACACCGCCTTACCGTTGATCTCGACGGTGCGGGCCGCACCGCCGGCCAGCGCGTCCACGAGCTTGCTCGCCAGTTCCTCGTGCTGAGCGTACGCATCCGGGTACGCGCTGATCTGCACCTTCTGCGCCACCACACTCAGCGGACGATGCTGCCAGCTCGGCACTTTGACCAGCTTCTCGTAGAACTTCCGGGCCGCGTAGGCGGGGGTCAATCGCTCGGCGACCGAACCCCATCCCGGCCGCTGCTGGAACAGGCCCAGCGAGTCGTGGTCGGCGCCGACGCCCTCGTGTGGCAGGGACAGAGACTCGGTGACCGTGCTGTTCGCCAGGTTGCGCAGGGCGGACTCCTGCATCGCGGTGGCCAGCGCGATCACCCAGCCGCGCGAGGGCACCCCCAGGTCCTGGCCGACCTTGATGATGATCGCCGCGTTGCGGACCTGCGCGTCGCCGTACTCGGTGAACCGTGGCAGCTCGGCGGCGATGTCCACCGGACGGACCGGGCCGCAGCCCCAGCCGGCGAGGGTGTCCCCGTTTTCCGGGTCGCCACTGAGCCCACTGAGGAAGAACGCGGCGGTGCCGCCGGTGCAGCAGAGCAGGACCAGCACGCCGGTGAGTATCGCGGCGATCACGCCCACCCGCACTGGCCGGCGGACTGCGGCGGATGCTCGACCGGTGGTCACTGCCGCTGCCAATCGACCACGTCGACCAGCCAGCCGTCCTGCGCGGCGACCATCTCCAGCCGGAGTCGACCGCTGTCGAGCGGCAGCAGCACCTCGACGAACGTCTCGGTGCGCGATCGCACGGACGGTGGACCGTTGACCTCCTCGGCCGGCACGCCGCCAGGCTCGGCGCCGGCCAGCTTCTCGGCCAGCGCCGGGGTCGACAACGGCCGCAGACCCGCCTGCCACTGCGCGGCCGTCATCCCGGGGCGGCCCAGCCAGGCCGCGGTGAACCGGTCGGCCGTCTGCTCGGGTGTGCGGGCACCCGGTGAGGTGACCGGCGACGGCGGAGCCTCGGTGGAGGTCACGCCATCATCACCGGCGGTCGGGTCCACGGTGGTGATCGGGCGGTTCGGCCGGCCGCTCAATCCGTCCGCTGGGTCGGCCGGGTCCGAGACCAGCCGAGCCGCTCCGATCACGCCGAAGATGAGCACCGCGATCACCAGCGCCACCCCCAGCCGGGACCGCAGTGCCCGGGTGAAGAGGAACTCCAGGGCCCGTCGCATCGCCGTCACCGAGCCTCTGAGCGCACCCGCGGTCCGGTGCGGTCCGGCGCACGTTCAGTGGAGCCCGGCCGGTAGACCACGAACGACGGGTTCTCAGCTGGCACGTCCGGCTCGGTCCAGGTCGCCGGCTTTCGCCGCCGTGGCTGGGGCGGGACTGCGCGACCACGGCCGCCGGTCTTCTCCGTCGGCGCCTCATCGGGGCGTTCCTGGCCGTCCGGCCGACCGCTGCCGGTGCGTTCGCCCTCGACCGGTGCGGTGGGAGCCGAGACCGGATCTTCCCTCCGCGCCTCCGGGCGCAGCCGGGTCTGCTCGGCGTCCGGCGACCGGCGACGTCCGCCCACCGGCTCCGCGGTGCCGCCAGGCTCGGCCACGTCCAGTCGCGCGGCGGCCCGCATGTCCCGGAAGAACCGGCGGTGCCAGGATCCGGCCGAGCTGACCGCCTCGCTGCTGTCCTTACCGCCGAGCTGGGTGATCCGCCGGTAGGGCCGCAGCAGCAGCCAGCCGACCACTCCACACAGCCAGACCAGCACGACCTGGAGCCAGCCCGGCAAAGTGGGGGTACTCATGATCAGGTCGACGGCGAACAGGTAGATGGCGGCCCCGGTGCCGAAGATGGCGATGTTGAAGATCGCGGCGACCACGGCGTTCGCCAACCGGCGCAGCCCGGCACTGGCCGGCCGGAGCAGACCGACCGTACCCAGGATGGGCGCCGCGATCACCGCCCACCGGAAGATCAGGAAGCCCAGCAGGACCAGCAACGACGCCGTCAGGTCGAACATGGCGAAGAGCACCGAGGCCAGCACCGCGATGAACCCCGCGCCGACCCGGTCCATGTCCCGGACTCCCTGGAGGTACTCGTACGCCTCCGGATCCTCGGTCTGGATCTGCTGGGCCACCCGCGCCCACTGCTGCTGCTTGGCCTTGATCGTCGCCTCCCGGGTGGCCGGGTTGGCGCGCAGCTTCTCGGCCTCGTCCCAGGTGAACGCCTTGGCGTCGTAGAGCGCCGGGCCGTACTTGCGGGCGGTCTCGCTGTCGGCCGAACCCAGCACTCCGCGGAGCCAGTTCCGGTAGAGCATGGTCTCGGTAGCGGTGTCGCTGGCCCGCACGGCAGGGGTGCGGAGATCCTTACAACGATTGGGGTCGGGATCGATGCACCGGCCCGGAGCGGACTCCTTTGCCTGCGGGCCGACTGCGTCGTGCACCACCCCGAGGCTGGTGACAAGTACACCGTCGGCGACGTTCGCCGACTTGACCGGCCAGGCGGCCAACGCCGTAACCGCGACCATCACCAGTAGCGCCCAGCCCGCGGTGGTCATCGCGTTGCTCATGTCCGACTGGCGGGACCGCCAGAGCAGGTAGAGCCCGACCACGCACAGCGTGACTATCCCGAAGACGCTGAACACCTTCTCGTAGACGGCCTTGGTCGCCTGCTCGACCAGCGGATCCGCCCAACCCCACATCGAGCCGGGATCCCAGGCGCGCTCTCTGAGCGCGTTCGACGCGCCAATGATGGCCGTCGCGGCCATGAATTCGCCATTGGCGATCGTGGTGGTGAACTTGTAGTCCGGATGCAGCACGCTCGATGCGCAGCCGCCGTCGATGTCGTACGTGTTGTAGCTGTAACCCCCGTAGCCATAGAGGCTGTACCGGCCAGCTACTCCATTCGTTGCCTCTGCTGGTGGTGCGGCGGCGAACCAGCCGGCGAGACCGGAGTCTGGCGTACCCGGGGTTGGTGCGTTTCGGCACGTGACCTCGTCCTCGCTGACCGCTTGCAGTTTTCCGACGCAGGCCCGGAAGTCGGCCTGCCACTCGGCGGTCGTGCAGAGTTCGGCGCGGGCCTGAGCGGCGGGGGGTGCGGCGGCTGCGGCTTCCGCACCGATCAGCGGCCAGCTGAGGGTGGCCCCGGCCAGTACGCCGAGGGCGAGCAGGAACGACGTGATCCTTGCCCAGGGCCCAGGGCCTGGGTCATGACCCCCGGCCGGCCTGCGCCGCCTGGACTCCGCCTCGGCTCGACCGAGGACCCTGACCCAGGCCCTAGCCATGTCACGCCTCCAGATCCGGCAGGGGGATGCTCGGCAGCACTCCGGCCGCTGCGGCGATCGCGGCGGGCGTCGTGTCGAGGTGGTTCAGCAGCCCTTCGACGTACGAGACGTCGACTCGGACCTTCTGCACGCGGCCGTCGACGTCGCGCATCACGAACTCGCGGAAGCCGAGGCGGGTGGCCGAGTTGGTGTCGGCGGCGGAGAGTGAGGCGAGAGTCGCCTCGTATCCGTCGTTGACCGGCACCCGCAGCAGCCGTAGCGCTTCGGAGGCGATCTCGGCGTCCTCGGCGATCCGGCCGACGAAGACGGTGGAGACCAGGTTTTGCACGTCGAGGCCGAGGATGTCGCGGGGGTTCTGCGAGGCGACAAGCGCGGCAAGGTTCCATTTGCGGGAGTCGCGGGCGAGTCGGACCAGGAACGAGCGCCCCGACCGCCAGCCCTCCATGAAGTGCGCCTCGTCCAGGCCGACGAGCTTGCGGGACGACATCGAGCCGCCGTAGCAGCGGCGGACGGCGAGCCGGTGCGCGGTGTGCAGCATCGGCAGGGCCAGTGACTCCTCAGCCGACCAGTACTCCCGTTCGATCTTGAGGTCGGGCAACCGCAGCCCGGCCATGGTGATGACGGTGAGTGCGGCGTCGGCGCCGAGCAGCCCTTCTGGTGGCCGCCCGAAGAAGAGCATGGCCAGTGGCATCTCGGCGGTGTCCAGCAGGAGGTTGGCCAGCTCCTTGCCGGCGTCGTCGTCGAGACGACCGAGGCAGCTCACCACGTCGTCCAGAGTGGATGTCTCCTCGGCGGGGACCTGGCGAACCGCGTGCCGGAACAGGGTGGCGGTCGACGCCTCCCGGGCCACCTGCGGTGGAACGAGCATCATGCAGATGTCCTGGACCAGCATCCGCCGCTCGGCCCGGGCGTTGGAGACCGCGATCTCGAACTCGCGGTCCCCGGCGGCCCCGGCGGCGAATTCGGTACGCAGGGGCGTGGGGATGAGCGAGTAGGGCGCCAGGGTGCCGTGCTCCGAGCCGGTCAGGTTCAACACCCGGGAGTACGGCCGCAGCTCGGGCATCGCGCAGAGTCGGGCCAGCGGCCCGGATGGGTCAAGCAGGGTCACCTGGACGCCTCTGCGTGCCGCCAGGTAGCCCAGTGCGCCGAGCAAGGTCGACTTGCCACCGCCTGGCTCGGCGACGAAGACCGCGAGCCCGGAGCGCTCCCGGACCTCCATGGGGAAGTGCAGGTCGAGGAAGACCGGGCGGCGGCAGGTGCCGGCGGTCCGGCCGATCAGGTCGCCCCGCCGGTCACCCACGTTCGATGCGGCTTGGGGGAGCGCGGCTGCGAGCAACGGCACCGGCATGCGGCGGACGTAGCCGGTGTTGGCGATCGGTTCGCCGGGGATGAACTCGCGGGCCAGCCAGTCCTGGTTCTTTGGGTGCTGGAGCGAGATGCGCAGTTCCCGGGAGTAGAGCTGGATGAGCCGGCGGGCCCGCTCCAGGCATTCCTCCCTGGTCCGGCCGCCGACGGCGATCCGGTGCCAGCCGTGTGCCCGGGCCGAGTCGACCGGCAGGCCGGTGGTCATCTCGTCGCCGATCACCAGCGCGCGCTTGGCCAGGCGCTCCAGCTCCGGCGGTGCGTCGATGCCGTGCTCGGCGTAGTCGAGCTGTTGCGAGCGGATCATCCGCAGCCGGTGTTCGAGATTACGGAAGGAGTCGTTGGAGCCGAGGATGTCGACGCGGGTCGAGATCTCCATCGGCCAGGGCAGCCGCTCGTGGAAGTGCAACCAGGGCTCGTGGCGTTCCGGGATCTCCAGCGGCTCCATCCGGCCGACGGCGAGCACGGCCACGTGCCGTTCCTCGCCGGTCATCCGGTTGACCAGCTTCACGGTCGAGCCGTACGGGGTGCGGTAGCGCTCGACCTGCTCGGTCAAGGCAAGCAGGTCACCGCGTTCCCAGCGTCCCTCGGTCACCGGGGAGAGTGCGCCCGGGGGAGCCATGCAGAGGGCCACGGAGCGGTAGAGCAACCACTCGAGCTCCTGCGCGGTGACCCGCCGGCCACGCATGCCGAACGCGCCGAGGACCTCGTCGAACTGCTCTACGGTGCGACCCAGCTTGCGGCGTTCGCCATCGGCGGTGCCCCGGCCGAAGGTGCGCAGCAACCGTTCGGTGAGCGAGTCACCGAGGGACCGGCGGGCGAAGGTGACGCCCAGGTAGGTCTGTCCTTCCGCGTGGTTGACCGCCATCAGGTGTCGCTGGGCGGCGACCAGGTGATCTGCCCAGCTGGTGGTGCCGGGCACGTCGGCGAGCGGTGCGGGAGTGTGTGCGTCGATGGTGCGCGCCCACTCGTCGGCGGGGAACGGCCGGGTGGTGCGGCGCAGGTGCAGCCGGAATCCGGCCAGGCCGGCGTACTGCTCGGAGATCGCCGACAGCAGTGCTTCGCGTTCGGCGTCCGGCCGGAATGCCCAGCGGACCTCGGGCAGCCAATACCAGGCGGTGACGGTGTTCGGAGTGAAGGTCAGGTGACCGGCGATCTCGGTGATGGCGAGCTCGACCGACGGGTCACGATCTCCGAATTTGATCTTCGGGGCGCGGACCCGGGTCGGTTTGGCCGGTCGGTCCTGTCGGCTCGCGGAACGCTGTCGGGGTGGGGCGACCTCCCGCCCGACCGGCGCGGTGTCGGCGCCTCTGGGTCGTTCCGTTTCGGTAGCGCGGCGCGCGGTGCTCTCCAGTGCCGGCCGATCCGGGGGTGCGGTATTGGCCAACTGCTCCGTCGGAGCCGTGGGTCGAGCCGTTTGAGCGGGCGGTCGGCCGGGCTGAGGCGCTGGCCGGGCTGCTGGCGGAGCCGTGGGAGGGCTCTGCGGTGCGGTGCTGGCTGGCCGGCTGACGGGAGCGGAGGGCGGCGCGGCGGCGGTCGGGTGGGGCTGAGCCGGTGGACGGAGCATCGGCAGTCGATCGCCAGCCTGGTGCGGCACCCGGGACTCGTTTGTCGGGTGGCCGTCGCCGTGTCGTGGCTCGACGGGCCGGCGACCCCTGCCGGGCTGGTCGTCGGGCGTCCACGGTGGTTCCAGTTCGGGGATCGGACGGGCTGCTGCCGGGCCGGCCGCGGGTTGCGGCTGCTGTCCGACCGCCGGCTGCTCCCGGGTGCTCGGGCCGGCCGAAACGGCTCGAGCCGCGCCGGGCCGTGCCCCGCCGAAGAGGTCCAGGAAGGGTGAGTCGATGTCGGCGTTCTCGCCTGCCGACACCGCGGTGGGCTCGGCGGGTGGCGTCCGGCGGGGGACCGGCCGGGGTGCCTGGAACACGCCGACGGCACCGTGCCCGGGCGACGTCACCAGTGCAGGATCGAGCGCCACCTCGTCCTCGTCCTCGGGGTCGGTGTAGCTGAATGATTGCGCACGGTGACTTGCCGGCACGGCCGGGTGGCCGGCCGGGGATCCCGGCGTGGGGGTGCGACTCATGCGACCGCCTCAGGCCCTGTTTCATAAGAACTGGCCGGCCGGCGGCCGGCCCGGAGGAAACCGCGCCTTGCCGGATCGCCGCCCGGACTCCGCCTCGGCTCGACCGCCCTCATGAAACAGGCCGTAGCGACTGGCGGCAGGCTCTCACCCGCGCCGTGTGACGGACCGATCGGCGTACGCCCGGTCATGCCAGCTCCTCCCGGATCCTGATCCGGCTGCCGACCAGGCGCGGGTCGCGCTGCTCGATCGCCGGCTCCCGGGTGCGTCGCCAGTCGGTCAGCGCGGTGCGGATGACCACCCGCGCCGGTCGATCGGGGTCGACGTGCCGGAAGATGAACGACGTGGTCACGATGGCGAGCGCGATCTCCCAGGCCGGGAAGAGCTCGACCGTCAACGTGAACAGCCAGTGGATGAACATGTAGAGGGGGACCAGCAGCATGAAGAGCCCGTACTGGGCGTAGGGCAGGTGGACCGGAAGGGTGTAACCGGGCGGCCCGAGGTAGACCAGGCGGGCCCGGTAGATGTCGTCGTCGGTGCGTAGCCGCATCTGGTGAACGCGCCTATTCGAAGATGAGGTCGATCAGGTAATCGCCGACGAAGAAGAGTGTTGCCGCGCCAGCGATGAAGGCGAGCCCGACGATGGCGATCGCGGAGCTGGTCAGGACCTTGGAGATTTCGCCCCGGCTGGCACGGCCGATGAAGATGACGCCCAGGACGGCGAGCAGGATCGGCGCGATCTTGCTGGCGAAGAAGGTGACCACACTGTTGGTGTCGATCCCCTTCGGTGCCGGCTCGGCGAGCGGAGTCGACGCCAGGGTGGAGAGCGCGTGGGCGACGCCTGACGACGCCGTCTCCATGAGCTCGAAGGCGATCACTGGAAACCTCCCCATAGCGCGGCCGGCGGTGCCGCGGCGGTGCAATAGGCGAGCCTGGCGGAAAAAGTGCCCCACGGGGCGCAGCGATCTTGACCCTGTGTTCGTTACTCACCACGGAGCGTGGCGAGGTTTGGGCGGTTTTTCCCCGCTTCGGCCCTCCCTCCAAGCTTCGCCATCTCGATGCTGGCCAATTCCAAAGCGTACGGGCCGCCCCGGATTGCGACAAGCCGCGAAGGGGCCGCCCGATACTGCCCGGATGACCGATCGTACACCTGTTCTAATGAGCACGTCAGGGATGGTGGTGCGAGCCGACCCGGGTCGGTGGTCCCCGCTGCCCCGACCGGTACCGTCTAGTCGTGACCGATCTGGTGCGGGCTTCGGGCCCGGTGGTGATGGGCGTCCTCAACGTCACACCGGACTCCTTCTCCGACGGCGGACGGTACGCCGACCTCGACTCGGCCGTCGGACACGGCGTCCGTCTCCGCGACGCCGGTGCGCACCTGATTGACATCGGCGGTGAGTCGACCCGTCCGGGCGCTGAGCGGATCGACGCCGCAACCGAGGTCGCCCGGGTGTTGCCGGTCATCCGCGAGCTGAGCGCCGCCGGCGTAGCGGTCAGCATCGACACCAGCCGTGCCCGGGTGGCGGAGGCCGCTCTGGCCGCCGGGGCGGCGGTGGTCAACGACGTCTCCGGCGGGCTGGCCGACCCGGACATGGCCCGGGTGGTCCGCGACGCGCACTGCCCCTGGGTGTTGATGCACTGGCGCGGGCACTCCCGTGGGATGCGCGAGCTCGCCAACTACACCGACGTGGTGGCCGACGTCCGGACCGAGTTGGCCCAACGGATCGACGCGGCGCTGGCCGCCGGGGTGGCCGCCGACCGCCTCATCGTCGACCCTGGCCTCGGCTTCGCCAAGACGGCCGCGCACAACTGGGAGCTCAGCGCCCGTTTGCCGGAGCTGCTGGACCTCGGCTACCCGCTGCTCTTCGGGGCCAGCCGCAAGTCGTACCTCGGCAGGCTGCTCGCCGCCCCGGACGGCACCGCGCGACCGACCGCCCAGCGGGAGGCGGCCACCGTGGCCACCAGCGTGTTGGCGGTCGCTGCAGGTGCCTGGGGTGTACGCGTGCACGACGTGCAGGCCACCGCCGACGCGCTCGCCGTCTGGGCCGCGACCGGCAGCCCTCGCCTGGCCGCCGCGCCCGACGATCACAAGCAGAAGGTGTAGCGATGACGACCGACCGGATCCAACTGACCGGCCTGCGGGCCCACGGCCGGCACGGGGTGTACGACTTCGAGCGGGCACAGGGGCAGGACTTCGTGGTCGACGCCGTCCTCGAACTGGACCTGGCCCCGGCCGCCGCCAGTGACGATGTCACCGACACCGTCCATTACGGCGAGCTGGCCGAACGACTGGTCGCGGTGGTGACCGGCGAGCCGGTCAACCTGATCGAGACCCTCGCGGACCGACTCCTCGCGGTCTGTCTGACCGACGAGCGGGTTGGCACCGCCACGATCACTGTGCACAAACCGGAGGCCCCGGTGCCGCACACCTTCACCGATGTGGCCGTCACCATGACCCGGACTCGTGACCGGTGACCAGGGCCGTGCTGTCGCTCGGCAGCAACCTGGGTGACCGGCTGGGTCACCTGCGCACGGCAGTCGCAACGTTCGGTGACGCCGTACTCGTGCTCTCCGGGGTGTACGAGACTCCACCGTGGGGCGACGCCGACCAGCCCGCGTACCTGAACGCGGTGTTGCTTGCCCAGGACGAGACCGCGACCCCGCGCGACTGGCTGGAGCGGGCCCAGGCCGCGGAACGCGCAGCCGGTCGGGTCCGTGACCCGCAGCGGCGGTTCGGGCCACGCACTCTCGACGTGGACGTGATCGCGGTCTGGGGCGACGACGACGCGCCGGTGCTCAGCGACGACCCGGTGCTGACTCTGCCGCATCCCCGGGCGCACCTGCGCGCCTTCGTGTTGCGGCCGTGGATCGACATCCAACCGTACGGGCGGCTGCCCGGTCACGGCTGGCTGACCGACCTGCTCACCATCGGTCCCGCGGCCGACGACGCGCTGGAACTGCGTCCCCGGCCGGAGTTGGCGTTAGAGTCGACGGCATGACCGAGCGGAGTCGGCCGGCATGACGCAGGCGAAATCCCCACCACCGGGCGGGTCGGGCCCGGATCGGTCCCAGTTGGGCCCCACCCGGATCTCCACCCTGGTCGTGGCCGCCCTGGCGGCGGCGGCGGTGGCGTGGCTGCTGATCAGCACCCTCTACTACAGCGGCATCCCCCGGCTGCCCTGGCTTCCGGTGGTGGCGCTGGCCGGGCTGGCCGTGCTTGAGGCGTACGCCGCGATCAACACCAAGGGTCGGATCGAGCGCAAGCCCGGTCGGGACGCGGTCAACCCGCTGCTGGTTGCCCGCTTCGTGGTGCTGGCCAAGGCATCGTCGCTGGCGGCGGCGATCTTCGCCGGTTTCTACGCGGGGCTCACCGGCTGGCTCTTCGTGGAGAGCACCCGGGCCGCCGTGGACGATCGACCGGCCGCGGGCGGCGGCCTGCTCGCCTCACTGGCTCTGGTCGGCGCCGCACTGTGGCTTGAGCGCTCCTGCCGGGTGCCGGAACGCCCGGACGACGAGCGCGAGCCGGACCCATGGGACAGCCGCCCCGGCCAGCGCTGAGCATGGGGTTACGCCCGGCTCCGGGCGCGGGTACGGTGCCTGCGATCGGGGAGCAAGGGCCGCCCACCGGTCCGTCCGCGAGCCGGACCGGGGACGGCCGGCCACTGGGGAGGCGGCGTAATGGGGTACGAAGAAGCGGGCCGGGACCGCTCGGCTGAGCCCTCATCCGGGGTGCCTGCGGCCGTTCTGGAGAACGTCTTCGACGACCCCACGCACGGTGAGCCCGGCCGGGATCGGGTCGGTGTGCATCTGGGTTGGGAGTTCGTGCTGCTGGCCGGGCTGGCGACCCTGGGCTGGCTGCTCTGGCAGGAAAATCCGGCCGCCCTGCGCGCCGACAACCTGCGTACGTTGCTTATCGACGCGGTCGGGCTGGGGTTGCTCGCCCTGGCCGCCGGGCTGAGCCTGCGTACGGCGGCACCAAACCTGGCCGTCGGGCCGGTCGCGGTCGCCAGCGCCCTGCACTACGCCGAGCAGGGCGATCGGGGTCTGCCGGCGTCGGTCGGCCCGGCCGTGGCGGTCGCCGCGCTGGGCGGGCTCGCGCTGGCGCTGGCCGTGGTGGTGCTGCACGTGCCGGGCTGGGCCGCCAGCCTGGCCGCCGCGGCCGGTGTGGTGGTGTTCATCGAGCGCCGTACCGCGCCCGTGCTGGTGCAGGGCGACTACGACCCCGGGCGCAACTGTGGATGGCTCTTCGCTGGGTTCGCCGCGGTGGCCATCCTCGGCGGGCTGTTCGGCGCGGTCCGGGCGATTCGCCGGCTGGTCGGCCGGTACCGGCCGGTCGCTGATCCGGCCCATCGGCGGGGCGCGGGGGCCGCCGTGGTCACCGCGGTCGCGCTGGTCGGCTCCACCGTGCTGGCCGCCCTCGCCGGGGTGCTGTTCGCAGCCAACGGCCCCGGGGCGGTCGAGCCCACCTCGGGGCTGGACTGGACGGTGCTGGCGATCGGGGCGGCCCTGCTGGCCGGCACCAGCGCGTACGGCCGTCGGGGCGGTGTGTTCGGCACGGTGCTGGCGGTCAGCCTGGTCATCGTCTTTCAGGCGTACGCGCCGGAGCGCGGCTGGACGCTGAGCAACTGGGTGGTCGGCGGCACCGCGCTGGGCGTCGGACTGGTGGTAACCCGGCTGGTCGAGACGTTCGGTCGGCCACGACCGGGCAGCACCGACAAGCCTGAGCCGGTCGGTGACGGCGCGATCAGCACCGGTTGGGCCATGCCGCAGTCGCGGTCGGTCGACAACTGGCCCCCGACGTTGCCGACGCCGGCAGCGCCCCAACCGGTCGACCCGTGGCGGGATCCGCGCTGGGAGGACGGCCCGCGTCGGTGGGACACCGAGGAGCGGTGACCGACCTCGCGTCCGACAGGCCGGAGCTGATCTCGACCGTTAGGCTCGGCGACATGACCGACACACCTGCCGCCACCTCCGGCGGAACCTCGTTCGAGGAGCTTGACGCGCTGTCCACCGAGGAGTTGCGGGAGCGGGCGTTCGCCCTGGCCCGGGAGCGCCGCGACGTAGGTTTCTACTGGTCGGTGCTGCGGCACCTGCCGAACGCGGACGAGGCCACGGTGCTGGACGGCGCACCGAACTCGATCGGCCCGACCATCGACGAGGCCAACGCCTTGTGGCGGGAGTTGACCGGTCACGGCTACGAGGAGTCCGCACCGCTGCTGCGGGCCGCCTTCATCGACTACCTGCTGAAGCACTGAACCGCTCGGGGCAGCCCAGGTCGGCTCGAACGACCCGTTCGGGGCCTGGGCGGATCGCGTCGCTCCTGCACCGCTCCGGCCCGGTCAGCCGTTACGGTACGGCCGCCGGCACCGGCGCGCTCGCCGTGTTGTTGCTGGTCGGCATCTGTGGCAGCCCGGCGTTCACCGGTTGGGCTGCCACGCAGACCGACCCGGAGTCGGCGGGTGCCTTCTACGTACGCCTGCTCGCGTGGCCGGCCTGGCGGCTCGACGCGGACGGGCAGGCTGGCGGCTTGTTCGCCGCCGACCTGCGGGCCGTGCTGCTTGTGGTCCTCGCGGTGGCTCTGCTCTACCTGCTGCCTGCGGCGCAGGTGGCCCGGGTGCCCGGCTCGGTCAGTCAGTTCTTCTCCGGCTGGGCCGCGTACGTGCTGGCTGGCGGGCTCGCTGCGGTGCTGGCGGCGCTGCTCGGCCCGGACCCGTCGCTGCTGGGTGCCTTGCAGGACGCCAGCACCGGTGCCGGCTACGGCTTCCTCACCGGGTGGATCATCGGCACCGCCAGCCTCGGCGGTCGCGCCTGACCCGACCGGGCAGGTCAGTTCGTCGGGCGGCCGAGGTCGAGCAGGCGCTGTCGGCTGAGCGCACCCACCGGTCGGCCGGCGTCGGTCACCACGAGCTGGTCCTGTCCCGAGGTGAGCAGCACCGCCAGGGCGTCGTACGCGGAGCCGTCCAGTGTCACGGTGGGCAGGTCGGCCGCGGCGTTCCCGGGTAGTGGTTCCAGCGACTCCCGGTCGAGTGGGGTGACCGCCAACCGGCGGATGCCCCGGTCGGCTCCGACGAACTCGCGTACGAACGGGGTGGCGGGTGCGCCGAGCAGTGCGGCCGGCGTGTCGTACTGCTCCAGGTGCCCGCCCTCGGAGAGCACCGCGATCCGGTCGCCGAGCCGGACCGCCTCGTCGAGGTCGTGGGTGACCAGGACGATCGTCTTGCGGACCTCGGCCTGGAGGCGGAGGAACTCTTCCTGGAGGCGGGCTCGGACGATCGGGTCGACGGCCGAGAACGGCTCGTCCATCAGCAGCACCACCGGGTCGGCGGCGAGCGCGCGGGCCACCCCGACCCGCTGCCGCTGGCCACCCGACAGCTCCTGTGGGTAGCGACCGCCGAACTGGGCCGGGTCGAGGCCGACGAGGTCGAGCAACTCGTCGACCCGGGCCCGGGTCTGGGCCTTGGGCCACCGGAGCAGGCCAGGCACGGTTGCCACGTTTGTGCGAACTGTCTGGTGTGGAAAGAGGCCGACGTTCTGGATCACATAACCGATCCGGCGGCGCAGCTGCACCGGGTCGACGTCGGTGACGTCCTCGTCGCCGAGCGTGATCCGGCCGGCGGTGGGCTCGATCAGACGATTGATCATGCGAAGCACCGTCGACTTGCCGCAGCCGGACGGGCCGATCAGCACCACCAGCTCGCCGGCCCGAACGTCCAGGCTGAGCTCCCGGACAGCCTCGGTGCCATTCGGGTAGCGCTTCTGGATGCCCTTCAGGGAGATCGACGCCGCGCGAGGGGATTGGGTCACGTCGGCAGCCTCCGGGGTAACGTCCACGTATGTCCTTCCGCCTGAGCTACCGGGCCGACCCGGGTAACCCCTGGTTCTCCTGGCAGTACGTGCGGGACAACTCTGACACGATCCTCGCCGCCGTGCGCGAACACGCCTCCCTCACCGGGCGGGCGGTGCTGATCGCGGTGCTGATCGCCCTGCCGTTGTCCGTGCTGGCGTACTGGTTCCGGCCGCTCGCCGGCCCGATCCTCGCCGTCAGCGGTGTCGTCTACACCATCCCGTCGTTGGCGCTCTTCGCGTTCATCGCGCCCTACCTGGGCACCGGGACCACGACAGTGCTGGTCGGGCTGGTCCTCTACGCGCTGCTGCTGATCGTGCGCAACGTGGTGGCCGGGCTCAACCAGGTGCCTCCGGAGGTCGGTGAGGCCGCCGAGGGGATGGGGTACGGCCGGTGGGGGCGGCTGTTCCGGATCGACCTGCCGCTGGCGCTGCCGGGCATCGTGACCGGCGTGCGGTTGGCGACTGTCTCCACGGTGGCGTTGGTCACGGTCGGGGTGCTCGTCGGGCACGGTGGCCTCGGGCAGTTGATCTTCGCGGGCTTCCAGAACAACCTCTACAAGGCCGAGATCATGACCGCTGCTCTGCTCTGCGTCGCGCTCGCGGTCGTACTCGACCTGCTGCTCGTCCTGGTCGCCCGCCTGGTGACCCCCTGGTCCACCCGGAGGGCACGGTGACCGTCGCGGCGAACCCGATCGGCCAGGCGATTGTCTGGATCAACGACCCACTGAACTGGACCAACCCCGGAGGCATGCTGGACCGCCTCGGCGAGCACCTGACGATCTCGGCCATGGCGGTGGCGCTCGGCTGCCTGGTGGCCTGGCCGTTGGGTCTCTGGCTGGGGCACGTCGGCCGGGGCGCGGGTCTGGTGGTGCTGGTGTCCAACGCCACCCTCGCCATCCCCACCCTGGCACTGCTGACCATCCTGCCGGTGGTCTTCGCCAGCGGGTTCGGTCGGACTCCGGTCGTGGTGGCGCTGGCCGTCTTCGCCGTCCCGCCGCTGCTGGCCAACGCGTACACCGGGGTGCGGCAGGTGGACCCGGAGGCGCTCGACGCTGCCCGGGGGATGGGGCTGTCCGGCGGGCAGTTGCTGCGCCGCGTGGAGTTGCCGCTCGCGGTGCCCTACCTGGCGGCCGGGTTCCGGACCGCCGCGGTCCAGGTCATCGCGACCGCCGCGCTTGCCTCGTTCGTCAACGGCGGCGGCCTCGGCCAGATCATCCGGACCGGTTTCGGCATCGGTATCGCGGCCGGCGGTGGGCAGATCGTGGCGGGCGGTGTGCTGGTGGCCGGCCTCGCACTGCTGGCCGAGGTGGTCCTCGGCGGCGTCGAACGGCTTGTCACACCCCGACCGCTGCGGCGCGGACGGCAGCGCTCGGGGCGGCCCCGGCCCGCTGACGCCACCGGGAGCGCCTGACCCGTCCGGGTGAGCCATGCGTCGAGCCGGCGGCCAGTGGTCTGCCGATCGGTGACGATGCGGTGACGAAGTCCGTCCCAAGTTGTCGGTCGGTTGCGGAGCATGTTGGGTGGATATTCGCGGGCGACCAACAGTCAGGATCGCCCGTCGGACACGCGGCCGGCCCGGGACGGGCCGCGCCGGGACACGGAAGGCGGGCACATGCGCGCACGTACACGTCTGGCGATCGGCGCTATCGGCGCCGTCGCCGGGGCAGCACTCCTCACGGGGTGCGGTGACGCCGGCTCGTCCGGCACCGACGCGCCTCAGGCGAACGCCTCCGGCGCCGGTTGCGCCCCGGTCGCCGGTCAGCAACTCGTCGCTCTGCAGGACGACAAGAAGCTCCAGAACTCCGACAACGTCATCCCCGCGGTCAACAGCAAGGCGGCCAACCCGCAGCTGATCGCCGCATTGGACAAGGTCTCCGCCGCGCTCGACACCCCGAAGCTGATCCAGCTCAACAAGGCCGTCAACGAGGACCGCAAGACCGCCAAGGTGGCGGCCGAGGAGTTCGCCAGCGCGAACAACCTCACCGCGGGCATCGCCAAGGGCTCGGGCGGCGACATCACGGTGGGTGCCGGCAACTTCGCCGAGAGTCAGATCCTGGGCGAGCTGTACCGGATCGCGCTCACCGCCGCCGGCTACCAGGTCAAGGTGCAGCAGATCGGCAACCGCGAGTTGTACGAGCCGGCGCTGGAGAAGGGCGAGATCCAGGTCGTCCCGGAGTACGCGGCGACGATGGCCGAGTTCCTCAACACCAAGGTCAACGGCAAGGATGCTCAGCCGGTGTCCTCGCCCGACATCAACACGACGGTGACCGCGCTCAAGGCCGAGGGCGACAAGGCGGGCCTCACCTTCGGTGCCCCGGCCGCCGCCCAGGACCAGAACGCCTTCGCTGTCACCCAGGCCTTCGCCGACAAGTACGGCGTGCGGACCCTCTCCGAGTTGGCCGCGAAGTGCTCCGGCAGCGCGACCGTGCTCGGTGGCCCGCCGGAGTGCGAGCAGCGTCCGTTCTGCAAGCCGGGCCTGGAGAAGACGTACGGGTTGTCGGTGGGCAAGTTCTCCTCGCTGGACCAGGGCGGGCCGTTGACCAAGAGCGGGCTGCGCGACGGCTCGATCAGCGTCGGCCTGATCTTCTCCTCGGACGGCGCCTTCGCCACCAGCTGACCCTTCCCGAGTGTTGAGGACGCCCCCGCCCCGATCGGGCGGGGGCGTCCGCGCGTCGCAGGACCCCGTTCCCTCCGGTGGAGAACCTCGGTAGGCTGCACATCCATGTCGGCCCCGGCCACCTCTGACGCCAGGCGTCAACCACCGCTGCTGACCATGCTCTTCTGGGCGGGCGTCGCTCTCGCGCCGGTGGCGGCGCTGATCCTGCTGGTTGCCGACGGTAACGGCCCGCTGCGTTTCGCCGCGGTGCTCGCCATCCTCGCGGTGGTGCTGATCGGCCTCTCCATCGCGCTGCGGCCCGACGGTGAGGACGCCGCAGCGCGAGCCGACGAGCTGATGGACGAGATCGAGGAGCTCCGCCGGGAGTTGCGCACTGAGATCGTGGCTGTCGCGCAGCGCGGCAACCAGGCACTCGACCAGGCGCACCGGGCACAGGAGGGGATCGTCGCGGTCCGCCGCCGTCTCGACGCCAGCAGTGCCGCCCTTGCCGGTGCCGCCCCCGTCGGCGCTGCAGCCCCGGCTGGAGAGCCGGCGGGTGCTGGCCGGGCCCGGGTGCCGGCGGTCGAACCTCCGGTGGACGACGCGCCGGTCGCCCGTAGCCGGGCTGCGGTGCCGGGTGACGCACCACCGGGCCGGCCCCGAGTGTCCGGCCCGGACGACGCGGCCCGGCGGGGTCGCCCCGAGCACGCGGACGACCACGAGCGGGCGTACCCACGGGAGGCCGCCGGGCCGCCGACGACCGCGGGGACCTACGGCGCGGAGCGGCCGGCCGCCACCGCGTACGGCTCAGCCCGCCCTCGAGAGCACGACCGCCCCGAGCCGGCGCACCGGCAGGTAGGCGTGGTCCGGCACACCGAAACCGTGCACGTCACCACCCGACACACCGTGGTGGATGGCGGGCCGGCCGAGCCGGCTGGGCGCTACGGCGGCGGGTACGCCAGCCAGTGGAACCCGCCGGCACAGGATTGGACCCGGGGTGGCGGTGCGGATGAGCGACCCCCCTCGGCTGGCCGAGCGAGGGCTGAGGCGGATGAGCGCCCCCGAGCCGGTAACGGCGACGACCGGCGTTCCGGCGACGACCGGGCCCACCGTGGCGACAACCGCTCCTGGGGGGCACAGCCTGCGGCCCGGGGCGAGCCGGAGTGGACCGATCCGCGCGACGCGTACGCCCAGCCTGAGGAGCCCGGCTCGGCCGCCCGTTCGCACCGCGCACCGGAAAGGCCGGCTGCGGCCTCCTGGGACAACCCGGACGATCACGCCCGGTCGGAGCAGCGCGGTCGGGCGGGTGCCGCCGCCCCGCAGCCCGGATCGCCCCTGCGGGCCGACGACACGGGCGAGTACTGGTCGCAGTTGCGGGCCGGTGACCGGTGGGCCGCCGTCCGCGACGACGAGAACGGCCGTGAGCTGCGGGTCGGCGAACGCCGGGCCGAGGTGCACGCCGACGCCACCGGCACCGAGTACCGGATGGCCGACCGTTGGGCCGCCGTCCGCCATGAGGAGCCGCGCCGCCACGAGGAGCGCGAGTCGTACCAGGAGCGCGAGTCGTACCAGGAGCCGCGCCGCCACGAGGAGCCGCGCCGCCATGAGGAGCGCGAGTCGTACCACCGGGACGAGCCGGCGCGACGGCACGAGCGCGACGGCGGCTGGCGGGCCGAGCTAGCGGACCGGCCGGCGCTGCCGGTCGGCGGCGTCGGGGTGCCGGACGAGTGGCGCCCACCCCGCCAGCGCGGCCACCAGGCGGAACCCGCACCCGAGCGGCCCGGTCGACGCCGAGTCGACGAGCGCTACGGCTACCCGCCCCAGGACGACGTACCGCGCGCCGGCGGGACTCCACCCGGTGACCGCTGGCGCTGAGCGGTCAGGCGGCTGACGTCACTTGTCGATGTCGCCGACCACGAAGAACATCGAGCCGAGGATCGCGATGAGATCCGGCACCAGGCAGCCGGGGAGCAGGGTGGCCAGCGCCTGCACGTTCGCGTACGAGGCGGTGCGCAACTTCAACCGCCACGGCGTCTTCTCCCCCCGGGACACCAGGTAGTAGCCATTGATGCCGAGCGGGTTCTCCGTCCAGGCGTAGGTGTGCCCCTCCGGCGCCTTGAGCACCTTCGGCAGTCGGGTGTTGATTGGCCCGGTCAGTTGGTCCACCCGGTCCAGGCACTGCTCGGCAAGGTCCAGCGACGCGTACACCTGGTCCAGCAGCACCTCGAAGCGGGCGTGGCAGTCCCCGGCAGTTCGCGTGACCACCGGCACGTCCAACTCGTCGTACGCCAGGTAGGGGTCGTCGCGGCGCAGGTCCAGGTCGAGCCCGGAGGCGCGGGCCACCGGCCCGGACGCGCCGAACGCGGCGGCGTCCGCAGCGGAGAGCACGCCCACCCCCACGGTCCGGGCCAGGAAGATCTCGTTGCGACGGATCAGGTGGTCCAGGTCGGGCAGCCGCCGTCGCACCTCGCCGATCGCCGCGCGGGCCCGGCCCGTCCACCCGTAGGGAACCTCTTCCTTGAGGCCACCCACCCGGTTGAACATGTAGTGGATCCGGCCGCCGGAAACCTCCTCCATCACCGCCTGGATGGTCTCCCGTTCCCGGAAGGCATAGAAGATCGGCGTGATCGCCCCGATCTCCAGCGGATACGAGCCGAGGAACATCAGGTGGTTGAGCACCCGGTTCAGCTCGGCCAGCGCCATCCGTAGCCAGGTGGCGCGCTCCGGCACCTCCATGCCCATCAGGCGTTCCACCGCGAGCACCACACCCAGCTCGTTGGAGAACGCCGAGAGCCAGTCGTGCCGGTTGGCCAGCACGATGATCTGCCGGTAGTCGCGCACCTCGAAGAGCTTCTCCGCACCCCGGTGCATGTAGCCGATGATCGGTTCGCAGGAGACCACCCGCTCGCCGTCGAGCACCAGCTTCAGCCGCAGCACACCGTGCGTGGAGGGGTGCTGCGGGCCGATGTTCAACACCATGTCGGTGCCGAGCTGCTGATCGCCGGTGCCGGGGATCAGGCCCGCCCCGGTGCCGACGGTCAGTTCACGGAGGTCCCCGGCGTCGGTGGTCATGCCCGTCATCGTGCCACGGCCGGCCCGAGCGGGATGCCGACCGGTTGGCGCAGCCACCAGTGCCCACCGAGCCCCACCGGGTCGGTCAGCTCGGCCACCTCCGACGCGGCGGCCAGCGCCCGCACGTACCCCGCCGGGTCGGTGCCGGCCATGCTCAGCGGTGGTCGGCCGCCGTCGGCCCCGAGCGCCCGCAGCGCCTCCCGCTGCAACACCAGGGAGTACGCACACCGGGCGACCGCCGCACCAGCGGAGGCGACCGAGTCCATGGCCACGTGCGCGGTCACATCAGTCGTCCCGTCCGGCACCGGCGGCACCTGCCGCCCAGCCCGGTACCCGGTCAACGTCCCGCCGACCGGTCGTGCCTCCCTCAGGTGGCCGTAGTCGACTGCCAGCGCCAGGCCCCGCTCGATCTTCTGCACCGCGTTGGCCCATGCCTCGTCTCTGCTTCGGCCAATCTCGGCTCGTAGGTAGTCACTGCTGGGAGTTTCCGCAGAGCGAGGGATCGCGGGGTGTGGCCACCATGTGTTGAGCCAATCAAGATCAGCGGGACTCACCGGCTCCCCAAGCGTCTCCGCGCCGATCTCGGGATCGACAAGTACGTATCGCCAGCCGTCTGCCGTGTGCACCGCCACGTCCAGCGGGACGTTGTCCAACCATTCGGTGGCGATCAACAGCCCGTTGATCCCCGCGGGGATCTCGGGCACCCACTCGATCTGGTCCGGCAGGTGTTCGGGGCGGGGCGCCAGCTCGACGGCGGCGAGACGTGCCCGTTCCGCGAGCCCGGGGGAGCCCTCGATCGATCGCAGCAGGCCGCGCAGGAGTTCTCCGCGCCCGGCGCCGACGTCGATCACGTCGAGCCGGTCCGGGTGGCCGAGGGTCGAGTCGACGTCGGTGAGCAGGCGCAGCAGGGCGCTCGTGAACGCGGGTGAGGCGTGCACGCTGGTGCGGAAGTGGTCGGCGGGCCCGGTGCCGGCGACGAAGAAGCCATCCGGCCCGTAGAGGGCTCTGCTCATGGCGTCCCGCCAGGCGATCGACATCCGCGCCCTCCGATTCCTGCCCACGTCACGATCATCCGCACCGTCCCGTTCGACAGCGGAGGGGCGCGCGGCGATCAGTTGCTGAAAAGTAGGTCAGGAAAGCTCCCAGCACCTACTTTTCATCATTTGATCAAGATGGGTTCCCGGAAACTTGTTCAGGCCCGGAAGTAGTGACCGTCGTTCAGGTCGGCGATCAGGCCGGGGTGGGTGGGGGACCAGCCCAGCAGTTCGCGTGTGATCGCGGACGACGTCAGGTTATCCAGCTGGGCGAACGCCCCGAGGAAGCCGAAGTAGCCGTTCGCCTCATCGGCGCTGATGCTTCGGACCGGGATGTCGAGGTTGGCGCCGATGGTAGCGGCGATCTGCCGGAAGGGGACTCCTTCGTCGGCTGCCGCGTGCAGGCGCGCACCGGGCGGCGCCTTTTCCAGCGCGAGGCGGTAGAGCTGAGCCGCGTCGAGCGTGTGCACTGCCGGCCACCGGTTGGCGCCCTCGCCGACGTATGCGGCGTACCCGTGCTGCCGGGCCGCCGCGATGATGGTGGTGATGAAGCCGTAGTGGTCGAGCGAACTGTGCACGGTGGGTGCGAGCCGGACGACCGAGCCGCGCACATCGCGCGAGGCGAGGCCGACTACGAAATTCTCCGCGTCGATCCGGTAGCCGCTTGGGAAGGCATCGTGTTCGGTGCCGGGGCGGCCGACGATGCCGCCCCTCGCGAGCATGGCTGTCCCGCTCGTGCCGACCAGGGGTTTGCCGGAGCCGTCCAGGCCGGCGGCGAGTGCTTTGAGGGCATCCAGGTCAGCTTCGGCCGCACCGGCCATGTCGCCGTTGAGCATGAGGTCGTGCCGGAACGCCAGGTGGATGATCCCGTCGGACGCAGCTGCTTCCGCAGAAAGCACGTCGAGGTCGGACAGGTCGCCACGGCGTGCCTCGGCGCCGAGCTTCTCGATCGCGGCGGCGGACGTGTCGGAGCGGGCCAGGCCGACGACGTCGTGTCCGGCGGAGAGCAGTGCCGGCACGACTGCGGAGCCGAGATGGCCAGATGCGCCTGTGACGAATACACGCATGGTAATTCCTTCGTGAGTCCTGATGTCGCCTTGTGACATGACCATATCTCGTGATGTCGCGATGCGACATCCTTCGGGCGGAAAGAATGTCACGATGTGACATCAGATACGATGGCCGCATGGCCCGCTGGCAACCGGACGCGCGCGGCCGCCTGGAGGCGGCCGCCCTGGAGCTGTTCCGCGAGCGCGGCTTCGAGCAGACCACAGTCGCCGACATCGCCGCCCGTGCTGGCCTCGACAAACGCACCTTCTACCGGCTCTTCGGCGACAAGCGCGAGGTGCTTTTCAGCGGCGGCGAGCTGCTGGAGGAGGTCCTGGTCAAGGCGGTGGCCGAGACGGACGCCGCCCCCTTCGAGGCGGTCATCGCAGCCTTCCGTCGGGTGGCGGCGGAAATCTTCGCCGACCGTCTTGAGCTGGTCCGGATGCGCCAGTCCATCATCGAGAGCAGCCCCGAGCTGCAGGAGCGCGAGCTGCGAAAAACAGGCGCACTGGCGGCTGCGGTCGCCGCCGCCTTGCGGGCCAAGGGCGTCGGCGAGACCACGGCAACCCTGGCCACCGAGTCCGGTGGCACGGTCTTCCGCGTGGCGTACGCCCGCTGGGTCGCGCTCGACAGCGAGGCCTCGCTCGCCGACCTGATCGCCGAGGCGGCCACCGAGCTACGCGCGGTGACGTCCGCCCAGGGCTGAGCCCCGGAGGCGGTGACAAGGGGCACTTCCGTCGGCGGTGAACGTTTTCACACATGCTTGTCCTGGTTCGGTAGGCCCGGCGCATACTTGCGATCGACCGGTACCCCTTCTCGAGGACTGGATCGTCGTCATGAGCGCACCGTTGCGCCCGCGTCCGGCCGCCCCGCACGGGCCCGCCGTTCTCGGCAACCCCGCCACCTCCCGTCTGCTCACCGTCGGTGTCGTTGGCGCCGGTCGGGTCGGAGCGGTGCTGGGCGCCGCACTCGTCGCCGCCGGGCATCGGGTGGTCGCCGTCACCGGCGACTCCGGGGCCAGTCGCGCCCGACTCGCCCTGTTACTGCCCGAGGTGCCCCGCCGCCTGGTCGCCGCCGTCGCCCACGCCGCCACCGACCTGCTGCTGATCGCGGTGCCGGACGACGCCCTGGCCGGTGTGGTGGCCGACCTGGCCGCACGGGGTGTGCTGCGCCCCGGCCAGGTGGTCGCGCACACCTCAGGCGCGCATGGTCTGGCCGTGCTCGCGCCGGCCGCCGAGGTCGGTGCCCGGCCGCTCGCCCTGCACCCCGCGATGACCTTCACCGGTACGCCGGACGACCTGGCCCGGCTCGCCGGCATCTCGTACGGCGTGACGGCCCCGGCGGAGCTACGCCCGCTTGCCGCCCGGCTGGTCGCCGACCTGGGCGGTGTGCCGGAGTGGGTGGCCGAGTCGGACCGCCCGCTCTACCACGCTGCTCTGGCCCACGGCGCGAATCACCTGGTGACCCTGGTGAACGAGGCGACCGACCGCCTGCGTGACGCCGGGGTGGCCCGGCCGGAGAAGGTGCTCGCCCCGCTGCTGCGGGCCGCTCTGGAGAACGCGCTGCGGCTCGGGGACGACGCGTTGACCGGCCCGGTCTCCCGTGGCGACGCGGGCACCGTCCAGCGGCACCTGGACCGGTTGGCCGCCACCGCACCGGATTCCGTCCCCGCGTACCTTGCGTTGGCCCGGCGTACCGCCGACCGGGCGATCGCCGCCGGCCGGCTGCGGCCGGTGGACGCACAGTCGCTGCTCGGCGTGCTCGCCGACGGCAACAGGGAGGTGGCGCTGTGAGCGTGAGGAGTGAGCCGATCTTGCGAGCCCCGCAGTCGCGAACCGAGGTGACGCTGTGAGCGTGAGGAGTGAGCCGATCTTGCGAGCCCCGCAGTCGCGAACCGAGGTGGCGCTGTGAGCGTGAGGAGTGAGCCGATCTTGCGAGCCCCGCAGTCGCGAACCGAGGTGACGCTGTGACGCAGCTTGTGCACACGCGCGCCGAGTTGGCCGAGGCTCGGGCCGGGCTGAACGGCACGGTCGCTGTGGTGATGACCATGGGCGCGTTGCACTCCGGGCACGAGACGTTGCTGCGCGCGGCCCGGAAACAGGCCGACAACGTGCTGGTGACGATCTTCGTGAACCCGCTGCAGTTCGGGCCGAATGAGGACTTCGACCGCTACCCGCGCACCCTCGACGCGGACCTGGAGGTGTGCCGGCGGGCGGGCGCAGATCTTGTCTTTGCCCCGTCGGTGGCGGACATGTACCCGGACGGCCAGCCCCGCGTACGCCTCGATCCGGGCCCGCTCGGCGCCGAGTTGGAGGGCGCGAGCCGCCCCGGCTTCTTCCACGGCGTGCTCACCGTGGTGTTGAAGTTGCTCCAGCTCACCAAGCCGGACCTGGCGTTCTTCGGCGAGAAGGACTACCAGCAGCTCACCCTGGTCCGGCGGATGACCCGGGACCTGGACGTGCCGGTCGAGGTGGTTGGCGTGCCGACCGTTCGGGAGCCGGACGGGTTGGCGCTGTCCAGCCGCAACCGCTACCTGAGCGAGCCGGAGCGGGCTGCCGCGTTGAGTCTGTCCGCCGCGCTGCGGGCCGGTGCGCGGGCCGCCGACGACGGCCTGGACGCGGGGGCGGTGCTGACCGCCGCGCGCGCCGCGTTCGGTGCCGGTACGCCCGGTGCCCGTCTCGACTACCTGGTGCTCACCGACCCCGAGTTGGGGGCGGCGCCGGCGTCGGGGCCGGCCCGGCTGGTGATCGCCGCATGGGTGGGCGCCACCCGGTTGATCGACAACGCGGGGATCCACCTCGCCCCTCGCCCCTGACCGGGCCGCACCACCCTCCACCACTCCCGCGAAAGGCCACCCCAATGCTGCGGACCATGCTCAAGTCGAAGATCCACCGGGCCACGGTGACCCAGGCCGACCTGCACTACGTCGGTTCGGTGACGGTGGACGAGGACCTGCTCGACGCCGCCGACCTGCTCCCCGGCGAGCAGGTGGCGATCGTGGACATCACCAACGGTGCCCGGCTGGAGACGTACGTGATCCCGGGCGAGCGGGGCAGCGGTGTGATCGGCATCAACGGTGCCGCCGCGCACCTGGTGCACCCCGGTGACCTGGTCATCCTGATCTCGTATGGGCAGATGGACGACGCCGAGGCCCGGTCGTACCGGCCGCGGGTGGTCCACGTGAACGCCGACAACCGGGTGATCGAGTTGGGCGCTGACGCGGCTGCGGTGGCGCCCGGCATGGTCGGTGACCCGGTGCCCAGCCCGCTGGCTGTGTCCGGAGTCTGATCTCGCGCGACGCGATTCCGGTCTGTCACCAGAAGGTCATTTCCGGTTACCCTTGGCGCGCCGGCGGAAGCTGGCGGGTGGCTGGGGGAGGCCGCTATATGCGCAGTGCCACGACGACCCTGTTCGCCGCTGCCGTGACGGCAGTGCTGCTGGTGGGCTGTGCCGGCTCCGGTGATCTGGATGGTGACCTGACCGACGACTGGGCGGCGCTGCCGCCACCGTCGGCGTTCACCCCGGCCGCCGGCGTGTGTCAGGCCGCCGATTTCATGGATGTGGTCACCCTGGCCAGCTATGAGCCGGTGGACTGCGCCGGCCCGCACCGGGTGGAGACCGTGCATGTGGGGGCGTTCCCGGTCGAGCGGGCGAGTGCCCCGGCGGGTGGCTCGGCGGAGTTGCGGGGCGCGTTCGCCGAGTGCGACACCCGGGCGACCGGCTACGTGGGCGACGACTGGCGGGCCGGCCGGCTTCGGCTGTCGGTGGCGCTGCCCTCCGGGCCGGGCTGGGCGGCGGGTTCCCGTTGGTTCCGGTGCGACCTCACCGAGCTGACCACGGTCGAAGCTGCGGCCACCGTTGTGGTCCGGTCGGGCAGTCTGCGGGACGCGTTGAAGGGGGCTGCCGGGCTGCGGCTCGGTTGCCAACAGACCCGTGGCGCGGCCGGGGGCGTGCAGACGCTGGTTCCGGTGGAGTGCGCTCAACAGCACGACGCCGAGTTCGTCGGGGTGTGGCGTGCACCGGACATGGCGTACCCGAATCGGGACTCCGACTGGGCTCCGCTCTACAACGGTTGTCGAAGCATCCTCGGCCGGTACGTGGGTGTGCCGGACGACGCCGATCTGCGTTTTCGTAGCGGTGTGGTGGTCCGCCCGCCGGGTGCGGGGCGCTGGCGGGTCGGTGACCGGGGCATCCGCTGCTACCTGTGGCTCAGCAACCGTACGGTGACCGCCTCGCTGAAGGGCGCTGGCCCGGCTGGCCTACCGGTCCGGACGAAGTGACCACGGGCAGACGCTCGGCACGGCGCGGGCAGTGCCGGACGGGGTCGCCGAAAACACTCGTCCCGCCCCCGCCGCCCCGAGCGAGGATGGTTCGGGTTGACTGGGGGAATGGACCTTCCCACCGTCGACCTGCCGGCCCTGCCCGCGTTGCTGGCCGCGCCCGCGCCCGGCTGGGTGGAGACCACCGACGTGATCGTGGTGGGTTCCGGGGTGGCCGGGTTGACCGCGGCGCTGCACCTGCGTGAGGCGGGCCTGCACGTCACGGTGGTCACCAAGGTCAATATCGACGATGGTTCGACCCGATGGGCGCAGGGCGGCATCGCCGCGGTGCTCGACCCGACGGACACCCCGGCGGCGCATGCCCGCGACACCGAGATCGCGGGGGTCGGGCTCTGCGACCCGGCGGCGGTCCGGGTGCTGGTCGAGGAGGGCCCGACCCGGCTACGGGAGCTGATGCGCATCGGCGCCGAGTTCGATCGCCACCCGGACGGCTCCCTGATGCTGACCCGCGAGGGCGGGCACCGCGCGGACCGGATCGTGCACGCCGGTGGGGACGCCACGGGCGCGGAGGTGCAGCGGGCCCTGCACGACGCGGTGCAGCGCGACCCGTGGATCCGGCTTGTCGAACACGCCCTGGTTCTCGACCTGCTGCGAGCCCCGGGCGATGGCCCGGACGGCCTCGGTCCGGCCTGCGGAATCACCCTGCACGTGCTCGGTGAGGGCAGCGAGGACGGCGTCGGTGCGCTGCTGGCCCGGGCGGTGGTGCTCGCCACTGGCGGGATGGGGCAGATCTTCGCGGCCACCACCAACCCGGCCGTCTCGACCGGCGACGGGGTGGCGCTGGCGATGCGGGCCGGCGCGGCGGTGACCGACGTGGAGTTCGTCCAGTTCCACCCGACAGCCCTGATCACCCCGCCCGGCGCGGGAGTGCCCGGGGCGGGGCACGCGCAGCAGCCGCTGGTCTCCGAGGCGCTGCGCGGCGAGGGCGCGTACCTGGTGGATGCCGACGGCAAGCGGTTCATGGTGGGCCAGCACGAGTTGGCTGAGCTGGCACCTCGGGACGTGGTGGCCAAGGGCATCCACCGGGTGTTGCTGGCCACCGGCGCGGACCACGTCTTCCTCGACGCGCGGCACCTGGGTGGGGACTTCCTGGCCGGGAGGTTCCCCACCATCGTGGCGTCCTGCCTGGCGATCGGCGTGGACCCGGCGACCGACCTCATTCCGGTGGCGCCGGCCGCCCACTACGCCTCCGGCGGCGTCCGCACCGACCTGCGCGGCCGCACCTCCATCCCCGGCCTGTACGCCTGCGGTGAGGTGGCCTGCACGGGTGTGCACGGCGCGAACCGGCTGGCCAGCAACTCGCTGCTGGAGGGGCTGGTCTTCTCCCGGCGGATCGCCGAGGACATCGCGGCTGGCCTGCCCGAGCAGGTTCAGCCAGCGGACACCGGTGCCTGGCGCGGGGGCGCGGGCTGGGTGCTGCCTGCGGAGGTGACGCCGATCCTGCAACGGGCGATGACCCGGGGGGCCGGCGTGCTCCGGTCTGCGGCGACGCTGGCCGGGACGGCTGGGACGCTGAGTGAGCTGGGCGCTGCCCGGGGTCGGCCGCGGACCGCCGACTGGGAGGCGACCAACCTGCTCACGGTGGCGTCGACGCTGGTTGCTGCCGCGTACGCACGCGGCGAGACCCGGGGCTGCCACTGGCGGGAGGACTTTCCGACGGCCGACGAGCGGTGGCTGGGCCACCTGGTCGGGTCGGTCGGGGCACAGGGTCGGATTGGTCAGCACTGGGAGGGGCGATCATCATGACGGAGTCGACGCAGGCGGCTTTGCGGGCGGCCGGGCTGGATCCGGAGCAGGTGCGGCAGGTGATCGAGACCGCGCTGGTCGAGGATCTTGGCCCGGATTTCCTGGACGTCACGAGCGTGGCCACCATTCCGGCGGAGCAGAGCGACACCGCTGACCTGGTGGCCCGCGCGGATGGTGTGGTGGCCGGCATGGCCGTGGCCGCCGCCGTGTTCGAGTTGGTGGGCGAGGTGACCGGCTTCGGTCGTACCGTCGAGGTGTCGGTGGTGGCCCGCGACGGCGAGCGGGTGGTGCGCGGCGCGGTGCTGGCGACGGTGACCGGCCCGACCCGGCTGCTGCTGACGGCCGAGCGGACGGCGCTCAACCTGCTCTGCCGGATGTCCGGGGTGGCCACCCACACCCGCGCCTGGGCGGATGCGTTGGCTGGCACGAAGGCGATGGTGCTGGACACCCGCAAGACGACGCCGGGCCTGCGGGCGCTGGAGAAGTACGCGGTGCGAGCCGGCGGGGGCACCAACAAGCGGATGGGCCTCTACGACGTCGCCATGATCAAGGACAACCACAAGCTGGCGGCCGGGGGCATTACTGCGGCGTACCGGCGGGTTCGGGAGGCGTTCCCGGAGGTGCCGGTGCAGGTCGAGGTGACCACGGTCGACGAGGCGGTGGAGGCGGTGGAGGCCGGGGCGGATTTCCTGCTCTGCGACAACATGACGCCGGAGGTGTTGGCCGAGGCGGTGGCCGCGGTGGGTGACCGGGCGGAGTTGGAGGCGACCGGCGGGCTGACCCTGGAGGTCGCGGGCCGGTACGCCGCCACCGGCGTCGACTTCCTCTCGGTGGGTGCGTTGACCCACTCGTCGCCGATCCTGGACATCGCGCTGGACCTGCGCAGCGAGTAGGGCGCCCTGGTTGTCTAGGCTGCGTGCGTGCTGCTCTGCATCGACATCGGAAACACCAACACCGTGCTGGCGACCTTCGACGGCGACAAGCTGGTGCACTCCTGGCGGATCAAGACCGATGCCCGCTCGACGGCTGACGAGTTGGGCCTGATGTTCCGGGGCCTGCTCGCCGGGGACAACGTCGAGATCACCGGTGTGGCTGCCTGCTCCACGGTGCCGGCTGCACTGCGGTCGCTGCGCACCATGCTCGACCGCTACTACGCCGACCTGCCCAGCGTCATCGTTGAGCCGGGCGTGCGGACCGGGGTGCAGTTGGCGATCGACAACCCGAAGGAGGTGGGCGCCGACCGGGTGGTGAACACGCTGGCCGCGTACACCCTCTATGGCGGGCCGTCGATCGTGGTGGACTTTGGCACCACCACCAACTTCGACGTCATCAGCGGGCGGGGCGAGTTCCTCGGCGGGGCGTTCGCCCCGGGCATCGAGATCTCCTTCGACGCGCTTGCCGCCCGGGCCGCTCAGCTGCGCAAGGTCGAGGCCACCAAGCCCCGCTCGGTGATCGGCAAGAACACTGTGGAGTGCCTTCAGGCCGGCCTGTACTTCGGCTTCGCCGGGCAGGTGGACCGGATCGTCGAGCGGATGACCGAGGAGTTGGGCGAGGTGAAGGCGGTGATCGCCACCGGTGGCCTGGCCTCCCTGGTGATCAACGAGTGCCGCACCATCACCCACCACGAGCCGATGATCACGCTGATCGGCCTGCGCATGGTCTACGACCGCAACCTCTGACCGCGCGCGGACTTCAGCGCCGCCGGGCGCGCAGGACCATCGTCCGGTACGGCAAGTCGACGGTTCCTCGGCCGGCCAGGGCGGGGTGGGTGTCCAGGAGTTCGGCCAACTCCCGCTCGACCCGCTGCTGATCCTCGGCGGAGGCGGTGAGCCAGTACGAGCGAGTACGGATCATGCCGAGCACCTCGTCCGGGGTGAGCGTGGTGCGGTGGGTGAATTCGCGCAGCTCGACCGGGCCGAACGCGGGGCCGAAGTCCGCGTACTTCTCGGCGATGTCACCGGCTTTGTCGCGTATGTCGGCGATCCGGCTCAGCTCCGCGACCCAGTCGACCCGGTCGTCCCGAACGTTCCAGATCGGGGCGAAGGTGCCGCCGGGTCGGAGCACCCGGGCGATCTCGGCATGCGCGGGCTCCCGGTCGAACCAGTGGTAGGCCGTGCCGGCCAGCACCGCGTCCGCCGCACCGTCGGTCAGCGGCACGGCCTCGGCGCTGCCCGCGAGCGCCCTCGTGCCCGGCGTTGCGTCCGCGAGTTGCGTCCGCATCCCCGGATCGGGCTCGACGGGTACGACCTGGTGGCCCAGGGCCAGCAGCGCGCGGGTCAGGATGCCGGTGCCCGCGCCGAGGTCGACGACCTCGGCCTTGCTCAGCCCATCGAGAGCCCAGCGGAGGGCGGCTTCCGGATAACGGGGACGAAACCGGTCATAATCGCTCGCTGCGGCGCCGAAGGAGAGGGCATGAGTGTGATCGACCATGACGGGCAGGTTATCCGCTAACAGCCCCCGGGACGCTTGAGTACGCTCGGGCCTGACCCCCTGTATCTCCCTTGACGAGGAAGCGTGCCGTGAGCGAGCAGAACGCCGTGCCAGTGGACCCCGCCGACGACCTTCCCGAGCAGATGAAGGTCCGCCGGGAGAAGCGGGACCGGATGCTTGCCGAGGGCGTCGAGCCCTACCCGGTCGGCTTCGCCCGTACGGCCACCCTGGCGCAGGTCCGGGCGGGCTACGCCGACCTGCCGACCGACACCGCGACCGGCGACCAGGTCGCCGTCACCGGCCGAGTGATCTTCGTACGCAACACGGGCAAGCTCTGCTTCGCGACTCTACGCGACGGTGACGGCACCGAGTTGCAGGCGATGCTCTCCCTGGACCGGGTCGGTCCGGAGCGGTTGGAGGCATGGAAGCGCCTGGTCGACCTCGGTGACCATGTCGGCGTCACTGGTGAGGTCATCACCAGCCGCCGGGGTGAGCTGTCGGTGTTGGCGCAGCAGTGGGAGATGACCGCCAAGGCGCTGCGACCGCTGCCGGTGGCGCACAAGCCGCTCTCCGAGGAGGCCCGCGTCCGGCAGCGTTACGTCGACCTGATCGTCCGGCCACAGGCACGGGAGATGGTCCGTACTCGCGCCGCCGCGGTCCGCAGTCTGCGTGATTCATTGCACGGGCAGGGCTTCATCGAGGTGGAAACGCCGATGTTGCAACTGCTGCATGGTGGTGCGGCGGCCCGACCGTTCGTGACCCACAGCAATGCGTTGAACACTGATCTGTATCTGCGAATCGCTCCGGAACTGTTTCTCAAGCGCGCCGTCGTCGGTGGCGTCGACCGCGTCTTCGAGATCAACCGCAACTTCCGTAATGAGGGTATCGACTCTTCGCACTCGCCGGAGTTCGCGATGCTGGAGACGTACCAGGCGTACGGCGACTACGACACGATGGCCGAGTTGACCCGCAATCTCGTGCAACAGGCGGCGATCGCCGTCAGCGGCTCGATGGTGGTGACCCACGCCGACGGGCGGGAGTTCGACCTGGGCGGCGAGTGGCGGTCCGTGACGCTGTTCGGCGTGCTTTCCGAGGCACTCGGCGAGGAGGTCACGGTCCGCACCGAACGATCCCGCCTGGTGGAGTACGCGGACAAGGTGGGATTGGCCGTGGACCCGAAGTGGGGCCCGGGCAAGCTGGCCGAGGAACTGTTCGAGGAACTGGTCGTCCCCGGCCTGGAAGCACCCACCTTCGTGCGGGACTACCCGGAGGAGACCAGCCCGCTCACCCGGGCCCACCGCAGCGAGCCGGGGCTGGCCGAAAAGTGGGACCTCTACGTGCTCGGCTTCGAGCTGGGCACCGCGTACTCCGAGCTGGTCGACCCGGTCGTGCAGCGTGAGCGGCTGGTGGCCCAGGCGCAGCTGGCGGCCCGCGGCGACGTCGAGGCGATGCGTCTCGACGAGGACTTTCTCCGGGCGATGGAGTATGGAATGCCGCCGGCCGGCGGTATGGGAATGGGAATCGATCGGCTGTTGATGGCCCTGACCGGGCTCGGAATTCGGGAAACGATCCTCTTCCCGCTGGTCCGCCCGGAGTAGTCTCGCCCGGCTCGCGCCGAGCCGTAACGGCATCCTATTGACGTGGTGAGCGGCACGCGGGTTATTGTGCTCTCATTAGCAGGAGCGCCCTGCTCGAAAGGAATGTGGGACGTGGCCAAGCAGATCATTCACAAGCTGGTCGATGACCTGGACGGCGGGGACGCTGACGAGACCGTCAAGTTCGCCCTCGACGGCGTTCAGTATGAGATCGACCTGTCGAGTGCCAACGCCTCGAAATTGCGCGACGCTTTCGCCTCGTACGTGGGCGCCGGCACGAAGGTTGGCCGGGGCGGCGTGGTGATCGGTGGGCGGGCTGCCCGCGGTCGGGGCGGCGCGACCGCCGATCGGGAACAGAACAAGGCGATCCGGGAGTGGGCCAAGAAGGCCGGCAAGGACATCTCGGACCGGGGTCGTATCCCGCAGGAGATCGTCGACGAGTACCACGCAAAGCGCTGATTCGTCAGCAGCTGGGTGGCTGACGCCACCGCAGGCGACACCGACGCCGGGCCGGAGTAGTTCTCCGGGCCGGCGTCGCCGTGTCCGCGACCGGCCCCGATCGGACGCGTCCGGGGGCCGGGAAGCATTCCGTGCCGACCGGCGTTGTCCACAACCAGTGGAACAGCTATCCACAGCCTGTGGATAACCTCCCGCAGGGTGGGGTGCGGCGGTCGTCGAGACCGCTGGTCCGCCCTCCCCGAGCCCTCCGGAACGCTTCCGGAGGCGGGATTTGGCTTTCGTCGCGCCAGTCGGATTTCGCTCTGCGCGTAGCGACAGGACTACCGGAACACCTCCTGAGCGCGGACGGTTGTCCAAAACAACGTGGAACCGACCCCGAGCAGAGACACACGACCTCAGCTGAGTCGGTCAGCGACGATAGAGTAAGGAGGCACGGACGCCCGTCCCGGACGTTCGTGCACCGGCCCCGCCAAGATCTTGACCATCAAGGCGCACGGCACGTGAGGAGCACGAGGGCATGTTCGAGCGGTTCACCGACCGAGCGCGACGGGTTGTCGTCCTGGCCCAAGAAGAGGCCCGGATGCTCAACCACAACTACATCGGTACGGAACACATCCTGCTGGGCCTGATCCACGAAGGTGAAGGCGTCGCGGCGAAGGCCCTGGAGAGCCTCGGCATCTCCCTGGAGGGCGTCCGCCAGCAGGTCGAGGAGATCATCGGCCAGGGTCAGCAGGCGCCGAGCGGGCACATTCCGTTCACGCCGCGGGCCAAGAAGGTGCTGGAGCTGTCGCTGCGCGAGGCGCTGCAGCTCGGCCACAACTACATCGGCACCGAGCACATCCTGCTCGGGCTGATCCGTGAGGGCGAGGGCGTTGCCGCCCAGGTGCTGGTCAAGCTCGGCGCCGACCTCAACCGGGTCCGCCAGCAGGTGATCCAGCTGCTCTCCGGCTACCAGGGCAAGGAGCCCGCTGCGGCGGGTGCCGCGCCGGGTGAGGCCGCGCCGTCGACCAGCCTGGTGCTGGACCAGTTCGGCCGCAACCTGACTCAGGCCGCCCGCGAGGGCAAGCTCGACCCGGTCATCGGGCGCGAGAAGGAAATCGAGCGGGTCATGCAGGTGCTCTCCCGCCGTACCAAGAACAACCCGGTCCTGATCGGTGAGCCCGGCGTCGGTAAGACCGCCGTGGTGGAGGGGCTTTCCCAGAAGATCATCAAGGGCGAGGTGCCCGAGACTCTCAAGGACAAGCAGCTCTACACGCTCGACCTCGGTGCACTCGTCGCTGGTTCCCGTTACCGCGGTGACTTCGAGGAGCGCCTCAAGAAGGTGCTCAAGGAGATCCGCACTCGGGGCGACATCATCCTGTTCATCGACGAGATCCACACCCTGGTGGGTGCGGGTGCCGCCGAGGGCGCGATCGACGCAGCGAGCATCCTCAAGCCGATGCTGGCCCGTGGTGAGCTGCAGACCATCGGTGCCACCACCCTTGACGAATACCGCAAGCACCTCGAGAAGGACGCCGCTCTCGAGCGCCGGTTCCAGCCGATCCAGGTGGGTGAGCCGTCGCTGGCGCACACCATCGAGATCCTCAAGGGCCTGCGTGACCGCTACGAGGCGCACCACCGGGTGAGCATCACCGACGCAGCCCTCGTGGCAGCCGCGACTCTGGCCGATCGCTACATCTCCGACCGCTTCCTGCCGGACAAGGCGATCGACCTGATCGACGAGGCTGGCGCCCGGATGCGGATCCGTCGGATGACCGCGCCGCCAGACCTGCGTGACTTCGACGAGCGCATCGCCCAGGTGCGTCGCGACAAGGAGTCCGCGATCGACGCTCAGGACTTCGAGCGTGCCGCCCAGCTGCGCGACAAGGAGAAGCAGCTCCTTGGCCAGAAGGCTCAGCGGGAGAAGGAGTGGAAGGCCGGTGACCTGGACGTCGTCAGCGAGGTCGACGACGAGCAGATCGCCGAGGTGCTCGGCAACTGGACCGGCATCCCGGTCTACAAGCTGACCGAGGAGGAGACCTCGCGCCTGCTGCGCATGGAGGACGAGCTGCACAAGCGCGTCATCGGCCAGGAGGACGCGGTCAAGGCGGTCTCGAAGGCGATCCGGCGTACCCGGGCCGGCCTGAAGGACCCGAAGCGCCCGTCGGGCTCGTTCATCTTCGCCGGCCCGTCCGGTGTCGGTAAGACCGAGCTGTCCAAGGCGCTCGCCGAGTTCCTCTTCGGCAGCGAGGATGCCCTCATCCAGCTGGACATGTCCGAGTTCCACGACCGCTACACGGTCTCCCGGCTCGTGGGTGCCCCTCCCGGCTACGTCGGTTACGACGAGGGCGGGCAGCTGACCGAGAAGGTGCGGCGTCGGCCGTTCTCGGTGGTCCTCTTCGACGAGATCGAGAAGGCCCACCCGGACGTGTTCAACACGCTCCTGCAGATCCTCGAGGACGGTCGGCTCACCGACGGTCAGGGCCGGATCGTGGACTTCAAGAACACGGTCATCATCCTGACCACCAACCTGGGCACCCGTGACGTCGCCAAGGCGGTGTCGCTGGGCTTCCAGCAGTCGGAGGACTCCGAGTCCAACTACGACCGGATGAAGCAGAAGGTCAACGACGAGCTCAAGCAGCACTTCCGGCCTGAGTTCCTCAACCGGATCGACGACACCATCGTCTTCCACCAGCTGCGTCAGACCGAGATCCTCTCGATCGTGGACATCATGATCCAGCGGATCGAGGGCCAGCTGCGCAACAAGGACATGGGCTTGGAGCTGACCGACAACGCCAAGAAGTACTTGGCCGCGAAGGGCTTCGACCCGGTGCTCGGTGCCCGTCCGCTTCGTCGCACGATCCAGCGCGACATCGAGGACAACCTCTCCGAGCGGATCCTGTTCAACGAGCTGACCCCGGGTCAGATCGTCGTGGTGGACTGCGAGGGCGACCCGAACGACATCGACAAGTCCAAGCTCGTCTTCCGGGGCGCGGAAAAGCCTGTCGAAGTTCCGGACGCCGTGCCGGCCGACCTCGGTGGCACTGCCGCTGGCACCGCCGTCGCGGGCGCGGACGAGTAGCACGACCAGTCAAAGGGCGGGTCCGGTGGCGCGAGCGCCATCGGACCCGCCCTTTTTTGGCACCTACTGCCAGACCAGCTGGCGCAGCCGCCAAGGCGAGCGTGATCAGCTGGTTCGTCGGTCGAGGCGGGCGTGGTGAGCTGGTTCGTCGGTCGAGGCGGGCGTGGTGAGCTGGTTCGTCGGTCGAGGCGGGCGTGTTCAGCTGGCCCGTTGACCAAGGCGAGCGTGATCGACACCAGGTCGGCGATGTGGTGGTGTTCCGCTGTCGGGATGCCCCCATGTCGCCGACCTGGTGTCGATCTCGGCGGCTGGTGGTGGGTGTGGGTGATGTGTCGGTCGGGGTGGTTGGGGTGATCGACACGAGGTCGGCGATGTGGTGGTTTCTCGCCCTCTGGGGATGCCCCCATGTCGCCGATCTGGTGTCGATCTTGTGGGTGGTGGGTGCGCGTGGGTGGTTCGCGGCGGTCGAGGTGGGCGTGATCGACACCAGGTCGGCGATGTGGTGGTTTCTCGCTGCCGGGATGCCCCAATGTCGCCGACCTGGAGTCGATCATCGCGAGTGACAGCCGGGTCCCCGCGGGCAGCCGAGCGCGGCGCGCCGGGGCCATGGCGGCGTGGCGGGGGCCAGGGCGCGGCGTGGCGGGGCCAGGGCGCGGCGTGGCGGGGGCCAGGGCGGCGTGGCGGGGGCCAGGGCGGCGGGGCCAGGGCGGCGTGGCGGGGCCATGACGGCGCGGCGAGGCCCGAGCGGCGCGGCTCTAGTGGCGCGGCGGGCGCGTCTGGCGGGTGTGGGTCAGGTGGTGAGGTCCGCGGTGGGTTGGGACGGGCCGTCACCGACGAGGCGGAAGGAATCGGTGCCGGCCGGTTCGACCAGCCCGTCCTGCACCAGGCCGGCCAGTGCGCGGGCACGCTGCACGTCATCGGTCCAGACCTGGTCCAGCCGTTGGTGGGGGACCGGGCCGGTGGTTTCGCGGAGCACCCCGAGCAGGAGGCCGCGTACCTGTCGGTCGGTGCCTGCGTACCGCTGGGGTCGGCGGGTTGGCCCCATTGGGGCCTCCTGGCCGGAGGCACGCCACGCGCAGACCGACTCGACCGGGCAGGCCGTACAGCGTGGTGACCGGGCTGTGCAGATCACCGCGCCCAGTTCCATGAACGCGGCGCTGGCCAACGCCGCCGCGGCGGGTTCCGCCGGGAGCAGCTCTTCGGTGGCGACCAGGTCGGCTGGCCGGGTGACCGGCCCGGCGTCGGGCTCGCCGGCCACGGCCCGGCAGACCACTCGGCGTACGTTGGTGTCGACCACTGGGTGCCGCTGCCCGTACGCGAAGGCCGCTACGGCCCGCGCCGTGTAGGTGCCGACCCCCGGCAGTGCCAGTAGTTGCTCCAGCCGGTCGGGCACCTGGCCGCCGTGTCGGTCCACGATCGCGAGCGCGCATTCCCGCAGCCGGACTGCACGACGGGGATAGCCGAGGCGTCCCCACATCCGGATCGCCTCGGCTGGGGTGTCCGCCGCCAATGCTGCCGGCTCCGGCCAGCGGGCCAGCCATGCCTGCCAGGCTGGCACCACGCGCACCACGGGCGTCTGCTGGAGCATGACTTCGCTGACCAGGATGGCCCACGGGGTGGTTCCGGGCGCACGCCACGGGAGGTCACGGGCGTGCTGCTGGAACCATCGGCTGACCAGGGTGGCGAAATCGGGTTGAGTCATGGCGCCGTCGATGATGTCACGCGGTGTGGTCCCGCTGGGTGGGCGGCTCGGGCGGGGTGTCACGGCGGCGGCCGACGGATCGGAGAGAATGCGCGGATGAACGAGCTCGCGATCACCGTCATCGGTCGGGACCGGCCGGGCATCGTGGCCGATGTTGCCGAGGTGCTGGCCCGACTGGGCGCGAACCTCACCGACAGCACGATGACGCGGCTGCGGGGGCATTTCGCGATGACCCTCATCTGCACCGGGCCGGCCGCCGCCGAGGTTGAGGCCGCCCTGGAGCCGCTGGCCGCCGAGGGTCAGCTGCTGGCGACGGTACGCGCGGTCACCCCCGACGGCGAGGTGCCTCCGGCGGGTGAGCCGTACGTGATGGCGGTGCACGGTTCGGACCGAATGGGCATTGTCGCTGCGATGACCCGGGTGCTGGTGGACGCGGGCGGGAATGTCACCGACCTGAGCACCCGGTTGTCTGGTTCGCTCTATGTGGTGCTGGCTGAGGTGGAGTTGCCGGCGGCTGTGGCTGACACATTGGTCGGCCGGCTGCACCGGACGGCTGCCGAGCTGGGCGTGGAGGTCACGCTCCGGCCGGCGGACCCGGATCTGTTGTGACGGGGGCGGAGAGCGGGCCGGACGCCGAGGCGTACGCCGGTCTGGGCGATTGGGCACCGGAGTCGCTGGTGGTGCCGGGTGTGGTGCGGGCGGTGGTGTCGGCCCCACATCCGGTTTTGAGCCGGGCGGCCGTCGAGGTCGATCCGACGGCCGTGGAGACGGTCCAGCTCGCGGCTGACCTGGTGGCGACGATGCGGGTCTCGCCGGGCTGCGTGGGGCTGGCCGCGCCGCAGGTCGGGGTGGGCGTTCGGGTCTTCGCCGTCGATGTGAGCGGGCATCCGAAGGCGGTCACGGTGCATGGCACCTTCGTGCTGTGTAATGCCCGGGTGGTCGAGGCGACCCGGTGGAAACCGGGCCGCGAGGGGTGCATGTCGGTGCCGGACCTGACTGGGGACGTGAAGCGGGCCAGCCGGCTTGTGGTGGAGGGCGACCTGCCGGGCACCGGCGAGGCGGTTCGGTTGGTGACCGACGGCTTCGAGGCGCGGGCGTTGCAGCACGAGATCGACCACTGTGCGGGGCTGCTCTTTTTGGATCGGGTGGCCGGTGCGCATGCCGTCTATCAGCGCAAGGTCTATCTCTGAGCGGTCACGCGTCCGTCCTGTGTGGAGTGTGGAGCAAGCGGCCCGGAGTGGCTCCGGCGCGTCGCGCCGCACTGGCGGGTAGAGCGCGGCTACGGTGGAGGGCATCATGCGTCTGACGGTCGGCCCCCTGCCACCCGCCGTGTACTGGCGGCGTCGCGTCGTCGTACTTGGAGCGGGGCTTCTTTTCCTGATTGTCCTGCTCTACTCCTGCACCGGCTCGGGTCGTTCCGACGGGGGCCCGAAGGCGGGGGCGACGCCGACCTCGACGTCGACGTCCGCCGAGCCCTCTGGGTCCGGTCCGGGCGGCCCGGTGCTGACACCGCAGACCGGTGCTCCGCCGACGTCCGCTGGTCCTGGTGCGTCGACCCCGAGCCCCGCGATGACCAGCAACGACCCCCCACTGGGTGCGGCGGCCGGTTCGGAGGACGACGGCACCTGCACCGACGCGGAGATCCGTGTGGTCTCGGTGGTGACTCCAACCTCGGTGCAGCGTGGGGCGATGGTCGACCTGCAACTCAAGATCAAGAACACGTCTGAACGGACGTGCAGCCGGAACGTCGGTGCCGATCTGCAGGAGATCTTCATCAAGTCCGGTGCCGAGAAGATCTGGTCATCAGACACCTGCGGCAAGGCCCAGGGCTCAGACCCGCAGTCCTTCACGCCGACCTTGGAGCGTTTCTACGAGGTGACCTGGAACGGGCGGGACACCAGCCGGTGCGACGGCAGCGGGCTGGCCGCGGGGCCGCTCGCACCGCTTGGGACGTACGAGGTGTTTGCCCGGGTTGGCACGAAGCTCAGCGCGCCGGTGAAGCTCACCGTCACCGGCTGAGCCGGGTCAGACGTACCGCTCCAGGATTGATGCCTCGGCGAGCCGGGACAGCCCTTCACGGACGCCGCGGGCCCGCGCGTCACCGACCCCTTCGACGGCCTGTAGATCCTCCACGGTCGCGCCGAGCAGCCGCTGGAGGCTGCCGAAGTGCACCACCAGGCGGTCGACAACCGCCACCGGCAACCGGGGCACCTTTGCCAGCAGCCGGAAGCCGCGAGGGCTGACTGCGGCGTCCAGCGCGTCGGATGCGGCCGGGTAGCCGATCGCCTTCGCCACCGACACCAGGTCGATCAGCTCGGTGGCGCCGAGCAGGTCCAGCTCGACCAGTGCCTCGTCCAGGGTGCGCGACTTGCGGCCGACCGGGAGGTAGTCCCGGATGACCAGCGTCCGGTCGGCGTCCACGCCGGCCATCAGCTCGTCGAGTTGCAGGGCCAGCAGACGGCCGTCGGTGCCCAGCTCCACCACGTACCCGGCGATCTCGTCGGCGATCCGGCGAACCATCTCCAGTCGCTGCACCACGGCCACCGCGTCCCGCACGGTGACGAGATCCTCGATCTCGAGTGCGGAGAGCGTGCCGGAGACCTCGTCCAGCCGGAGCTTGTAGCGCTCGAGGGTGGCGAGCGCCTGGTTGGCTCGGGAGAGGATCGCCGCCGAGTCGTCGAGCACGTGCCGCTGGCCGTTGACGTAGAGGCTGATGATTCGCATGGACTGGCTGACCGAGATGACCGGGTAGCCGGTCTGTCGGGCCACCCGCTCGGCGGTGCGGTGCCGGGTGCCGGACTCTTCCGTCGGGATGGACGGGTCGGGCATCAGGTGCACGGCCGCCCGGACGATCCTGGTGCCGTCGCTGGAGAGCACGACGGCGCCGTCCATCTTGCACAGCTCCCGTACGCGGGTCGCGGAGAACTCCACATCCAGCGGGAAGCCGCCGGTGCACAGGCCCTCGACGACCTTGTCGTAGCCCAGCACGATGAGCGCGCCGGTGCGGCCCCGCAGGATGCGCTCCAGACCGTCGCGCAGGGCGGTGCCGGGGGCCATCAGGGCGAGGTTGGCCCGCAGCGGGTCTCCGGCGCTCCCGGCGGCTCCCGCGGCCACGCTCACGCTGATCGGGCGGGCGGGCGAGCCCACGGCGCCGGTGCGGGCCTGGGGCGGCGCGCCGGCTGGCTTGGTGGTATCGCGGTCGGTCGGCACGGGCACAGTCTACGGACTGTCGTGCGTTGGGTGCTGTCGTGGTTACTGTGATGTGTCACGATGCGGCCCTTCCAACCCGTTTCCTGCTTGCGACGTGCTGTCCGGTTTCGCCATCCCCGTCGGCACAGTGGGTCACTCGGCGGACGCGCGGGCCGCATGGTGCAGCGCCGAACGGACGTCCGTGACCTCGGTCACGCGCATCTGCTCGGGGCCGGCGCCGGTGCTGGCCGGGCCACATCCGGGCGGCACGAGGGCCACCTTGAAGCCCAGCCGGGCCGCCTCGGCCAGCCGGCGCGGCACCGCCCCGACCCGGCGCACCTCGCCGGTCAGCCCCACCTCGCCGATCGCCACCAGGTGTGGCGCGATGGCCAGGTTGAGCCCGCCGGAGGCGACCGCCAACGCGACCGCCAGGTCTGCGGCCGGCTCCACCACCCGGATGCCGCCCACCGTGGCGGCGAAGACCTCCCGGTCGTGCAGGGTCAGCCGCTCGGTGCGCCGTTGCAGCACCGCGAGCACCATCGCCAGTCGCGCCGAGTCGAGGCCGGAGACGGTGCGTCGGGGAGAACCAGCCACCGTCGCGCCGATCAGGGCCTGCACCTCGGTGACCAGGGCCCGCCGCCCCTCCATGGCCACGGTCACGCAGGTGCCCGGGACCGGCTCCGCGTAGCGGGTCAGGAACAGCCCGGACGGGTCGGCCAGGCTGCTGATGCCGCCCTCGTGCATCTCGAAACAGCCGACCTCGTCGGCCGCGCCGAACCGGTTCTTGATGCCGCGCACCAGGCGCAGCGAGGAGTGCTTGTCACCCTCGAAGTGCAGCACCACATCGACCAGGTGCTCCAGCACCCGAGGCCCGGCGACCTGGCCGTCCTTGGTGACGTGCCCGACCAGCACGGTGGCGATGCCCCGCTCCTTGGCGACCGAGACCAGCGCGGCGGTGACCGCGCGCACCTGGGTCACCCCGCCGGGCACACCCTCGGTGCCGGTGGTCGAGATGGTCTGCACGGAGTCGAGGACCAGCAGGCCCGGCTTGACCGCGTCGAGGTGCCCGAGCACCGAGGCCAGGTCGCTCTCCGCCGCGAGGTAGAGCTGGTCGTGCAGGGTGCCCATCCGCTCGGCGCGCAAGCGCACCTGACTGACCGACTCTTCCCCACTGACCACCAACGAGGGGCTGCCGGCGCCGACCGCCCACTGCTGAGCCACATCCAGCAGCAGGGTCGACTTGCCCACGCCCGGCTCGCCGGCGAGCAGCACCACGGCACCGGGGACCAGGCCGCCGCCGAGCACCCGGTCGAGCTCGCTCACGCCGGTGGGGCGCGCGCGAGCCGGTGCGGCGCTGATGGTGGCGATCGGGCGGGCCGGCTCGGCCGGCATCCGGGAACTGACCACCCGACCGGAGACCGTCGGGCCGGTCACCGTGCTCTCGACCACCGAGCCCCACTCGCCGCACTCTGGGCAGCGCCCCACCCACTTGGGCGGCTGGTGCCCGCAGGCGTCGCACTCGTAGGCCGGACGCGGCTCGCGGGTGGTGGACCGACCACGGGAGGCACCGGCCGTGCCGCCACGCGGAGGGGTCGATCGGGAGGTGGTCACATCAGGACGCTAGCCCTCGCGTACGACGAAAACACCCCGGCGTGGTGGTCACCACGCCGGGGTGTCGGTCGATGCGAAGATCGTGTCACTCGTGGGTCGTGCCGCCCTCGTCGAAGCCGCCCTCACGCTCGATGATCGGGGAGGCGGGCGCCGCCGGGGTGAGCGGCACCGCGATCGGCGCCTGGCCGGTCACCGTGTTGCCGTTGCCGAAGTCGAAGGTCACGACGACGTTCTGACCGGAGCGCAGCGCCTCGGTCAGGCCGATCAGCCGGAGCTGGGTGGTGGCCTCGGAGTTGAGCTGGATGTAGCTCAGCGGAGCCAGCTCGATCCGTGCCGGCTGACCCGGGGCGGCGGGGCTGGCCGAGCCTGACGCCCGCGCCGACTCCGGTGCGGACGGGGTCGCCGAGGACGACCCGGTCTCGGACGGGGTCGCCGACGGGCTGGCCGAACGGGACGTCGAGGTCGACGGGCTGGCCGAACCGGACGGCGTCGGGCTCATGGAGGCGGACTCCGAGGCGGACGGCGACGGGCTCGCCGAGCCGCCGCTGATCACCAACTCGCGAGCGCTCTCGGTGGTGACGGTGACAGTCACCGTCTCCTTGGAGTCGTTGTAGATCACGGCGCTGAGCGGGGCGTCCTGGCCGGCTCGGTAGCCCTCGGTGCCCGGGTAGTCGACAAGCAGGCCGCGCACCGAGAAGGAACCGCTGTCGGTCGTGAGGTTGACGCCCTGGACCGACGGCTCTTTCAATGCGGTCTCGGCGATCTGACCGGTGCCGCATCCGGACGCCAGCAGGCCGGTCGCCGCAATCCCGGACAGCAACAGGGCCGCCCGCCGGGATCCCCTGATCGAGCGCGTCACGTCGGTCCTCCTCGTCACAATCCCCACCCGGGCCGCACGCCGGGCACGGTGGCCATACCCGCGCAGACCGCGCTCCAGGGTAGTTGGGGCTGATCGAGGTCCGCACGCGGACCCGGCAATGCCACCTACCCGGGCGCCGTTCACACCACCCGACCGCTCGCCACCAGCAGGACCACGTCGATCAGGGCCACCAGCATCACCGCCCGGAAGGCCGCCACCGGCCGCCGGCCCGCCCGGACCGCCGAGCGCCCGGCGTACCAGCTCAGTGGCGGGACCACGGCGGCCGTGCCGACCGCCGCCAACCCGATCGCCGACGGCGGCCCGGGTGGCCCGAGAGCCAGGGCCGCGGTCGCCGCGAGAAGCAGCCCGGCCGCCGCCGCACGGCTCCCGGAGGCACCCAGCCGATGTGGCAGGCCACGCACCCCCGTCCGAGCGTCGTCGGCCAGGTCGGGCAGCACGTTGGCGAAGTGCGCGCCGGCACCCAGGCACGCCGCCGCCGCCAACAGCCAGGCGGGCGGGGTCGGCTGACCGGGCAGTGCCAGCACCACGAAGGCGGGCAGCGCACCGAAGGAGACGGCGTACGGCAGCGCCGAGAACGCGGTGGCCTTGAGCGGCCAGTCGTAGAGCAGCGCGGAGACCAGGGCGACGGTCAGCCAGAACGCCGCCGCCGGGTTCGTGGTCAGCGCCAGCAACGGACAGGCCACCGCGGCCGCCGCGGCGGCCCAGGCCGTGGTGCGGCGACCGACCATGCCGGCGGCGACCGGTTTGTCGGTACGGCCCACAGTGGCGTCCCGTTCGGCGTCCAGTGCGTCGTTGGTCCAGCCGACGGCAAGCTGGCTGGCCAGCACGGCGAGCACCACCGAGACGATTCCGGACGGTCGATGGCCCACTCCCCACGCCAGTAGACCGGCCACCGTGGTCACCGCTGCGGCCGGTTCTGGATGGCTCGCTCTGACCAGCCCTAACACCCTCGACGACATAAGGGAAGTCTGGTCGTTACCGAGCAGTCGTGCCACGCTCGGAGCCATGCGAGACGTGGATGCGGGTACGGCGTCCACCGGGCCTCGGGTGCTGCCGCGAAACGACCCGCGCCAGTACGACGACCTGGCCGGTGAGTGGTGGCGGCCGGATGGCGCGTTCGCGATGCTGCACTGGCTGGCTGCGGCCCGCGCGGCGCTGGTGCCGCCGACGAGTCGACCTGACGCGCTGCTGGTCGATCTGGGTTGTGGCGCGGGTCTGCTCGCGCCGCACCTGTCCGGCAAGGGCTACCGACACGTCGGGGTGGATGTGACCCGCTCGGCCCTGGCCCAGGCGGCCGAGCACGGGGTGTGCGTCGTGCAGGGCGATGCGACAGCCGTTCCGCTGCCGGACGGTTGTGCCGACGTGGTCTCCGCAGGTGAGCTGCTGGAGCATGTGCCGGCCTGGCCGCGTGTGGTGGCCGAGGCGTGCCGGCTGTTGCGCCCGGGGGGCCTGCTGGTGCTGGACACCCTGAACGACACGGCGCTGGCCCGGCTCGTCGCGGTACGGATCGCTGAGCGGCTGCCGACGGTGCCGCGGGGCATTCACGATCCGCGGTTGTTCGTGGACGCTCGGGCGCTGGTGGCCGAGTGCGCTCGGCACGGCGTCGACCTGCGGCTGCGCGGCATCCGTCCGCAGGCCGGCGGCCTGGTTGCCTGGCTGCTGCGGCGGCGTCGCGTGGCCCGGACGGGTGCGACGTCGGCCGGTCGCGCCCCGCGCATCGTGCCGACCCGATCCACCGCAGTGCTCTACCAGGGCCGGGGGGTCCGAAACGGATAGTCGGGCCGTCGCGGGGTACGGCACTGGAGAAGGAGGCGTTATGACGGTGCAGGCGCTTGAGGCAGCCCGCCGGTTGGCGCCGCGTTTCGCCGCGCGGGCCGCAGAGCATGACCGGGACGGTTCCTTTCCGGCGGACGACTTCCGTGACCTGCGGGACGCTGGTCTGTTCGGGTTGATGGTGCCCCGCGCGTTGGGAGGCATGGGGGCCACCTTCGCCGAGTACGCCGCAGTGGCCACTGAGCTTGCCCGGGGCAACGGCGCGACGGCCCTGGTGTTCAACATGCACGCCTCGGTGACCGGCGCACTGGGCGCCGTCACCGAGGAGTTGGCCGAGGCGCTGGGCGTGCCGGACGAGGCGTTGGTGGCCCGGGACAGCCTGCTCACCGCGGCCGCGCAGGGCTCCTGGTACGCGGTCGCGATGAGCGAGCGCGGCGCCGGTGCGCGGCTGTCCCAGTTGAGCACGGTCTACGAGGCGACCGACGAGGGCTGGCATCTCAAGGGCAGCAAGACCTTCTGTTCCGGTGCCGGGCACGCCGACGGTTACCTGGTGGCGGCACGCAGCGCGGCCGATCAGTCGGTGGTCTCGCAGTTTCTGGTGCCGGCCAGCGATGGATTGACCGTGGAGCCGACCTGGGACGCGCTCGGCATGCGCGCCACGTCCTCACATGACCTGCACCTGGACGTCACGGTGCCCGCCGGCCGGCTGCTCGGCGGGGTCGAGGGTCTGGCGTTGGTGGTCGCCCAGCTGATGCCGCACTGGCTGGTGGCGAGCTACGCGGCCGTCTACGTGGGGGTCGCCCGGGCTGCGATCGACGCGGCGGTCGAGCATCTCAATGAGCGCAAGCTGGCCGGCCTGCCGGCGGTGCGCGCCCGGCTGGGTCGGGCGGACGCGGCGACGGCGGCTGCGCAACTGGTGGTCGCCGAGGCGGCCCGTCGAGTGGACGAGACGCCGGGCGACGCGGAGACCAACCGCTGGGTGTGGCGGGCAAAGCTGCTCGCCGGCACCACGGCCGCCGAGGTGGCGGCGTCGGTGCTGGAGGCGGCGGGCACCTCGGCGACCCGGCGTGGTCATCCGTTGGAGCGGCTCTACCGCGATGCCCGATGCGGCTCGCTGCACCCGGCCACGTCGGATGTCTGCGCCGACTGGCTCGGCATCGCCGCGCTGGGCGGCGACCCGGATCGCGACGGATCGGCACCGCGTTGGTGAGCCGACCTCGCGGGACTCGCGCGGAAGGTAGGCCAGCCGAGGTGGCTGGTGGGTCGGCCAGGGGGAGGACAGCATCTGACGAGAGGTGGGGATCGTGTCCGTACCAGTGATCGCGGGGCTCGGGATTGCTCAGCCGCCGTCTGCTTCGCAGGACGAGTTGTGGGAGGGCTTCTTCTCTCGGCACTTCTCCGGCACCACCCGGTCGTTGGCCCAGCGGATCTTCGCGAACTCGGGAGTGACCCGCCGGCAGGCCTCGGTCAACCCCCTGCTGGAGGACGTCTCGGACTGGCCGACCGAGCGCCGAATGCGCCGGTACCAGGTGGAGGCTCTGCCGCTGGGCAAGGAGGCGGTTGGTCGGGCGTTGACCGCCGCCGGGCTGGGCGCCGGCGACATCGGGCTGTTCATCGTCTGCTCCTGCACCGGGTACGCCACCCCCGGGCTGGACATCCTGCTCGCCCGGGATCTCGGTATGGCTGCGGACACCCAGCGGATGTTCATCGGCCACATGGGCTGTTACGCGGCACTGCCGGGGCTCGGTGCGGCGAGTGACTTCGTCACCGCGCGGGGGCGACCGGCGCTGCTGCTCTGCGCGGAGCTGACAAGTCTGCACATCCAGCCGTCCAGCGCCCGGGTGGACACCCAGCAGATCGTCTCCCACGCGCTCTTCTCGGACGCCGCGGTCGCCGCCGTGGTCGTGCCGGGGGGGCGAGGGTACGCCTTACGCGAGGTCACCTCGGTCACCGACACGTCGAGTGCCGACCACATGACGTGGGACGTCACCGACGCGGGCTTTCGGATGGGGTTGTCACCGAAGGTGCCGCAGGTGCTCTCAAGGCACGTCCGTGGGCTGGTGGACGACCTGCTGGCCCGGCACGGCGTAACCAGCTCCGAGGTGGACGGTTGGGCGGTGCACCCGGGCGGGCCGAGGATCCTCAACGTGGTGGAGCGGGAGCTCGCTCTTCCTCCGGAGGGGTTGGCGGCCTCCCGCGCGACTCTCGACGAGCATGGCAACTGCTCGTCGCCGACCGTGCTGCTGATCCTGGACCGGCTGGGCCGCTCGACGCCTGCGGCTCGGCGCATCGTCATGCTGGCGTTCGGCCCCGGTCTCACCCTCTACGCGGCTCTGCTCGATCGACAAGACTGAACATCCGACCGGTACGCTCACGGCATGGATCCAACGGCAGACGACCGGCTGCGCTCGGCGGTCCTGTTTGGTGCGGCGGTGGCCGTCCTGGTCGTCGGTGGCTGGTGGTGGCGTGCCGCCGCGCCCACCCCGGCGGCCAGTTCGGCTCGTCCACCAGCGACCACGCCGAGCGTCGAGCCGAGCGTCGAGCCGAGCGTCAGCACCGCGCTGGAACGTGCCCTGGTGTTGTCGGGGCCCGATGGGTCGTCGGTGACCTTTCGAGTGGACCCCGAGACGGGTGAGGCCCTCGAGGTCAGACGCCCGACGAGTCCGACCCTTGGCGCCGGTGACGCTCCGGGCGACCTGCCCGATTTCGAAGAGACGATCTGGCGGCACCAGGGGGAGTTGATCCCTGGTCAGGACGTCACCAGGCAGTCGACCAACGACGGCGCGCGCTACCTGCTCCAATACCGGTGCACCCGGCCCGGCGCGATGATGGTGACGAGCACCGGGGCCGAGATCGTCGGCCCGTCGCGCATCGATTGCGACGGCACGACCACCCTCGCTGAGGTGACGCCCACTGGCGGGCTGATCCGGGTGTCCCTGTCGGCCGTGGGCGACAAGCCCATCGACGCTGAGGCGCAACTCTTCGTGGAGCCCTGAGCCTGAGCCCAGCGGCGCCAGCCGATCGCCGGGCGCAAGATCGACTCAACATCGCCGACGTGGCGGCATCCAGCTGCCGGGAAACCGCCACATCGGCGACATGGAGTCGATCTACCTAGGGCTCGTCGGGTCAGGAGGCGAGGGCGGCCAGGTCCTGCCGGTACGTCTCGATCGTGCCCAGGTCGGGCAGCACCCGGGTCACGATGCCGGCGCGGTCGACGAACAGGGCGGTCACGGCGCCAGGGCGAGCTGGTTGGCCCAGGAACGAGCGCAGCCCTCCAGCCGGATCGGCCAGGGCCCGAGCCTGCCGCTGGGTGGTTGGCCCAGCCGGGACCGTCCGCTCTCCGGTGACGGTCACCACGGAGACGCCGGTGGGCGCGGCCGCCAGTGCGTCGGCGACGCGCGCTGGGCAGGGGCAGCCGTCCACCAGGATGATCATGGCGGGCAGTAGGCCGCGCAGTGGCACCGGCGCCTGGCTCGCGTCGACCAGGTCCAGTGCGGGCAGCGCCCGCCCGGCGAGGGGCGCGGGTGGCGAGTAGGGAGCCGGGGTTGGCCGGTCGTTGCCACGGTTGGCTCGCGGCCAGGTGACCACGAGCAGGCCGGCCAGCGTGGTGAGGACCGCCACCAGCAGGACCAGCAGCGGCAGGCCCAGAGCCCGGCGGCCGCCGGGTAGGCGGGTGGCCCGGCGCAGTTCACGGCGGATCTGGGCGGCCTCGGCGGCGAGCGCGGAGGCGTCGTCGGGGACCACCACCCGGCCCCATTCGGGTGGGAGGCCGGGCAGGCCGTCGGCTGGCCCGTGGCCCTCTGCATCCGGCTTGCCCATCGGACCTCCTGGAAGGGTCTCGAGAGCGGAGTGCGGCTCGGACTCCAGGGTCCCGCACCAGGGGCACCTCCCGCTACACCTGGGCGCAGTCTCGCCGACCGCGATACCATGGGAGGAGCGCATAGCCCTTGATCTCGACGTTCTGTTCATTCGTGCCGGGCAGTCATCCGCACGTTACGGAGCGTGTTCGAACCATTGGTTTGACCGCCTGTCAAGCTGAAGCAAGACCTCTCACAGGGCCCCTGAGCTGCGCCAACGGTCAGGACATCGGTGAGACATCGCTGCCTGACCGTGTTACCCTAGACACAGCGAAAGGGGTTTCGAACCTATGGTTTTCAGTGTCGGCGAGACCGTTGTTTACCCCCACCACGGGGCCGCACTCATCGAGGCAATCGAGACTCGGGTCATCAAGGGCGAGCCTAAGCAATACCTCGTCCTGAGGGTCGCGCAGGGTGACCTGACGGTCCGGGTGCCCGCCGAGAACGCCGAGATCGTGGGTGTTCGCGAGGTGGTCGGCGAAGAGGGCCTCGGTAAGGTCTTCGACGTTCTGCGGGCTCCGCACACCGAGGAGCCGACCAACTGGTCGCGGCGTTACAAGGCCAACCTGGAAAAGCTGGCGTCCGGCAACCCGCTGAAGGTCGCCGAGGTCGTGCGCGACCTGTGGCGCCGGGAGCGGGAGCGGGGCCTCTCCGCAGGCGAGAAGCGGATGCTTGCCAAGGCCCGCGACATTCTCGTCGGCGAGGTTGCGCTGGCTGAGAAGAGCACCAAGGACGAGGCGGAGACGCTGCTCGACAAGGTCCTCACCGAGGCCTAGTCCGCACAGCATCGTCGTTACCCGATTCGTAACAGAGAAACCACCGAGGACCGCGACGTGACCGCGCAGCTCAATCCGCGCGGTGACGTCGCGGTCCTCGTGCCTGCGGCGGGTGCTGGCGTACGGCTCGGCCCGGGCCGTCCCAAGGCGCTGCGCCTGCTCGCCGGTGAGCCGCTACTCGTACACGCCGTGCGTCGGCTGGCAGCCGCACCTTCGGTGCACACGATCGTGGTGGCCGCGCCGGCCGCCGAGGTGCAGGCCGTCCGCGAGCTGCTGGCCCCGATTGCGCCGGTGATCGTGGTGTCAGGCGGTGCGGAACGGCAGGCGTCGGTGGCCGCCGCGCTGGCTGCGGTGCCCGCCGGCCCGACGATCGTCCTGGTGCATGACGCCGCCCGCGCGCTCACCCCTCCTGAACTCGTCGAATCCGTCGCCGCGGCGGTCCGCGACGGGCGCGATGCGGTGATCCCGGTTCTGCCGGTCGTCGACACGATCAAGGAGGTCGGTGCCGGCGAGGTGGTGCTCGGCACCGTCGACCGTTCCGCCCTGCGCGCGGTGCAGACCCCGCAGGGTTTCCGCCGGGCCGTGCTCACCGCCGCACACGCCGTCGCCGGCGACTCCCTCACCGACGACGCCGGGCTCGTCGAGAAGCAGGGCGTCGCGGTGAGCTGCGTGCCGGGCTCGGAGTACGCCCTGAAAATCACCCGACCGTTCGACCTGGCCCTGGCGGAGCACCTGCTTGCCGCCTCCGGTTGACGCGTACCCTCTGATCATGATCGTTCCCCGGGTGGCCATCGGCACTGACGTGCACGCGTTCGAGCCCGGCCGGCCCTGCTGGGTCGCGGGCCTGTTCTGGCCCGACCAGGACGGCCTGGCCGGTCACTCGGACGCTGATGTGGCCGCGCACGCCGCTTGCAACGCGCTGCTCTCCGCCGCTGGCCTCGGTGATCTCGGCTCCGCCTTCGGGGTGGGTGAGCCGGAGTGGGCCGGCGCGTCCGGGGTGGCCCTGCTGACTGAGACGGCCCGCCGGGTGCGGGCCGCTGGCCTGGAGATCGGCAACGTGTCCGTGCAGGTCGTCGGCAACCGACCCAAGATCGGCCGCCGCCGGGCGGAGGCCCAGCAGGTGCTGTCCGCAGCCGTCGGCGCCCCGGTCACCGTCTCGGCCGCGACCACCGACGGGCTGGGCTTCACCGGCCGCGAGGAAGGGCTGGCGGGCATCGCAGTGGCCCTGGTGTACGACGCGCCGGCCGCCTAGGCTCGCCGCGATGCCCAGCGACCCCGCCCCCGACCGGTCCGCCGCCGACGGCTACGTCCAGCGGGCCCAACTTCTCGCCGAGCTCGGCCGTCACGACGAGGCGGCCGGGGAGCTGACCTACGGGCTGGCCCTGCAGCCGGACGACGTGGATGCCCTCACCATGCTGGCCCGGGTGCATCTGGCCGCCGAGCGCCCGGCCGAGGCGCTCACCGCTACGGACACGGCCGTGGCAGCCGCACCGGATGCCCTCCCGCCGTTGGTCGCCAGGGGCATGGCGTTGGCCGACCTGGAGCGCTATTCCGAGTCGGCTGCCACAGCCGACCGGATCCTCGCCCTCGGCCCGGCCGACGCGTACGCCCAACGGAGTGCGGCGGCGATCCTGGCTGGGGCTCGCAACGGCCAGCCCGCGCTGAACGCGGCCTGGCGCGGGGTCGAACTGGCCCCGGAGGAGCCGCAGGCGCATCTGGTGCTCAGCCTGGTCGCCGCCCGGCTGGACCTGTTCGACCTGGCCGAGCGGGCCTACCGGGAGGCGCTGCGGCTCGACCCGCGCATCGCCGAGGCCGGGCAGGATGTGGGTGTCATGCGACTGGAGCAGCGCCGCTGGTCGGAGGCATTGGAACACGTTGCCGAGGCCGTGACGATCACCCCGAGTCGAATCGACTCGCCGCGGGCCCTCGCGCACGGCCTGCACCGCCTGGTGCTCTACGGCGCGGGTTGGACGCTGGTGGCGGCGGTGCTGGTGGCGTTCGTGGCCTCCGCGAGTGACGGGTTCTCCCGCATCCTGGCGGTGCTCGCCGCGCTCACCGGCGGGGTCGTCGTCTGGCAGCTCGGGGCCCGGCTGCCGGGGCTGACCCGGACCGTCCTGCCCGCGATGCTGATCTCGGATCGGGCGATGGCCCTGGCGATCTACGCGGTGGCCGCCGCGCCGGCGCTGCTGCTGGTGTACGCGGCGGTCGGCTCGCCGTGGCCGCTCGTGCTGGCCATCGCCGTCACGGGGATCGCCCAGTGCGCCGTCTTCACCAGAACCGCCATCCGCTGACCCACCCCCCGGCACCCCAACCTCCGACACCCCAACCTCGGGCACCCCAACCTCCGGCGTAACCCCTAAAGATCCCCAGCGTCGCTCAGCTCGACCAGGTCAGGTTTTCGCCGGAGCCCGACCCGCGCAGGGATCAAGCCTGACCGCCCGGAGCGGGTCGGGCTCCGGCGAAAACCCCCACAAGGCCGACTAAACAGAACGCGCCCAAGTCCAGGCGTACCCCTCGTCCTCACAGTTGTTGGCGGCGTCGCAGAGATCCAGGGGCCGGAAGGTGTCGACCATGACGGCCAACTCGTCGAAGTAGTCCGCACCGATTGAACGCTCGGCGGCACCCGGCTGGGGGCCGTGGGTGAAACCGGACGGGTGCAGCGAGATCGAGCCCTGCTCGATGCCGGAGCCGCGTCGGGCTTCGTAGTTGCCGCCGGTGTAGAAGAGCATCTCGTCGGAGTCGACGTTGTGGTGGTTGTACGGCACCGGGATCGACTCCGGGTGGTAGTCGACCTTGCGGGGCACGAACGAGCAGATGACGAAGTTGGGGCCCTGGAAGGTCTGGTGCACCGGCGGGGGCTGGTGGATGCGGCCGGTGATCGGTTCGAAGTCGTGGATGGAGAACGCCCACGGGTAGAGGTGCCCGTCCCAGCCGACGACGTCGAACGGGTGGTTGGCGTAGACGTGTCGAGTCCAGCCGCGGCGGTGGCGGACCAGCACCTCGACCTCCTCGTCGTCGACGAGCAGCGGGGTGTCGGGGCCGCGGACGTCGCGCTCGCAGTACGGCGAGTGCTCCAGGAACTGGCCGCGTACGGAGAGGTAGCGCTTGGGTGGGCCGATGTGCCCGGACGCCTCGACGCTGAGCAGGCGGACGGGCTGATCGCCGGTGGGCACCAGCCGGTGGATGGTCGAGGTGGGGATGATGACGTAGTCGCCGGCGACCGCGTCCAGCACCCCGAACGGGGACTCGACGCGCAGGGTGCCGGCCTCGACGTAGAGGCAGTGGTCGCCGGTGGCGTCGCGGAACAGCGGTGAGGGCTGGTCCGCGAGCACGTATCCGATGCGAACGTCGTCGTTGGCGAGCAGGTACTGCCGGCCGAGGATCGGGTCGACGCCGCCGGTGTCCAGTTTGTGGGTGCGCAGGTGGCGGGGCTTGAGCGGCAGGTTCGGTGCCCGGGTGAACGCGGGTGGGGTGAACTCGTCGGCGGCCAGGATCGCCGTGGGCGCGTGCCGGTGGTAGAGCAGGGACGAGTCGGAGGAGAACCCCTCCTGGCCCATCAACTCCTCGGCGTAGAGGCTGCCGTCGGGTTGACGGAACTGGGTGTGGCGCTTGCGCGGCACCTCGCCGACGCTGCGGTAATACGGCATCTCGCCTCCCGATATGTCCCGTCCACCGGCCGAATCTGTCCGATAATCGGACGCTGTTGTCCGTTCCTCGTAGCGTCCCGTACATTCTTGTTCCGTGTCAACGCAGGTGCCCGCACTCCTCGACGGCCTGGTGGACGACGCCGCCGTCTTCCCACCCGGCAGCGCCGCGCTGCCGGACGCCCTGGCCGCCCATGGTCGGCACCGCACCGCCTGGTACGCCGACCTGGTCGGCCCGCTGCTGGTCCCGGCCTCGACCGTGGCGCGCGGCGACCTGAGCGGTCTCGTCGACCCCGGCAAGGGCCTGACGGTCGGGTTGATCGGCGACACCGGGATCGGTCACCTGCCTTTCGCGCTGTCGTTCCTGGCCCCGGACGGCGTCACCGCTCGTCAGATCGAGGTAGCCGTCGCCAAACGAGGCGAGGACCCGCTGCCCGGCATCGCCGAGTTGCTGCGGCTGACCGACGCGCTGCCAGGTGTCGAGGCCGTCTACGCCGAGCTGCCCCTGACCTTCGGGCTGATGGGTGCGCTGGACGCGCTGGCCGCCGCCCGGAACGACGGGGTGCCGATCGCGGCCAAGTTCCGCACCGGCGGCCTGGCCGCCGAGCTCTTCCCCACGCCAGCCGAGCTGGCCGCGGTCATCTGCGCGTGCCGCGACCGTGGCCTGCCGTTCAAGCTCACCGCTGGGCTGCACCAGGCCGTCCGACACCTGGACCCGGAGACCGGGTTCACCCACCACGGCTACGCCAACGTGCTGGCCGCGACGCTCGCGGCCGCCGACGGCGACGGCGTGGGGGTGGTCGCCGAACTGCTGACCGTGGTCGACCCGCGCCCCCTGCTGGAGCGCGCGACGGCACGGCTGCACGAACCCCGCCCACTGTGGGTCGGCTTCGGCTCGTGCAGCATTCTGGAACCACTTACCGATCTGATCCGGCTTGGGCTGGTGAACGGGGGCTACGACGCATGACCTGGGTGACCGGCGCCGACGGTTCGCCGTACGGGGTGACGAACCTGCCGTACGGGGTGTTTCGGACCGACGGGGGGCAGCCACGGATCGGCGTACGGATCGGGTCCTGGGTGTTCGACCTGGCTGCGGCCGAGGCCGCGGAGCTGGTGCTGGCCGCCGGTGCGCTGTGCCGACCCACCCTCAACGACTTCATGGCGCTTGGCCGTCCGCAGTGGACGGCGGTGCGGCAGCGGATCACCGAGCTGCTGACCGACCCGGCGCACCGGGCTGCGGCGGAGCCGATGCTGGTGCCCCTCGACGACGTGGAACTGCTGCTCCCGATCGAGGTCGCCGACTACGTCGACTTCTACTCCTCCGAGCACCACGCGTCCAACGTCGGGCAGATCTTCCGCCCCGGCCAGCCGCCGCTGCTGCCCAACTGGAAGCACCTGCCGATCGGGTACCACGGGCGGGCCGGCACAGTCGTCGTCTCCGGCACTCCGGTGATCCGGCCGACGGGGCAGCGCGCCTCCGCTGAGGGCCCGGTCACGGGCCCATCGGTACGCCTCGACATCGAAGCCGAGGTCGGCTTCGTGGTGGGCGTACCAAGTCCGTTGGGCGAGCGGGTGTCCGTCGACGACTTCGCCGACCACGTCTTCGGGGTGGTGCTGGTCAACGACTGGTCCGCCCGGGACATCCAAGCCTGGGAGTACCAGCCACTCGGCCCGTTCCTCGGCAAGTCCTTCGCCACCTCGGTCTCGGCCTGGGTCACGCCGCTCGACGCGCTCAGCGACGCCTTCGTGCCGGCCCCCGACCAGGACCCGCCGGTGGTCGACTACCTGCGTGACGTGCCGCACCTGGGCCTGGACCTTCGACTGGTGGTCGAGTGGAACGGCGAGCGGGTCAGTGAGCCGCCGTTCGCCACCATGTACTGGACCCCCGCACAGCAGTTGGCGCACCTCACCGTCAACGGCGCGTCACTGCGCACCGGCGACCTGTACGCCTCCGGCACCGTCTCCGGCCCGGACCGATCGCAGGTGGGTTCGTTCCTGGAGCTGACCTGGGGCGGGGCGGAGCCGGTCAAGTTGGGTGACGAGACCCGCACCTTCCTCGCCGACGGCGACACGGTGACCATCACCGCCACCGCTCCCGGCCCGGACGGCACGGACATCGCCCTTGGCCAGGTCACCGGCACGGTTCGTCCGGCCCGCTGAGCGGGCGCGTTCCATCCGTCTCGTCGATGGGGCCGGTGATCGCACAGCCGGTGCGACCGCTCACCCTGGTTGATCCGTTGATCGTCCGGATTCCGTCGCCTCGCCGCGCGATCCGGGCCGGGTCATGCCCGGGTGCCAGCGGCGGTGGGGCATCCCATCGCACACGGAGGTAACGACGATGCACGATCTTGCGGGCGCGGTCTGGCGTACCAGCAGCCGCTCAAACGACCAAGGGCTCTGCGTGGAAGTAGCGGACAACCTGGTGGATGTCCATGGTCTGGTCGGGATCCGCGACTCAAAGGATCAGGCCGGCCCCACACTCGCGGTCAGCCCGCCGGGGTGGACGGCGTTCATCGGCGCGATCCGGGTCGGTCGTCTCGAACGCTGACCGGCGCTCCGGCACGGGTCAACGACGACCGGTGCCGAACGATCGCCTAATCGGACAGTGGCCTCCGGGCGGTGGAATTCCGTCCCGGGGGCCCCGTCCGGCCCTTACTCCGCGTACCGTCGGGGACACGGGGAGGGTGGCATGTCGACGGTGGCGGTTACCAGGTTCATCGAGGCGCACGCTGTCGATGTCTGGTGTCTGTTGACCGACCTGCCCGGCCGCGCGGCCCGGCTCGCCGCAGCGGGCACGATCGAGGTGCTCACCCCGGTTCCGTTCGGGCCGGGCACCGCCTGGCGTGAGGAGCGCGCCCAGCCAGGCGGCGGCACGTTGACCGAGGAGTTCCTGGTGGTGGAGACCCTCGCCCCACAACGGCTGGTGCTCTGTTCCTCCGGTGCCGGCGTGGATTACCGGATCACCTGGAGTCTGCGGCCGGTCCGGCGTCGCCGTCGGGGTTGCACAGCGGTCACCGTCACCCAGGAGGCGGTGCCGACCGCTCCGTACGGTCGGGTGGTGGCGCTGCTGCTCGGCGGCCTCGCCGCGCGGGCGGTCGAGGTGACACTCCGGCGTGACCTCGCCGATCTGGCCTCCGCGGCCGGTGCCACCGGCTCCGTCGAAGCCGCCTAGGGCCTGTGTCAAAGCCCTCGGTTGAGCCGAGGCGGAGTCCAGGCGGCGGTCCGGCAAGGCGGAAGTTCGTCCGGATACCGGTGTTGTATCCGGACGAACTTCCAACGCGGCCGGTCGTCGTCTGGGCCCGCCGCAGGCCGGCCAGGGGCTTTGACACAGGCCCTAGGGCCATACACCTCCGCGATGTGCCCGGCCGTGGCCGCCGTGACCTGAGCGGGGTTGGGCCGATGCCCCTGGGTAGGGTGCCGGGCGGAGGTGCGGCATGGGGATCCCGAGGGGCCGGCGAGCGATCGCGGTCGCGGTCGCGGCGCTGCTCGCGACCGTGGCGGTCGTGGTCATCGTCCACCGGGTGCTCGCGCCGGCCGAGGTGAGCACGGTGGCCCGTGGCGCGTATCCGGCCGCGGCCCAACCGGCCGCCCGTGTGATCGGTCGACTGCCGGTTGCCCCGTTGATCGTGGACGGGAGGCTCCGGGTGTACGCCGCGCACCGTCAGGTCTACGCCGACCAGCCGGTCGACGGGCGGTACCGGACCAGCCCGTTCTGGTCGTACCGGCGTTGGCCAGCGGAGTTGAACGGGGTGGTGGCAAGCGGCAGCGTGGTGGTCAGCCGTTGGTCCGACGGTCAACTGGTCGCGCTCGACGCGGCGACCGGTCGGGTGCGTTGGAAAACCGACGGCCCGGAGCCCACCGAGAGCGGGGCTGCGGTGCGGCGTACCGGTGCGGCCACGGTTTGGGACCCGCGCGGGCTTCACCTCACCGAGCTTCCGGACGGCCGCACGGTGGTGGTGGTCAGCGGAGACGTCCAGGCCCGCGGGGTCGAGCTGAGTGGCGGCCGGGAGCTGTGGCGGGTCGATCTGCCCGGCAGTTGCCGCAGTGACGTCGGCACCACCGCTTCCGGGCAGCTGATCGGTCTGGACAACTGCGCCGGGCCCGCGGCGGTGGAGTTCCGGGACGCGGCGACCGGTGCGGTTCGCGAACGGTGGCGACCGCCGGGTGGGTCGGACGAGTTGGTGGTGACTCCGCTCGGTTGTCGTACCAGCCGGTCGGACTGCTCGGCCCTGCGCACCACTGGGCCGGGCGATGCGGGTGGCCGGGGTTGGCTGGTCGGCACCGGGGAGCCGGTCGCTGCCCCCGCGCTGGACCCGGCCGGCGCCGTGGTGGTCGGTGAGCAGGCCGTCGTGGTGCTCGACGGGGTGGCGGTGGGTCGGTCGGCGCGTACGGGCACCGAGCTGTGGCGATCCGCGGATCTGGGTGCGGCACGGGTTCTGGCCGCGCAGCCCGGACGGGTGCACCTGCTGACCGAGGCGAACGACCTGGTGACGTTGGATCCGGTGACCGGTGTGCAACTGTCCCGCTTCTCGCTCAACGTCGGACGGGATGGGACGGGCTGGGCGCCGGGTGCGGTGGCCGCCGCGGGGGGTTACGTCGCAGTGGAACGGCTCCGCGAGCCGGTCGACCCGGATGGCGACGACAACCGCTACTACCTGACGGCTGAGGCGGTGATCCTGGCCGCCACCTGATCGTGGCGTCTTCGGCCTCCGGACACATGAACCGTCCATTCCCTTTGTCCGTAAAGGGTATGTTTTTCACAGTTCAGGTTTCCGTTGGGAAGGGGTCGGCGCATGGGCAGGACAGCAACCAACTACCTCGTGGGTGGGGCACTAGCCGCCACCGCGAGCCTCGCACTGGCGGTTCCGCCGGTGCTTGCCGCAGGCCACGCGTCGGCGCGCGGGTTCAACGCCGTCCGGGCCGCGCCGTCAGCGGACACCGGCGTCACCTTCGAGATCTTGCCGGCGCCGACACCGACGCCGACGCAACCCGAGCCACCCACCCCGACACCCACGCAACCGCCACCGACGCCCACGCCGACGCAACCCACGTCGGCGCCACCCCAGCCCTCACCCAGCCACGGTGGCGAGCTGCCGGTCACCGGTTCCGATGGGTCGACGTTGCTGCTCACCGGACTGGGTGTGACCCTGCTGATCGTCGGTGGGCTCGCCGTTCGCCGCAGGCGGCCGGTCTGACGTACGCCCGCCGCCGGCGGCTCGGTTGAAGCCTGCCGCCGGCGGCCGGTCTGAAGCGCGGCCGCCGGCGTGGCGTCAGCGTCCGGCGGGGATCCGCTCCCGTGGCGCACCGGTGGGCGGCCGGGGGGACCGCCGGGAGCGGCGGACCAACACCGCGAGGCCGGCGAGGAGCAGCAGGCCTGCGATGGCCGCCCCCACCGTCCAGACGGACGCCATCCGGGAGATGACGCTGCCTTGTTTTCCGACGTGACCCGGGTCGGGGAACTCGATCTGCGCGGTGATGCTGCGCTTCACAAGCCCGCTCTCCAGGTTCACCTCGATCTTCCAGGGCCCGTTCGGCAACTCGGCCGGTAGCCGTGCGATGACCTGCCCGGAGCCACCCGGCGGTAGCGTGACGCCCTGCACCACCGGGAACGGGCCGGCCCGGCTGTCGGCCGGTCCGTCGGTCAGGGCGACCGTGCCGGTCAGGTCGATGGCACGACCGCCGGTGTTGGTGACCTGAGCGGTGACTGTCGGCACCCCCTCGGGGCTGCGGGCCGGGCGAAGCTCACCGATCGAGAAGTCGGAGACTGGTTCGCCACCGGGTCCGATGTCGAGGTACATCCGGACGCCGACCCGGTGGATCTGGGTGACCTCCCCGCCCTCTCGGGGCGCGGACGTGGCGGACGCCCAGATCACCCCGTACCGCTCGCCGCGCGAGGCGGGCGGCGGGACCGTGATGGTCGCCAGGACTCGGGCCTCGCCCCACGCTTTCACCTCGACAGCTGACGTGTCGAGGGTGATCCATGAGGTCAGCTCGTTGGCCGCACGACCCTCGCCGAACTTGAACTCCGAACCCTCCACGGCCGCCGCCGCCGGATACACGTCGATGCGGCGGGCCTCACCGGTGCGATTGGCGATCAGCAGTTGCCGCTTGATGGTGGTGCCCGGCGGGAGGTGATCGACGATGTAACGCAACGCCCGAGGGTCGTCGCGGCGGTTGCTCGGCGCCTCCAGCAGCCGGATCCCGAGGCGGTCGTCGGCGTCTGGCTCGGCCGCGCCGGCCCGGGTCGACAGACCCGGACCGGCGAGGGAGAGCAGCGCCAGTGCGACCGCGACGGTCGACCGGCCGTGGCGGCTAGGCCACCGAATGCGTCACCGTCCCGGTGTAGATGCCCGCGATGCTGTCCAGCGGCACGTTGACGACCAGGGTCGGGTTCCAGTTGGCGCTGTTGCCGCCGGTGCCCCCCGCGTGGGTGAACGCCGTGACTGGGATGACGCTGCTCAGCGGCTCCGCGTCGCCGGCCGTCAGCTGTCCTTCCGTGAAGGTACCGTCGCCGGTGGTCGGCGGGGTCCCCACGGCGGGGCCGGACCAGTAGTCGATCTCCTCCGGAAGGACCGTCTCGGGAGGACTGCCGCCGCCGGTCTGGAAGACGCTCGCGGTCACCGTGGCGACCCAGGAGGCGTCCGCCGCGCCACGGGAGTCGGTGACCGTGACCGTGCCGAGCTGAGCGGTGATGGTGCCACCGGGCGGGCCGCCGCCCAGGTCGGCAGTGGCCGGCGCGACGATGTCGAGGGTGCCCGCCTCCACCTCGAAGGTGACGTCCGTGGTGTCGGTGGGCGCGGCGGAGGCCGGCGCGGCGAGGAAGCCCACCATCGCGGCGGCGGCCGCTCCGGCGAGGCAGATCTTGGCAGTACGCACTGTTTGTTACCCCGTTTTCTCGAAGTGAGCCGGAGTGAGTCCTCGGCACATCCGGCTACTTCGGAAGATAGGGCAGTTAGCGCGCAGAATTGGACAAACGGAGCTTATGGCCCGATCCGGGTCACAAGCTGGTCAGGCCAGGGCCGACTCGGCAGCGTTCAGGAACGCGTCGTTCTCGGCCGGGGTGCCGATGGTGACCCGCACCCCGTCTCCGGCGAACGGCCGCACGATCACCCCGCGCGCCTCACACGCCTTGCCGAACGCCACCGCCCGCTCGCCCAGCGGCAGCCAGACGAAGTTGGCCTGGCTCGTCGGCACCTCGGGCACGAACTTGCGCAACGCCTCGGTGACGCGGTCCCGCTCGGCGACGACAAGCGCGCAGCGACGCTCCATCTCCGCGACCTGGCCCAGCGCCGCGAGCGCCCCGGCCTGGGCCGCCATGCTCGTGGAGAACGGGGTCGCCACCTTGCGGATGGCGGCAGCCACCACCGGCTGGGCGGCCAGCCAACCGATCCGCAGCCCGGCCAGGCCCCACGCCTTCGACAAGGTCCGCATCACCGCAACGTTGGGCCGGTCCAGGTAGTCGAGGCCGTCCGGCACCTCCGGGTCGGTGACGAACTCCCGGTACGCCTCATCGATGACCACCAGCACGTCGTCCGGCACCGCGTCGAGGAACCGGTCCAACTCGGCCCGGCGCAGCGAGGTGCCGGTGGGGTTGTTCGGGTTGCAGACCAGGATCATCCGGGTCCGGTCGGTCACGGCGGCGGCCATCGCCGCCAGGTCGTGCCCGTGCCCGGCGTCGTTGGGCACCCGTACGCTTGTCGCGCCGCTGGTCGCCGCGACGATCGGGTACGCCTCGAAGGACCGCCACGCGTAGAGCACCTCGTCGCCGGGCAGGCAGGTCGCCCGGACCAGGTGCTCGGTGAGCGCCACCGACCCGCAGCCGGTGGCGATCCGGTCGGCGTTCACCCCGTACCGCTGGGCCAGAGCGTCACGCAGCGCGACCACGCCCATGTCCGGGTAGCGGTGCGAGGCGGTGATCGCCTCGGTGACCGCCTCCACAACGCCGGGCAGTGGCCCGTACGGAACCTCGTTGCTGGCCAGCTTGATGGCCTCCGGCAGGCCCAGCTCGCGAGCCAGGTCGGCGGGGCTGCGGCCCGGGACGTAGTTGGGCAGCGCGTCCAGGTCGGCGCGGGTCAGCCGTAGCGCCGGTTGGTGGCGTCCGGAGTCGGTCATGGGGTGTCTCCCGGGGGCTGGTTGCGGTCGTTCGAGGGGGTGGAGCCGGTCTCGTGGGGGACTTCGACGACCACTGTCTGCGCGCGCTTGTCGTGCAGCGCCTGGCGCAGCGGGTGGTCGAAGAGCGGGGAGAGAGCATCGACCAGTTGCAGCACCAGGCCGAGCCCTGCGCAGTACCACAGCAGAGTAGGCAGGCCCAGCGTGCTCCAGCGGCTCAACGACCGACCAAAGCCCAGCGGCTGGTCGGCGGCGATCGGCACCGCCCGGATCCGCATCATTCGCTTTCCGACTGTCTGCCCACCAGCGGCCATGGCGGGCACCTCGTACGCCAGCCAGAGCGCAGTGGCGATCAGCAGGATCACCAGCAGGAGGGAGCCCGCCTGCTCGCCGGGCATCGGCAGGCCGTCGGCGGAGGTCTCGCCCCTCTCGGCCCGCCGGAAGACCTCCTGCCAGTACGGCGCCCACTCCTGCAGCCAGCGCCAGACGAACCAGCCGTTGGCCACCACGTTCAGCGCGAAGACGAGGCCGAAGTCGATCAGCCGAGCGGTGAACCGGCGGCCATATCCGGCCAGTGCGAAGCCGTGCGGTCGCGGCTCGGGCGGTCGCATGGGCCAGCCGGGGTGACCGGGGTGGCCGGCCGGAGGCACCCAGCCGGGTTGACCACCCGGTGGTGCCCAGCCCTGTGGGCCACCCTGCGGACCCCAGCCGGGAGGGCCGGCAGGTGCTCCCCAACCTGGGCCGTGGCCCGGTTGTGGGCCCTGTTGCGGTGGCCAGCCGGGCGCGACGGTCGTCGGCCCGGGGGGACCCGACGCTACGGGCGCAGCCGAGGTGACCGGCGCGGGCGGCGGCTCGACCGGCGGTGGGCCGTCCGGTGGGGTGGCGTCGACAGGAATGGGCGCACCGAGCCAACCCTCGCCGTCCCAGTAGCGCCGGGTCTCAGTGTCGGCGGGGTCGACGTACCAGCCAGGTTGAACGCTCACGAGGACACCTTAACGACGACCGTTGCGGCGAACTTGTCATGGAGGCACTGCTGCCACGGCTTGTCCCCGAGCTGCCAGAAACCGTCGACGTAGCTGATCCCGGGGACCAGTGAGCCCGCCAGGTACTGCACGAGCCACCGCCGGCCGGCCATCCGCCGGTTCAGGGTGTGGGTCGGGTCGATCGGCACCACGCGAAGCTTCATCACCTTCTTGCCGAGTGTCTGACCGCCGCGCTTGAGGTACTCCACGTGGTAGAGCCAGTAGAGCCCGAGCATCAGGACGAGGAGCCCGAGCTGAAGCAAGATCATCGGCAGGAAGAAGTCCACGAAGAAGGTGCCCGGGTCGGGTTCCACGAATGTCCCGTCGGGGTTGGTCTGCGTCATCTCGGTGAACATCCGCCACCAGAGGATGAAGAAGAACGGGCTGAACAACGCAAGCGACACGGCGCTCGCCAGCGCCGAGTCGATCAGCCAGGCCAGCAGCCGGTCGGTGAAGCTGGCCAGTGGCTGACCGCTCGGGCTCAGCGGCGGGGGCAGCGGGCCGGGTGGGCCGGCATGCCATTGCGGCGGGGCGTACCCGGGCGGGGCGTACTGTGGCGGCGCAGCGTACCCATAAGGGTGTGGTCCGGGCGGCGGCGCGACGCCGCCGGCGGCGGGCTGAGGCCCACCGACCGGCGGCATCGGGTACGACGGGGGTTGCGTCACGCTCGCAAGTGTTACAGGTTGCCGCGGGCTTCCTGCTCCCGCTCGATGGCCTGGAAGAGCGCCTTGAAGTTGCCCTTGCCGAAGCCCAGCGAGCCGTGCCGCTCGATCAGCTCGAAGAAGACGGTGGGGCGGTCCTGCACCGGCTTGGTGAAGATCTGGAGCAGGTAGCCGTCCTCGTCCCGGTCGACCAGGATCTTGCGGGCCTTCAGCTCCTCGATCGGCACCCGCACCTTACCGATGCGGGCGCGCAGCTCCGGGTCCTCGTAGTACGAGTCCGGGGTGTCCAGGAACTCCAACCCGGCGGCCCGCATCGCGTCCACGCTGGCCAGGATGTCGTTGGTGGCGACGGCGATGTGCTGGGCGCCCGGGCCCTGGTAGAACTCCAGGTACTCGTCGATCTGGGACTTCTTGCGGGCGATCGCCGGCTCGTTGAGCGGGAACTTCACCTTGCGGGTGCCGTTCGCGACGACCTTGCTCATCAGCGCCGAGTAGTCGGTGGCGATGTCGTCGCCGACGAACTCCGCCATGTTGGAGAAGCCCATCACCCGCTTGTAGAACTCGACCCACTCGTCCATCCGGCCCAGCTCCACGTTGCCGACCACGTGGTCGACGGCCTGGAAGAAGCGCTTCGGCTGGATGCCGGCGTCGATCATCGGCTGCCGGTCCACGATCGGGCCGCGGGCCACGAAGCCGGGCAGGAACGGGCCGGTGTAGCGGGACCGGTCGACAAGCGTGTGCCGGGTGTCGCCGTACGCGGCGATGGCGGCCATCCGGACCGTGCCGTGCTCGTCGGTCACCTCGTGCGGCTCGACGACGCCGGCAGCGCCCTGCGCGATGGCGTGCGCGTACGCGGCGTCGACGTCCGGCACCTCCAGCGCGATGTCGCTGATCCCGTCGCTGTGCCGGGCCACGTGCTCGGCGCCGTCGGCATCCGGGCGCACCGCTCCGGTCAGCACGAATCGGGCCGAGCCGCTGGTCAGCACGTACTGGGCGTGGTCCCGGTAACCCTGCTCGGGGCCCCGGTACGCCACGCAGGTCATGCCGAACGCGGTGGAGTAGTAGTGGGCGGCCTGCTTGGCGTTGCCGACCAGGAAGTGCACGTGGTCGAGGCCCCGGACGGGGAACGGGTCGTGGCTGATGTCGTGGTCGACAGCGCCGACGAGCCGGTCGACGTCGACGTCCTCGGTCGACTGGGGTCGGTCGATCGCCTGGGTCATGGTGGGCTCCCTCGCGTACCGGCCGGCCTGGTGGGCCGCCGTTGTCGGTTCTTGTGGCGAGGATCGCTGCCCCGGCGTCGAGTGGGCAACTGTTGGCAGAAATGCTGGTCAGGTTGTGCATTCGGTATGGTCAGCACCCATGAATGGTGAGCAGAATGTACAGCTCGATGCCCTCGACGTTCGCTTGATCGAACTGCTCGCCGAGGAGCCCCGGATCGGGGTGCTGGAGTGCTCCCGTCGGCTCGGGGTGGCCCGGGGCACCGTGCAGGCCCGGCTGGACAAGCTGGTCGAGCGGCAGGTCATCGAAGGCTTCGGCCCGGAGATCTCACCGGCCGCGATCGGGTTCGGGGTGACCAGCTTCGTCACCCTGGAGATCAGTCAGCGGCACGGCCACGACCCGGTCACCGCCCACCTCGCCGCCATCCCCGAGGTGCTGGAGGCGCACACCATCACCGGCTCCAGCGACCTGCTCTGCCGGATCGTGGCCCGCTCCAACACGGACCTGCAGCGGGTCATCGACTCGATCGTCTCTTCCGCTGGCATCACCCGGGCTTCGACGATCATCGCGCTGGCCGAGCAGATTCCCTACCGCACGCTGCCGCTGGTGCGCAGCGCCGTACGGGCCGACGGAAGGGCGCTGTAACACCTCCGAGCCCAGAAAGCGCGGCGACACGGCGGCACGGGCGTACGGAAGATCCGTGATCGTGGCTACGGTGTGCGGTGTGGCGAAGGGGAGCGTGCGCGGCGGACTGCTGCTCGGCCTCGCCGTGGTCGTCGCGCTCGCCGCGACCGGCGTGTGGAACCCTTTCCCGGGCCTGTGGGACTGGGTGGACCGCAGCGAACCCATCTCCGAACCCGACGTGGTCTGGCAGCAACGGGTCGGCGGGACTCCGCGCAGCGTGACCATCGCCGGCGACGCCGTCGTCGTCGAGCAGCGCACCCGGGTCGAGGCCCGCAGCCTGGCGACCGGCACCCAACTCTGGGAGCGCAAGGCCGACTGGTCGGCGGTCGCCGGCGGTGACCGGGACCCGGTCGTCGCCGTGGGCAAGCTCCTGGTCAAGGGGTACGAGCTACTCGACCCGGTCACCGGGGCGACCCGGCGACGCGACGACGACGCGGTGGCCGTTTGGACGTACCGCAACCTGCTCCTCGACGCCCGCTGCACCGATGCCACCGACTGCACCCTGAGCGCCTGGGACCCGCGCGGCACCGCACCACTCTGGACGGCCTTCCTGCCCGGGGTGCACAGCGGCCTGCTCGCCGACAACCCGGGTCTGCGCGGCACCCGCCGACTCACCGCCACCCGCATCGACGACGGGGTGGCCGGGGCGGAGGCCGCTCCACCGCTGCTCGGCTTCCCGGTCGACGGCAGGGTGCACGTGGTCGACACCGCCACCGGCCGGGTGTTGCAGAACGTCGAGCCCGGCCGGGAGGAGCGGCTCTCCGTGGTGGGTGGCCGGTTGCTGCGGATCGGCGCCCGCTCCCAGGACGGCAGCTGTTACTTCGCCATCTCGGCCGTGGACCCGGCGACCGGGCAGGAGGCCTGGCAGCGGGCCGGAGTCAACCTGCGTACCGCCGACTCCGCCGGCTGCGTGCAACGCGAAGACCCGCAGGGTGCGCGCAACGTGCTGATCGGCGTCGGCCCGGACGGCCGCGAGGCGGTCATCGACGGGTACAACGGACGGCTGCTCTGGGCCGGTGACTCGGGCACCAAGCTGATCGCGGTCGACGACCGCTCCGCGGTGTTCCGGGCAGCCGACAAGCGCTCGGTGGTCGCCCGTGAGCTGGGCAGCGAACGGGTGTTGTGGACACGGCCCGCCAGCGGCAAAGCCGGTGCCGCGCTCACCCCGTACGCGGCGGTGATCGCCGACGAGAAGCCGTCCCGGTTGGCCGCGGTGGACCCGCGCAGCGGCCGGGAGTTGACCGTCCTGCGGACCTCGGCGAACGCCCTGGCGGTCGGGTCGCAAGGCATGATCATTGGTGAGGGGCGCGAGATCGGGTACGTCCGCTTCGGCGCTACCGGGGGCTCGCCCGCCCAACCGCCCGACGACGGCGGAAATCCCAGGCCCAGCGGCACCGGCCCGGGCGGCACCGGCCCGGGCGGGCAGGACAACGGCGACTGCGGGCCGAAGGGGGAGCTCTGCCCCGACCCGGGCGGCGGCAAGGACGGCTGAGCGGCGGGGACAGGCTGAGCGGCAGGGGGAGGCTGAGCGGCCAGGACGGCTGCTGAATGAGCTGGCGGCAGACCGCCGCGCGCCCGAGGCGGTGAGAGCGGCGTCCCAGGACCAGCCCGGCGGGTGGGAGTGATCGACCGGTCTGCCCTAGGCTTGCCGCTCATGAGCAGTGCCGCCGCATTCTCGTACGCCCCCCTCCTGCCGACCGGCCCCGATCAGACGGACTATCGCCTGGTCACCGACGAGGGTGTGGACGTCGTACACGGCCCGGGAGGCCGCCGGTTCCTCACCGTGGAGCCGGCCGCGCTCACCGCGCTGACCGCCGAGGCGATGCACGACATCGCGCACTTCCTACGCCCTGCGCACCTGGCGCAACTCCGGGCGATCATCGACGACCCGGCCGCCTCACCGAACGACCGGTTCGTCGCACTGGACCTGCTGCGCAACGCCAACATCGCCGCAGGCGGGGTGCTGCCGATGTGTCAGGACACCGGCACCGCGATCGTGATGGGCAAGCGCGGCCGGCACGTGCTCACCGACGGCGCCGACGCCGAGGCCATCTCCCGGGGCGTCTACCAGGCCTACACCAAGCTCAACCTGCGCTACTCCCAGCTCGCCCCGCTGACCATGTGGGACGAGCGGAACACCGGCAGCAACCTGCCGGCTCAGGTCGAGTTGTACGCGGAGGACCCGGACGGGCACCCCGACGCGTACAAGTTCCTGTTCATGGCCAAGGGTGGTGGCTCGGCCAACAAGTCGTACCTCTACCAGGAGACCAAGGCGCTGCTCAACCCGACGCGGATGATGCAGTTCCTGGAGGAGAAGCTGCGGCTGATCGGCACCGCCGCCTGCCCGCCGTACCACCTGGCCATCGTCATCGGCGGCACCTCCGCCGAGTACGCCCTGAAGACCGCGAAGTACGCCAGCGCCAAGTATCTTGACGCGCTGCCCACCTCGGGCTCGATGAGCGCCCACGGCTTCCGTGACCTGGAGCTGGAGGCGGAGGTGCTGGAGCTGACCCGCAACTTCGGCATCGGTGCGCAGTTCGGCGGTCGGTACTTCTGCCACGACGTACGGGTCGTTCGGCTGCCCCGGCACGGCGCGTCCTGCCCGGTGGCGATTGCCGTCTCCTGTTCGGCGGACCGGCAGGCGGTCGCCAAGATCACCCCGTCGGGTGTGTGGCTGGAGCGACTGGAGACCGACCCGGCGCGCTTCCTGCCGGACGTCACCGACGATTCGCTCGACGCCGAGCTGGTCGTCCGAGTCGACCTGAACCGGCCGATGGACGAGATCCGCGCTGAGCTGTCCAAATACCCGGTGAAGACGCGCCTCTCGCTGTCCGGCCCGCTGGTGGTGGCCCGGGACATCGCACACGCCAAGATCGCTGAGCGGCTGGATGCCGGCGAACCGATGCCGCAGTACCTGCGCGACCACGCGGTCTACTACGCCGGCCCCGCGAAGACCCCCGAGGGGTACGCTTCCGGCTCCTTCGGCCCGACCACCGCCGGCCGGATGGACGCCTACGTGGAGAAGTTCCAGGCCGCGGGTGGGTCGCAGGTGATGCTCGCCAAGGGCAACCGCTCCGGCCAGGTCACCCGATCCTGCCAGCAGCACGGCGGCTTCTACCTCGGCTCGATCGGCGGCCCCGCGGCCCGCCTCGCCCAGGACTGCATCAAGCACGTCGAGGTGCTCGAATACGCGGAGCTGGGCATGGAGGCGGTCTGGAAGATCGAGGTGGAGGACTTCCCCGCCTTCATCGTGGTCGACGACAAGGGCAACGACTTCTTCGCCGAGGTCACCAAGCCGGTGCTCACCGTCGGCCGCCGCTGACCCCGCGCGTACACGGAAGAAAGGGTGCCGGGCGACTCGCCCGGCACCCTTTGTCGTCCGTGCCCCACCGACATCGGTGCGCCCGCCCCGCTGGGATGGAACGGGCGCACCGCCCCCGTCGGATGCCGTCACCGACAACCCGGAGCGAGTGTCGGCCGCACCGCTGTCGATCCACTCTCACATCACTATTGCCTGACTGAGTCGATCTGTGATCGCCGGACTACTCTGCTGGAGGTTGCACAACTGATGCGGGGGAGTGAATGCGGTTCGGGATCCTGGGGCCCCTGCGAGTCGGCGGTGGCGAATCCACTGTCACCGCTGGTCGCGACCGGATCGTGCTCGCCGTGCTGCTGTTGCGGGCCAGCCGGCTCGTGCCGGTCGACGAGCTTGTCGACGCGGTGTGGGAGGAACGACCTCCGGCCACCGCCCGAGCCCAGTTGCAGACGTGTGTGTCGCGGCTGCGCCGCCGATTCGTCGAGCTCGGGCTCGCAGCGGAGACCATCGTCACCGACCCGGCGGGGTACGGCGTCCGCATCACACCCACCGACCTGGACGCCGAAGTCTTCGCCCGGGGTGTGGAGGCGGCGCGTGCCGCCGTCGCGGCCGGTCACCTGGTCGAGGCACGGGCAGGATTCCGTGCTGCCCTGGGCCTCTGGCGAGGGCCGGCGCTCGCCGGAATCCCGAGCCGCAACGTCCGCCGACGTGCGCATGCGCTCGACGAGCAGCGCCTCACCGTGCTGGAGGAGTGCGTCGACGTCGAGCTGCGCCTCGGGCAGGCCGTCGAGCTGATCGACGGGCTTGCCGAGAGCGTCGACCAGCACCCGTTGCGGGAGCGACTGCGTGGCCAACTGATGCTCGCCCTCTCCGCGGTCGGTCGGCAGGCAGACGCGCTCAGGGCCTACCGGGAGGGTCGACGGCTCTACGCCGAGGAGTTGGGCATCGAACCGGGTGCCGAGTTGCAGGAGCTGCACCAGCGCATCCTCGCCGGCGATCTGGCGCTGGCCGGTCGGGAGTCCCGCCCGCTCGCCCCGGTCCGCTCGCTGCCTCGGGCGATTGGCGACTTCACCGGTCGGCAGCAGACGCTGGCCCGCCTGCTTCAGGAGGTGGAGTCCGGAGCGCGGATCCACCTGATCGACGGAATGGCCGGCAGCGGCAAGACCGCCCTTGCGGTGCACGTCGCCACCGCCCTCGCGGACAACTACCCCGACGCCCAGCTCTACATCGACCTGCACGGGCACAGTGAGCGCACACCGTTGACGCCGGCCACGGCGGTTGCCACGCTGCTGCGGCAGCTCGGCGTGCCCGCCGAGCGGGTGCCGACGAACCAGGACGACAGGTTGGCGCTCTGGCGCACCGAGTTGGCTGGCCGGCGAGCCCTGGTGGTGTTGGACAACGCGGCCAGCGCCGATCAGGTGACGCCTCTGCTGCCCAACGGCTCGCACTGCCTGACCCTGATCACCAGCCGTCGCCGGCTGGTCGGCGTCGATGAGGGGCGCCCGTCGTCGCTGCCCGTGCTCGACACCGACGAGGCGATCGAGCTGCTTGGGCGGGTGGCCGGTGTCAGCCGAGTGGCGGCGGAGCCGGAAGCGGCCACCGAGGTGGTTCGCCGCTGCGGCCACCTGCCCCTCGCCATCCGGCTGGCCGGTGCGCGGCTGGCGCACCGACCCCGTTGGCGAATCGCCGACCTGGCCGAACGGCTGAGCACCCGACCGGATCCGTTGGCCGAGTTCGAAGCGGGCGAACGGTCCGTCGGCCGGGCCTTCGCCCTGTCGTACGCCCAGGTGTCGCCGACCGCGCAGCGCGCGTTCCGGCTGCTGGGCCTGCACCCGGGGGTACGGTTCGACAGCTTCGTCGCCGCGGTCCTCGCTGAGCTTGCCCTACCCGAGGCGCAGGACCTGCTGGACGAGTTGGTCGACGCGCACATGGTGGAGGAGGCGGAGCCGGGCCGGTATCGGCTGCACGACCTGGTCCGGGAGTACGCGCGGACGCTGGTTGCCGAGCCGGAGCGAGCAGTCGAACGGCGGGACGCCATCGGGCGTCTGCTCGACCACCACATGCACGTCGCCACGGCGATCGCCCGGACGAGGGAGCTCGCCTCGGGCCACACGCTGATCGTGGCGGCGGAGCCGGTCCGCCCTGAGCTGGTAGCCCTCGTCGCTCAGCAGGGTCGCGCCTGGTTCGACGAGAACCTGGCGGCGTGGACCGCCCTGGTCCGCCTGGCCGAATCCGAGGGGCTTCTCCGGCACTGCTGGCAGTTGGTGAGGGCCTGCTGGCACGCCCAGTTCGAGGGCGGTCGTCTTGACGAGTTGATCGAGACACACACCGTTGGCCTGCGCGCCGCTGAAGGGCTGGGCGACGACAAGGCGGCGGCGACGATGCTCAACTACCTCGCCTCGGCCCACTACCGGCTGGGCAATTTTCCCGAGTCGATTCGCCTGATGGAGAGGTCACTCGACCTCTTCCGCCGCCTTGGGCTGCGTGACGATATCCGTAACACCCTGAGCAACCTGGCCACCGCGTACGCCGCCCACGCCGAGTTCCGCCGCGCCCGCGAGTGCTACGACGACGCCGTGGCGCTGGCGAGGCAGATGCGCGACAAGGAGGCACTGGCCAACATCCTCAACAACCTGTCGATCACCCTGCTCCTCTGGGGTCGCTACGACGAGGCGCTGCGCACCGCCCGGCGGCACCTGGGGCTCGCCCGGGAGATCGGCGACCCGCGGCGGATCGGCAACGCCTTCGGGCACCTGGGCATGATTCGGCACCGGATGGGTGACGCCGTACCTGCCCGCCGGTTGCTGCGGGTGGCACTGCGCTTCAAGCAGCAGGTGGGCACTCGCATTGGCGAGGGCGAGGTGCTCAACGAGATCGGGACGATGGAGCGGGAAGCTGGCCGCCCGGAACGGGCCGCCGACCTACACCGCGCGGCGCTCGTCGCGATGACCGAGGTGGGGGACCGTATCGCCCAGTGCAGCTCGCGCAACCTGCTGGCCCGGGCGATCCTCGACCAGGGGGACGTGACCAGCGCGCTCGATCTGCATCGCCGGGTGCTCGCCGACGCCAGCCGGTTGGATGCTCGCTACGAGCAGGCCCGGGCTCTGCTGGGCCTCGCCCGTTGCCTGCGTCCCACCGACCCGGCAGCTGCGCGCGCGCACCTGACCCGGGCGCTGTTCCTGTCCCGGCAGGTCGAGTCGCCGGACGAGCACGAGGTGGAACGCCTGCTCGCCGAGTTGGGCTGACGGATCAACTGCGAGTCGGCCATCAGCGCGGCAGGATGGTACGCGTGACGACTCCAGAGGCGACCGCTTACCGCATCGAACGCGACTCGATGGGCGAGGTGGAGGTGCCAGCCGAGGCGCTGTGGCGGGCACAGACCCAGCGTGCGGTGCAGAATTTCCCGATCTCCGGCCGGGGCCTCGAACCGGCCCAGATCAAGGCCCTCGCACAGATCAAGGGTGCCGCGGCAGAGGTCAACGGCGAGCTGGGCGTGATCGACGCCAACGTGGCCGCCGCCATCGCTGCCGCCGCCGCACACGTGGCCGATGGCGGCTACGACGACCAGTTCCCGGTGGACGTGTTCCAGACCGGTTCGGGCACCTCGTCGAACATGAACGCCAACGAGGTGATCGCCACCCTGGCGAGCCGTGAGCTGGGCCGGGACGTGCACCCCAACGACCACGTCAACGCCTCCCAGTCCAGCAACGACATCTTCCCGTCCTCGATCCACCTGGCCGCCACCCAGTTCATCGTGGAAGACCTCCTGCCGTCGCTGGCCCACCTGGCGTCGGCCCTGGAGGCCAAAGCAGCGGAGTTCGAGACGGTGGTCAAGGCCGGACGTACCCACCTGATGGACGCCACCCCGGTCACCCTGGGGCAGGAGTTCGGTGGCTACGCGGCCCAGGTCCGCTACGGCGTGGACCGGCTGGAGGGCTCGCTGCCCCGACTCGCCGAGCTGCCACTGGGCGGCACCGCAGTGGGCACCGGGATCAACACCCCGCTCGGCTTCGCCGCCGCAGTCATCGGCAAGCTGCGCGAGTCGACCGGGCTGCCGTTGTCCGAGGCACGCAACCACTTCGAGGCGCAGGGCGCCCGGGACGCGCTGGTGGAGACCTCGGGGCAGCTGCGTACCGTGGCAGTCGGCCTCTACAAGATCGCGAACGACATTCGGTGGATGGGTTCCGGCCCCCGCGCCGGCCTACGCGAGCTGCGCATCCCCGACCTGCAGCCCGGCTCGTCGATCATGCCGGGCAAGGTCAACCCGGTGGTCGCCGAGGCGATGCGGCAGGTTTGCGCACAGGTGATCGGCAACGACGCGACCGTCGGTTTCGCCGGTTCGCAGGGCGACTTCGAGCTGAACGTCATGCTCCCCGTGATGGGCCGCAACCTGCTGGAGTCGATCCGGTTGCTCTCCGCGGCGAGCCGGCTGTTCGCCGACCGACTGGTGGTCGGCCTGGTCGCGGACGCTGAGGTCTGCCTGGCGTACGCCGAAGGTTCGCCGTCGATCGTCACCCCACTCAACCGCTACCTGGGGTACGACGAGGCCGCGTCGATCGCCAAGGAGGCGCTGGCCAAGCAGACCTCGATCCGCGAGGTGGTGATCTCGCGAGGTCACGTCGACTCCGGCAAACTCACCGAAACTCAACTGGACGAGACCCTGGACCTGCTGCGGATGACCCACCCCTGACCGGTTGCCGCCCAGCCGAGGAGGCGGGTGAAGAGCGCCGCGGGTCTGGGCCGTCGTCCGGTTCCTTTGGGGCTGATCGACACCGGATCGGCGAAATGGCGGTATCGCACCCGTCGGGTTACCCCCACATCGCCGAACTGGAGTGGATCAACCCGTCTGGACGGGGGCGGGATGATCCGGGGTATGGGTTGGGATGAGGTGGGGCTGCCTCCGGGGACTGAGCGGATGCGGTTGCGGCGGCTGACCATGGGCGACGTGGGCGCGCTGGTCGAGCTGGACAGCGACCCCGAGGTGATGCGTTTCCTCAGCGGTGGTGTCGCCACCCCGCTGGCCATGATCCGCGACGAGCAGTTGCCGAGGCTGCTGACGCAGTACGACCGGCACCCCGGGTTGGGCAGCTGGGCAGCGCTCGATCGGGAGACTGGCGAATTCCTGGGCTGGTTCGCGCTCGACCCGTCCGCGGACGGCACCGAGGCCGAGTTGGGCTACCGGCTGCGTCGCTCGACGTGGGGGCGAGGGCTGGCTACCGAGGGATCCCGGGCGTTGGTCCGCTATGCCTTCGACATTGTTGGGGTGCGTCGGGTCTGGGCCGAGACGATGGCGGTCAATGAACGCTCCCGGCGGGTGATGGCCAAGGCTGGGCTGCACCACGTGCGTACCTTCCACCTGCAGTGGGACGACCCGATCCCGGGCACCGAGCATGGCGAGGTGGAGTACGAGTTGCGGGCCGAGGAGTGGGCAGCCGGTCAGGAGCGGCCGGCCGCCCGACGGGCGCGGTAGGCGGTCACCGCGGCACGGTTGCCGCAGCCGGCCTCGCAGAACCGCCGGGACCGGTTGCGGGACAGGTCGACGACCACGTTGTCGCAGTCCGGGTACTCGCAGATCCGCAGCCGGCTCAGCTCACGCGCACGGACCAGGTCGGCCATCGCCATGGCCGCCTCCACCGCGATCCGGGTGGCCAGCGGCGCGTCGCGGGGCACGGCATGCAGGTGGTACGGCTCGTCGTCGTGCTCGATGAGCTGGGGCAACGCCCGGTGTTCGAGCAGTAGGCCGTTGACCACCGTGACGATCTCGGGCGGATCGGCGTACCAGATGCGGCGCAGCTTGGGCCGCAACTCCCGGACGGCGTGCAACTCGGCGTCGGTGTGCTCGTGCCGCCCGCTGTAGGCGTGCCGGACAAAGAACGCGTCCAACGCGGCGACGTCGGGCAGCAACTCGCCGTCCCGACCTGCGGTGTTGACCAGCGCGGCGGCGGCGATCAGCGAACATTCGGTGTCATGAGCGAATAGCATCTTGACTCCTGTCACAGGGGCCGCCTAGCGTCATCGGCACAAGAATAGTTTGCTCATGACAGGGTGCCGTCCCGAGGAGCGCGACATGCACTCACGACCCGCTGCCGGCGGCGCGTTGGCGCTGCTCTCCGCGGTCACCTTCGCCACCTCGGGCACCTTCGCGCGATCGCTCATCGAGGCTGGCTGGTCGGCGGAGGCAGCCGTGATCGCCCGGGTCGGAATCGCCGCCCTGGTGCTGGCGATCCCCGCTCTGCTGTCCCTGCGAGGCAGGTGGCACGTGCTGCGCAGCAACGCCACAGCCATCGGGTTGTTCGGGCTCCTCGGGGTGGCGCTGGCGCAGGTCTGCTTCTTCAACGCCGTGCGCTACCTGCCGGTCGGTGTCGCGCTGCTGCTGGAATACCTGGGCATCATCCTCGTCGTCGGTTGGATGTGGCTGCGGCACGGGCAGCGCCCCCGTCGACTCACCGTGGCCGGGTCGGTTGCCGCCCTGGCCGGGCTCACGTTCGTGCTCGACCTCGCCGGGACCGCCGACTTCCACCCGGTGGGCGTCCTCTGGGGTCTGGGCGCGGCATTCGGCCTCGCCGGCTACTTCGTGCTCGCTGGCCGCGTCGATCCCCGACTGCCCTCGGTCGCCATGGCCAGCGGAGGAATGGCCGTCGGCGCCGCCGCGCTGCTCCTCATCGGGCTGACCGGTCTGCTGCCGCTGCACGCCACCTTCGGCGAGGTCACCTTCGCCGGGCAGTCCACCAGCTGGCTGCTGCCCATCGCCGGGCTCTCGCTGGTGGCCGCCGTCATCGCGTACCTGACCGGTATCGCCGGCACCCGAATCCTCGGCCCCCGACTGTCGTCGTTCGTCGGGCTGACCGAGGTGCTCTTCGCGGTGCTCATCGCCTGGCTGTTGCTGGACGAGTTGCCCACGAGCTGGCAGCTCTTCGGCGGCGCGTTGATCGTCTCCGGGGTCGCGCTGGTACGCCTCGACGAGCTGCGCGGGACCCCGTCGGCGTCCGCGCCGGTCTCGCCCGAGCCCGCGCTGGCGCTCGACGGTCGGTGAGCTGGGGCGGGTCGGTGAGTTCGGGAGGTTGGCCTCGTGGTGCGTGTGGCCTGGTGGTGTGTGTGGCCGCGTGGCGTGTCCGGCCTTGAGGCGTGCCCGGCCTTGAGGCGTGCCCGGCCTTGAGGCGGCGTGCCCGGCCTTGAGGCGTGCCCGGCCTTGATCGACTCCAGATCGCCGATGTGGCGGTTTCCGGTTCGCTGGATGCACCCATGTCGGCGAGCTGGAGTCGACCATGGCCGGTGGTGATCAACGGCGCCAGCCGCGAGAGATCAGGGCTGACCGGACCTCGCTCAGCACGGCCGGGAAGTCGTTCTGCAGCCGTCGGCTGGTCACGTGCAACACAAGCCAGCCCGCACCAACGAGAAGGTTGAGCCGTCGACGGTCCCGGTGCAGTTGCTCGGGGTCAGAGTGCCATCGGCCGTCGTACTCCACGGCGACCCGAAACTCGGGCCAGGCCAGATCGGGGTGGAGCACGAGCCCGCCAGCCAACTGGATCGGGTGCTGGGCGACCGGCCGGGGCAGCCCGCCCAGCACCAGTCGTACCCGTAGTTGCGACTCGGGTGGCGATTGCGCGCCCGGATCGGCCAGATCGAAGATCCACCGCGCACGTCGGCCACCCGGCCGTTCCGCGTTGGCGTTTTCGACGGTGGTCAGCGCCGCCCTGGTGGTCAAGCCGCTCGCGAGCAGCGAGTCGACGATCGCGACGGCGCGTAGCGGGTCCAACCAGGCGGCCGTCTCCCAGGCCGCAGAGGACGGATCTGTTCGGCGGAGTGTGGGTTTGCTGCGAGGGCCGGTCTGAGCCGTCGTCGGATCTGTTCGGCGGAGTGGGGGTTTGCTCCGCGCGCCAATTCGAGCCGTCGTCGGCGTGGGTCGCCGTGCGTCGGCAATCACGCCAAGGGCGGGCTTGGGTTGCGGTGTGTCGGTAACCACGCCAAGGACCGGCGTGGGTTGCGGTGTGTCGGCAGCCGCGCCAAGGGCCGCCGTGGGTTGCGGTGCGTCGGCAATCACGCCAAGGGGCGGGGTGAGAGGGGTGTCGGCTCCGGCCACGTGTACGCGTAGGCCGCGCTGCGAGTCGACGCGGGCGAGCCTCGGCACCAGGACGTGCACGTCGTCGTCGAAGCCGGCGGCATGCTCGATGCCGTGCAGGTAGGCGGATGAGGGCCCAGCGATCATCGCCCCGGGCGGCAGACGCAACATCGCAGCGCGGCAGGCCAGCTCGTGGTCACGATCAAGGCGGGCGTCGGCGTACACGTCGTGTCGAAGGCGGATCCAGGACGATCCGCGTAGCTGATGTCTGGTGACCAGGCCTCGTTGGATCACGTCTGAACCGCGGAAGACCTGCCAGGCCAGGGCAGGAGGTCGGTGGGGGTGAGGAGGCATGCGACCAGACTCAGACTTCCGGCGTGGCGCCCGATACCCCTGTGGATAGCGCCCGGAGAGCGCTCGGCGCGCGCCTGTGGATGACCGCCAGCCGCCCGATCAGAGTGCTATACAGCGAGATCATCACCATGTCGGCGATATGGCGCTATCGATCCGCGATGATGCCGCAACATCGGCGATCTGGTGTTGATCAAGCCGGAGGGCGTCGCGCCGTCGGGCGTCGCGCTGTCGGGCGTCGCGCTGTCGGGCGTCGCGCTGTCGGGCGTCGCGCCGTCGGGCGTTGCGCTTTCGGGCGTCGCGCTTTCGGGCGTTGCGCTGTTGGGAGCGGGTCGAGCGGTCGGCGCTCGGCTGGCTGTCTGGGGTCAGCTGAGGGCGGTGGCGATGGCTGTGGCGGCGGCCAGCACCTGGGGGCCGATCGTTTCGACGTCCAGCGGGGCGAGCGCGACCACGCCGACGCTGGCCTCCAAGCCAGGCACGCCGAGGACTGGTGCGGCCACCCCGTACGCCCCTGCCTGCAACTCTCCGCTGCTGCTGATCGGCTCCGCGACCCCGGCTCGACCAGCCAGGATGGCTCGGCCCGCCGCCCCCCGGTCCAGCGGATGCCGTGCCCCAGCCCGGTACGCGACGTGGAACGACGTCCAGCTCGGCTCGACCACGGCCAGGGCGACGCCCTCGCCACCCTCGACGACGGTCAGATGCGCGGTCGCTCCGGCCCGCTCGGCGAGGCGGCGTAGCGCGGGCAGCGCACCCTCGGCGAGCAACGGTTGGGCGCGTCGGGCCAGGTGCAGCAGCCCGGCGCCGAGGCGCAGCCGGCCGTCGCCGTCGCGGCGCAGCATGCCGTGCCCGGTCAGCGGGCCGACCAGCCGGTAGACGGCGGCCCGGCCGATGCCGAGCTGGTTCGCCGCCTCGGTGACGGTCAGACCGGCCGAGGCGTCGGCAACCAGGTGCAGCAGCCGTAACCCCCGGTCGAGGGTCTGTGACGTCTCCGCAACCCGCCCCGCGACTGCGTCAGCCTGCTCGTTGACTGCGTCGGCCTGCCCGGCGACGGCACCGGGCTGCCCTGCAGGCGCGTCGACGGGGGCGCTGGGGCTGGCCGGCGGCTCACCGGCAGGTGCGGTCGCATCCACGCCTGGCAGCGTACGACCCGGCACCGGCCGACTCGGACAGGCACGGACAGCTACCCTTGTACGGTGACGCTACGCCTGTATGACACTGCCACCCGATCGGTGCGGGACTTCGTCCCGCGGGAAGCCGGCAAGGTGGGGGTCTACCTGTGTGGTCTCACTCTCCAGTCTCCGCCGCACATTGGCCACCTTCGCTCCGGCGTGAATTATGACGTCCTGCGCCGCTGGTTGCTGGCTGCCGGCTACGAGGTCACCTTCATTCGCAATCTAACCGACATCGACGACAAGCTCCTGGCCAAGGCGGGTGAGCAGGGTCGACCGTTCTGGTCGATCGCGTACGCCAACGAGTTGCTCCTCGCCGAGTCCTACCGAGCGCTGAACGTCCTGCCGCCCACCTATGAGCCGCGCGCCACCGGGCACATTCCGGAGATGCACGAGCTGATCACGAAGTTGATCGCCGACGGGCACGCTTACGTGGCCACCGATGATTCCGGCGACGTCTACTTCAATGTGGCGTCCTGGCCGGCGTACGGGTCGCTGTCGGGTCAATCCCCGGACGCGATGCAGTCCGCCGGGGACGCCCCCGACCGGGGCAAGCGGGACCCGCGCGACTTCGCGCTCTGGAAGGGTGCCAAACCGGACGAGCCTGCGGATGCCTACTGGCCGTCGCCGTGGGGGCGTGGCCGCCCGGGCTGGCACATCGAGTGCTCGGCGATGTGCTGGCGGTATCTCGGCCCGGAGTTCGACATCCACGGCGGAGGGCTGGACCTGACGTTCCCGCATCACGAGAACGAGATCGCCCAGTCCCAGGCGGCCGGGCTGCCGTTCGCCCGCCACTGGGTGCACCACGGGCTGCTCAGCATCGGCGGGGCCAAGATGGGCAAGTCCGCCGGCAACGCGCTTGGCCTGGCATACGTGGACTCGCTCGGGGTGCGGCCAGTGGAGCTGCGTTACTACTACGCCGCCGCGCACTACCGCTCGGTGATCGACTACTCGGAGGATTCGCTGCGCGACGCGGCGACCACCTACCGCCGGATCGAGGGTTTCGTGCAGCGGGCGGCCGAGCGGGTCGGCGCAGGGCAGCTCGGTGAGCTGCCCGACGGCTTCGCCGCGGCGATGAACGACGACCTCAACACGTCGGCCGCGCTGGCTGTGCTGCAACAGCACATCCGGGACGGCAACACCGCGCTGAGTAACGGCGACGATGTGACCGTCCGCACCACTCTGGCCGTGGTGCGGGCGATGCTGGATATCCTCGGGATCGACCCCCTCAACCCGGCCTGGACCGGTGGCGGCCGCTCGGATGATCTACGTTCCGTGGTGGACTCCCTGATCGCGCTGGCCCTGGAGCAGCGCGCGCAGGCCCGGGGCCGCAAGGACTGGGCTGCCGCCGACGCGGTACGTGACCAGCTCAAGCTGGCCGGTGTGGTGGTCGAGGACACCCCCCAGGGCCCCCGTTGGACTATTGGAGAGCAGGACTGATGGCCGGCAACTCGCAGCGCCGTGGCCGGCGACTGACGTCGAAGGCAGGCGCCCCCAAGGGCACCGGCGGCAAGAACAAGGACTCGTTGGCCGGGCGGGGGCGCACCCTGCCCGCGGACGAGCGGCCGTGGCACAAGGGCTACTCGGGCACCGAGAAGCTGCCCCAGCGCACCGCCTGGAAGCAGGACAAGGAGCGCCGCGCGGCGGCCGAGGAGGGGCGCTCCCCCAAGATCGGTCAGCCTGGCAGCAAGGACACCACCTGGGGCAGGGGCGGCGGTCGGGGCGTACCGGGCGTGCGGGGTGCTGCCGCAGGCCGGGGTGCCACCGGCGGTCGGGGCGGCAAGCCCACCGCGCGGTCCGGCCCGCGGGTCGCGCCGGGGCGCAAGTCCAACCCGAGCAAGGACACCCCGGAGCTGCTGGTCGGGCGTAACCCGGTGTTGGAGGCGCTGCGCGCCCAGGTGCCGGCGACTGCGCTCTACGTCGCCCAGGGCATCGACATGGACGACCGGATCAACGAGATCATCCGGACTGCCGCCGACCGGGGCATCGCCAACCTGGAGATCAGCCGGGCCGAGCTGGACCGGATGACCGGTGGAGTGCTGCACCAGGGTGTCGGGCTGCAGGTGCCGCCATTCGCGTACCAGCCGTTCGAGGACATGGTCGCCGCTGCCCTGGAGCAGCAGACCCCGCTGCTGGTCGCGCTGGACGGTGTCACCGACCCGCGCAACCTGGGTGCCGTGATCCGGTCGGCTGCCGCGTTCGGCGCGCAGGGTGTCTTCGTACCCGAGCGGCGGGCCGCTGGGATCACCGCGACCGCCTGGCGGACCAGTGCCGGCGCGGCCGCGCGGGTGCCCGTGGCGCAGGTGACCAACCTGACCCGGTCGCTGAAGGCGTGCCGGGACGCCGGCTTCATGGTGGTCGGCCTGGACGCCGACGGCGACACGGACCTCTACGACCTGGAGGCCGCAGTTGGTCCGCTGGTGGTGGTGGTCGGTTCCGAGGGGCGCGGGCTGTCCCGTCTGGTCGGCGAGACCTGCGACCTGACCGTCAGCATCCCGATGATCTCCGAGGTGGAGTCGCTGAACGCCAGCGTGGCCGCTGCGGTCACCCTGGCCGAGGTAGCCCGCCGGCGCGCCGTCGAGCTGTAACAACGTCGACGAGGCCCCTTCCCGGAGCCGGGAAGGGGCCTCGTCGTGTGTCTAGATCTGGTGGGTCCAGGCGACGAAGAGCAGCGCACCGGCCAGCGCGATCAGCAGCACGGTCGGGATCAGCCAGGGGGCGCGCCGCTCTCCGTCGAGGCTCCGGGTCAGCCGCTGGTGGACGGCCGCGAGGCCGATCATTGCGGCCAGTGCGACGGCGGCGATCGGCAGGCCGATGAGGAAGTGCGCCACCCACGCGCCGGCCAGGGTCGGACCACCCCAGGAGTGGTCGTACGGACCGGGATCAACAAACCCGTACAGCACGCCCCTCAGCACCAGCAGCAGTTGGATGCCGAGCGGCAACAGGGCCGCCGCACCGACCAGCAGGCTGAGCACCGCGTGGACGAGCAGCGCGATCAGGCCGGGCCGCCGGCTGGGCGTAGCGGTCGGGGCCGCCCCGAGCAGACCGGTCCGCAGGGCCCGCCAACGGGCGGCGGCCGCACCGGCCCCGCCCAGCGGGACCGTCACCAGCGCGAGTAGGGCGACCGGCACCAGCGTCGCGCAGTAGGCGAGGTTACGGCCGGCCAGGCGACCCATCCGGTACGGCAACGAACGCCCGCTCGGCAGGGCGACGGGGGTGGCGGGGGTGGCGGCAACGGCTGGCACGGTAACTCCTCGGTTCGGGTTACCTCGACCGTACGAGCGCGGCCTGCCGTACCGAGTCACCCCACAGAGCCACAGTTGCGCTGGCTCCACAGGTTGAGACACCCACCGGGGTACGACGAAAGGGGCGGCCCGCCGAAGCGGACCGCCCCTTTCGGTTAGGCGTTACGTCAGATCCGGCTGCCAGTGGCGGCGTGGAAGACGTGGCTGCGACCGGCGCTCGGCTTGACGAACACGGTGTCACCCATGTTCGGCATGTTGCGCCGGTCGGTGCGGACGACGAAGCGCTCCGAATTGCCACCCAGTGCGGCGTGGCCGTAGACGTTGGCGTCCGAGCCGAGGTCCTCGACAAGCTCGACCACGACCGGCATGCCGCCCTCGGTCGGGCTGACCAGCTCGCAGTCCTCCGGACGGAAGCCTACGGTGACCTTGCCGTCGCCACCCTCGGCGCGGGCCGCCTCGACCTGCTCCCGCGTCAGCGGGATGTGCAGCTCGGCGAACTCGGCGCCCTTCTCGTTCAGCGGAACGGTCTTGATGTTCATGGCGGGAGAGCCCATGAATCCGGCGACGAACACGTTGGCCGGGGTGTCGTAGAGCGCCCGCGGGGTGTCCACCTGCTGCAGGACACCGTCGAGCAGCACCGCGACCCGGTGACCCATGGTCATGGCCTCGACCTGGTCGTGGGTGACGTAGACCGTGGTGACGCCCAGCTTGGCCTGCAGGGACGCGATCTGGGTACGGGTCTGCACACGCAGCTTGGCGTCGAGGTTCGACAGCGGCTCGTCCATGAGGAAGACCTGCGGCTCGCGGACGATCGCCCGGCCCATCGCGACACGCTGACGCTGACCACCGGAGAGCGCCTTCGGCTTGCGGCCGAGGTACTCCTCCAGCTGGAGCAGCCCGGCTGCCTCCTTGACCCGCCGGTCGATCTCCGACTTGGAGGTCTTGCGCAGCTTGAGGGCGAACGCCATGTTCTCGTACACCGTCATGTGCGGGTAGAGAGCGTAGTTCTGGAAGACCATCGCGATGTCGCGGGCCTTCGGCGGAAGGTGAGTGACGTCACGCTGGTCGATGTAGATCGAGCCCGCGTCGACGTCCTCCAGGCCGGCGAGCATCCGCAGGCTGGTGGACTTGCCGCAACCGGAGGGGCCGACCAGGACGAGGAACTCGCCATCGCCGATCTCGAGGTCCAGCTCGTTGACGGCGGGACGCTCTTGGCCCGGGTAGACCCGAGATGCCTTGGAATAAGTGACCGTAGCCATGGTGAAGCGCTTCCTTTCACCGGCAGGAACGTGCCGGACGATCCGAGTGAAGGAGCGACCGGCACGTGTCCGTGCCGGTCAGCGGACGGCGGCTCGGTCGCGGGGGCGCCGAGTCTGTCGTCCGTGTGACTGAACCGTAAACGGGTTTCCCCGCGCTGCCAAGGCGTGGGACCTCTCAACGTGGCCCACGGTCTACTCATTCCGGTCACTCGGGCACGCTCAGACATCAATCGGCGTCCCGCGCGTCGGGTTGATGACGTTTCCCATGCTGGGGAGGCATCGCGAGCGGGATATCCGGACGTCAGTCGCTATGCTGACGTCGACGCACGCGCCCCTGTAGCTCAGCTGGCCAGAGCACTCGCCTTGTAAGCGAGATGTCGCCGGTTCGATCCCGGCCGGGGGCTCCATATCCACAAGGCTTTTCCCGACCGGCTCTGCCACGAGTCGGTCGGTTGACAGCAATGCTGACAGCAACGGCACTCACGAGAGCTTCCCGTCGAGCTTGCCGAGTGCCTGACGCATCGCGTCGAGGTTGGCGTGGGCGTAGACCTTGAGCGTGATCTTCACGTCGGCGTGCCGGGCGATTGCCTGAACGACGTGCGGCGGGACACCCAGCCCCATCAGCAGCGAGACGACGGTATGCCGCAGGTCGTGTAGCCGGACACCCGGCAGACCGGCGGCTTCCCGGAGCCGAGCGAACGAGCGGCTGAGGTTGGTGGGCTCTATCCAGCGGGGCGAGTTTTCGCCCGGAGAGCGGCTGCCCGCAGAGCGGGAACTGGCCGACCGGTTCGACGCATCTCGTACGACGGTGCACGTCGCGCTGAGAACCATGCGGCGACGTTCAATGCCGAAGTTGCCCGGCAGGGGCGAGTTGGACGTCAAGACATCCTTGACGTCAGCCCTGCATCGGCCACGGCGGAGGTAGCTCGTTGGCTATCCATGCTGGGCTTGACCCGTTTCGACGGACAGGGTCGATGTGTTGATGTTAGTCAGGCTGCTTGGACCGTTGGTAGAAGGTGCGAGCCGGTGGCTTCGAAGGCGGCGGGGCTGAGGTAGCCCAGGGTCGAGTGCCGGCGGCGGGTGTTGTACCACCCTTCGATGTACTCGAATACGGCCTGGCGGGCGGCTTGATGGGTGGGCCATGGCTGGCGGTGCAGCAGTTCTGTCTTGATGGTGGAGAAGAACGATTCGGCGACCGCGTTGTCCCAGCACTGCCCGCGTCGTCCGACGGACAGGCGGATGCCGTGCCGGTGCGCGAGGCGGGCGTGCTGGGCACTGGTGTATTGACAGCCGCGATCGGAGTGGAAGACCAGCCCAGACTGGGGTCGGCGCCGCACGAGGGCGTCGGTGAGGGCGGCGTCGATCAGGTCGGTTTTGAGGTGGTCGGCGATGGCCCAGCCGACGACGCGGCGTGAGGCCAGGTCGATGACGGTGGCCAGGTAGAGCCAGCCCTGCCAGGTGTTGATGTAGGTGATGTCCCCGCACCAGCGGGTATCGAGCGCAGCCGGATCGGTGGTGAAGTCCCGCCCGACCAGGTCAGGGCGTCTGCCGGCGTTCGGGTCCGGGGTCGTCGTGGTCCGCCACCGGCGAGGGCTTTTGCCGGCCAGTTCAGCGGCGCGCATCAGCCGGGCGACGCGTTTACGGCCGTGCCGCATACCGGCGTCAGCGAGGTCGGCGTGGATGCGTGGCGCCCCGTAGGTGCCCTTCGACACCGCATGAACCTGGATGATCTTCTCGGTGAGCTGGGCATCAACGCGCCCGCGAACGGACTGAACACCGGATGTGCGCTGGTAGTAGGCGGACCTGGAGACCTCGAGCAGCTCACACGCACGCTTGACGTTGTGCTTGCCGGCTCGCTCCGCCTCAATGAACGGATGCACGTTCACCGGGTCTCCTTGATGCTCCTATGTCAAGCTGCTACCGGGAGCGGCTGCAGATGTGTA
>NZ_JBNCKP010000010.1:0-231075 GCF_049841575.1 Micromonospora sp. DT201 | reverse complement strand
ATGTTGATGTCCTTGCCCTGCACGGACAGGGCGTTACGGGTTGCGGCGGGGCCGCAGTCGTAGAAGTTCGGCTGGGCTTGGTAGCGGACGTTGAGTTCCCGGTCGCTGGAGGCCTTGCGATCGGTCTGGGTTTGCGAGGCGGGCTTGGCGTCGGCGGCGTAGGCGGTGGTGATGGGGCCGGCGATAGCGCCGCCGGTGAAGGCGAGTCCAGCGGCGGTGAGGGCGGTCTTACGGATCAGATCGGTACGCATGATGGCGTGCTCCTCTGCATTTAACGGGGGGTGTGCAGCAGGCACGGGGGTGCGGCTGCGTGACGCTTGAAGGGGGCCCGGCAGCCCCGCAACAAGGGGGGCCGGCATCGGGTGTGACCAGGGGTGGTGCAACGGTCCGGGGCGGCGGGTGATTCCACCGAGTTCCCGGGGGTCGGCCTGCCGTTTCGGCGGCCAGGGTGTGTAACCGTGGCGGGCCGGCGGGTGTTCCCGGCCCTCGGCGCTTACGGAGGGATGTAACCGTGCCGACCTGGTGGGTGTTCCCGGCGCCTCGCGGCTACCCGGGGTTATGCCCCGACCTGGCGAATGTGCTCGGTGGCTCGCGGCTACCGGGGGTGTAACCGTGCCGGCCGGACGGGTGTTCCCGGCGCCTCGCGGCTGCCCGGGGTAACGCCCCGACCTGGCGAATGTTCTCGGTGGCTCGCGGCTACCGGGGATGTAACCGAGCGGGCCGGCGGGTGTTCCCGGCTGGGCTCCCGCCCACCTGAGCTGGGAGCTGCCGCGAAGCCCGAGGGCTGGGGCGGCATGCCAGGTATAACGACCCCCGCCGGCCCCCGATTCCACGACCACGATGACCCCGACCACGGAACGAAATCCCCCATACGGAACAAACCGACCCCACGCCGGCCTCGAGTATCGGGCGGTGGGTGTTGATCGACTCCATATCGGCGACATGGCGGTATCCGGCGCCGGGGATAGCCCCACATCGGCGACATGGAGTCGATCACGTCCTGAAGCGCCCCGTAGACGACGCTCGGCCGGGTCTTGAGGAGTTGACCGCCCGGCCGACAGCACGGCAAAACCGGACAAAAATGCCCACAGCGCCCAACAGTCGGCCCGGCTCGCCCGGGTCGACACCCTCGCACCGCCTCCGCAACCACACTCGGGACCTGAGCACCCAGCACAGCGGGCACCGCTCACCAGCACCGCTCACGGGCACCGCTCACGGGCCTGGGCCTGGCACGCCAACTCACGACCACGCTCAATCCAGGAAACAGGGCCCTCAACCACGAACGAGGCAACTACAACCAGGATCAAGCACGATCAGGCGAGCCGGACGTGCGCAGGGCCTACTGGCGCTCGACCTGGGTGCGGCCCACAACAAGCCACCGACCATCGGGCAGACCCGGGCGACCGTAGAGGGTCCACGGGGGAGCGTCGGGGCGGATGGTCAGGCGCGGTCGGTGGGCTTTGCTGCGTCGCCAGCCTGGGCGTGCCGTTCCAGCAGCCGCTGTCGGATCTCCTCCGGGGTGTACGCGCGCCGGCGCCGTTCAGCTCGCGCGATGACCACGCCGGAGGCCGCGACGCCGGCGAGGCCGGCCAGCCCGAGGACCTTCCACCACCGCATTCGTTGCCGCATCGGCCTAGGCTAGACCCTCATGAGCATCAGCCTGGATGAGGCCGTCGAGTTGACCCGCACCGGCGACGTGTGGGTGTTCCGGGGTCGCAGCGTGCCGGACCGGGCAATCCAGTTCACCACCAACAGCCCGGTCAACCACGTGGGGATGGCGGTGGTGCTGGACGACATGCCGCCGTTGATGTGGCACGCGGAGCTGGGCAGGTCGTTGCCGGATCTGTGGTCGGGCACCCATCAGCGCGGCGTCCAACTACACGATCTGCGGGACGCGGTCTGCGTCTGGGCCAACCGGTACGGCCAACGGGCTTGGTTGCGGCAGCTCGACCCGCCGGCCGACGGGGAGATGGAGCGGGCGGTGCTGAGCACGATCGCGCGGTTGGATGGCACGCCGTTCCCGTCGACGGCCCAGTTGGCGTGGCGCTGGGTGCGTGGTCGGGTGCCGGCGCTGCCTCGCCCCGGTCGGTCGGCGCCCGGGTCGGGATCTACGCCGGCACCCGGGTCGGGACCTACGCCGGCACCCGGGTCGGGACCTACGCCGGGACCTACGCCGGCACCTCGGTCGACCTCGGAGACCCCGGCTGCTTCTACTGGGGAGCGGGACCGAGGGCTGGAGACGGCGTACTGCGCCGAGGTGGTGGCGGTGACCTACGAGGCGATGGGGTTGTTGCCGGCGGGTCGGCGTCCGAACTGGTACGACCCGGGGCGCTTCTGGAGCGGAGACGACCTGGGTCTGGCTGCCGATGCCCGGCTGGGTTCCGAGATCGAGGTGCGGGTGCCGCAGCGTTGAGGGTGTGCCCGGCCGGGACGTCCGCTGGATCGAGCCGTTTTCCGTGGTGCGTCGGCCGGTTGGCCCGATCCGTACCCGCATGGTTTCTGGTCGGTGCGGTGCTGGCTACGCTGTCGCGTCGGTGGGGACGAGGGGAGACCTGATGGCGGTGCGGCCGGACGGTGCGGCAGGGTCGCGGGCGGCTCGGGTGTTGGCATCGGCGCCGTGGGTCGTGGTGCTGCTCGGTGTGGGTGCGTTGGTGGTGCTCCTGGTGATCGCGTTGCTGTCGTTCCGGACCAGGGAGCGGGAGGCCGCGCCGCAGGCGGCGCCTCCGGTGTTCCTGCCGACTGTGCCGGCCGCCGCGTCGGCCACCGGTGGGCCGACTCCGGCTGGCGTGCAACGGCGGTCGGTGTCGCCACGGCCGTCGCCCAGCAGCCGGGCGCCGTCGCCGCGCGTCACCGTGAGTAGCTCGCCGACGCCGGGGCGGACGAGCGTCCCGGTGGTGCCGACGGTGCCGGCCGACGACACGGTCACGGCCCGGTACGAGGTCGGTACGAACGGCTGGAACGGGGACGCGGCGGTGCTGTCCATCGCGAACGAGTCGAGTCGGTCGGTGGACTGGCTGGTGGAGTTGGCGTTCGACGACGACATGTGGGCTCTGCGGGTCTCTGACGACTCGGAAATCTCGGTGCGGGGGCGTGGGAACGGCGAGTTCGTGTTGCGCGGTACCCGTTCGTTGGAGGCGGGTGACTCCAGGACGCTGCGGTTGCGTCTTGGCCGGGGTGAGTCGGCGAAGCGGCCGCTCCGGTGCAGGATCAACGGGGTTGACTGTCGGCTTGGTTGAGCTGGAGTCGGGTCGGTTGCGCGGTGAGGGTGTGGTGTCGGCGCTTCCGGCCCTGGCCGCCGATCGTTAGGCTGCCCGGACGGTCCGCTGAGGGAGGTTCATGTCCGGCATGCGTCGTGGCCCGCGACTGCCGCACGGTCCGGCCGCGATCGCGTCGTCGCCCTGGATCGTGGTGGGCGCTGGTGTCGTGGTGATGGTGGTGCTGCTCTTCGTGGCCCTGGGCGCGTACCGGGGGCGTAGTCCTGTGCCGGAGGGCGCGCCGATGCCGCCGGCGTTGCCGTTGCCCTCGGCGGTTGCTGCGCCGAGCGCACCCGAGCCGGTGTCGGCTTCGGCTTCGGCGCCGGCCCCGGTGCTGCCGGGGTTGTCTGGGCGTGCGAGTGGGTTGCCGCCGAGCGCTGCGGCTGGGTCGCGGTCACCATCGGTGGGTCCGTCTGTGGGCCCGACCGGTAAGCCGACGGTGACGCCGTCGCCGAGCCGGGCTCTGCAGGGGCGGCCGGCGGTGAGTGGGCGGTACCGGGTGGTGCAGAGCTTCGACGGCGGTTTCATCGGCGAGGTGTCGATGGTCAACGCGTCGGCCGAGAGCCGTGGTTGGACGGTCGGGTTGGAGTTCTCCGGTGGGCGGTTGGTGACCGCCTGGGTGGAGGGCGTTCCACAGGGGACGGTTCGCCAGGCCGGGAGCGGCTTCACGTACGTCAGTGGGGTGGACGTGCGGCCTGGTGGTTCGGTGTCGTTGCGGTTCCACATGGAGCGGGCTTCCAGTACTCCACGGGCGTGCACTGTCGACGGGGTGCGCTGCAGCGGTCTCTGACCTGGACGAGCACGGCGCTTCCGCAAGGTTGCTGCTTTGTTGCGACCGTGTTTGCAAGGTATTGCAGAATGTTTCGGCAAGGGTTAGCGTGCGGCCAATCAGCGACCAGAGGAAGGCGTCGATGAAACCCCCGCCGATACCGCGCACCGCCCTGCTGGCCCTCGTCTCCCTGCTCACTCTCACGCTCGTCGGCACTCCGGTCGCCGCGCATCCCGCCGCCGCTGCGGCTTCCCGGTCGCCCGGCACTGCCCCCCTCGCCGCCGGCGGCGCCGCGCAGTGGCGCGATGAACCCACCGCTGAGGCGCTGCTGAAGGCGGGCGGCAACTCCGCGCGGGCCGAGCAGTTCTACTTCGTCCTGCCGGACCGGTTCGCCAACGGTGACCCCCGCAATGACCGGGGCGGCCTCTCCGGTGACCGTCTGCGAACCGGGCTCGACGCCACCGACAAGGGCTTCTACCACGGTGGCGACCTCAAGGGCGTCATCGACAAGCTGGACTACATCCAGGGCATGGGCACCACGGCCATCTGGCTCGCCCCGGTTTTCAAGAACCGGCCGGTGCAGGGCGCCGGGGACGACATCTCGGCCGGCTACCACGGCTACTGGATCACCGACTTCACCCAGGTGGACCCGCACTTCGGCACCAACGAGGAGATGAAGAGGCTGGTTTCGCTCGCTCACCAGCGCGGCATCAAGATCTACCTCGATGTGATCGTCAACCACACCGCCGACGTCATCAAGTACGCCGAGGACCAGTACGCGTACGTGGACAAGGCGACCTCGCCCTACACCGACGAGCAGGGGCGGGCGTTCGAGGACCGCAACTACGCCGACGGCACCCGCGCGTTCCCGCGGGTCGACGGGGAGTCGTTCCCGTACACCCCGACGTTCGCCGACCCGAAGGACGCCACCGTCAAGGTCCCGGCCTGGCTGAACGACGCCACCATGTACCACAACCGGGGTGACTCGACCTTCGCCGGCGAGAACAGCGAGTACGGCGACTTCTTCGGTCTCGACGATCTGTGGACCGAGCGCCCCGAGGTGGTGCAGGGGCTGACCAAGGCGTACGGGGACTGGATCGGCGCGATCGGCGTCGACGGGTTCCGGTTGGACACCGTGAAGCACGTCAACATGGACTTCTGGCCGCAGTTCAGCCAGGGCATCGAGCGGGCCGCCGAGAAGGCCGGCAAGAAGGACTTCTTCATGTTCGGCGAGGTGTACAGCGCCGACCCGGAGATCAGCTCCAGCTACGTCCGGCAGGGCGGCCTGCCGGCCACCCTCGACTTCGCCTTCCAGGAGGCCGCGCGCGGGTACACCGCCGGCGCCGGCTCCGCGAAGGCGCTCGCCGACGTGTACGCCCGTGACGACCTCTACGCCGCCCGGGACACCGACGCCGGCCGGCTGACCACCTTCCTCGGCAACCACGACATGGGCCGGATCGGTTCGTTCGTCGCCGGTGGGGGCACCGACCCGGCCAGCCACCTGCGCCGCGACCAGCTCGGGCACCAGCTGATGTTCCTCACGCGCGGCCAGCCGGTCGTCTACTCGGGCGACGAGCAGGGCTTCACCGGCCCCGGCGGGGACAAGGACGCCCGGCAGGACATGTTCGCATCGAAGGTCGCCGACTACCTCGACGACGACCTGCTCGGCACCGACCGCACCCACGCCAGCGACCAGTTCGACACCAGCCACCCGCTGTACCGGACCATCGCCGAGCTGGGCCGGCTGCGCCAGGCGCACCCGGCGCTGCGCGACGGCGTGCAGGTCACCCGGTACGCCGCCGACGGTCCGGGCGTCTTCGCCGCCTCCCGGATCGCTCCCGCCGACCGCACCGAGTACGTGGTGGCGGTGAACAACGCCGACACCGCGCAGACTGTCACCGTGAACACCTGGTCGGCTGGCGCCACCTTCACCGGCATCTACGGCGGCTCGGATGACGAACAGGCCGGCGGAGCGCCCCGGGCCCGTTCGGACGCGAAGGCGGGTGCCGACGGGAAGCTGACCCTGACCGTGCCGCCGCTGTCGGCGGCGGTGTACCGGGCCGGCAACCCCATCGCACCGGCGGCCGACAAGCCGACCATCACCATCACCAGCCCGGCCCCGGACGCGCCGGTCGCCGCCCGGGCCGCGGTCACCGCCCAGGTGACCGGTGACCCCCTCGCTACCGTCGCCGTCGCCGCCCGGGTCGCGGGCGGCCGGTGGACGTTGCTGGGCAGCGCCGACCACGCGCCGTACACCGTGCAGCACGACCTGGTCGGCCTGGCCGGCGGCACCCGGATCGAGTACAAGGCGGTGGTCCGCGAAGGCCGGGGGCGTACCGCGACGGCCCGGTCCACCGCCATCGTGGGTACGCCGGCGCAGGGCAAGTCCCGGGAGTGGGCGGTGGTGCACTACCAACGCCCCGCCGGCGGGTACGACGACTGGGGGTTGTACGCCTGGGGTGACATCGACCCGGCGTACGTCACTGAGTTTCCCAAGGGGCAGCCGTTCTCCGGGGAGGACTCCTACGGCCGGTTCGCCTGGGTGAAACTCAAGCCGGGCGCGAAGTCGGTGGGCTTCCTCGTGGTCGACAAAAACGGCACCAAGGACGTCGCTCAGGACCGCAGCATCGACGTGACGTCCACCGGTGAGATCTGGCTCAAGCAGGGCGACCCGGCGATCTACCCGAGCCGACAGGCGGCCACCGGTGAACCGGACCCGCCTGCGGAGGAGGGCACCGCCGTGATCCACTACCGGCGGGCCGACGGCAACTACGACGGCTGGGGTCTGCACCTGTGGGACGGTGCGGCCAACCCGACCGAATGGTCCAGCCCGTTGAAGCCGACCTCGACCGACGCGTTCGGGGCGGTGTTCAGGGTGCCGTTGGCAGCCGGTGCCACCGGGCTGAACTACATCATCCACCAGGGCGACACCAAGGACCTGCCCGACGACCAGCGGCTCGACTTCGCCAGCGCGGGACGCGAGGTGTGGCTGCTCGCCGCCACGCCAGGCCGGTTGCTGCCGTCGACCGCGACGAGTGTCAGCGGGGACACCGACATCAGCAAGCAGAAGGCGCACTGGATCGACAGGTCCACCGTGGCGTGGCAGACTCCGCCGACCGACGGCAAGATGTATGCGCTGGTCGCCGCGCCCACCGGCGGGGTCAGTGTGGTCGACGGGGAGCTGACCGGGACGTACACCACGTTGCCGCTGCGGGCGCAGCGCAACGGGCTCACCGAGGAGCAGCGCGCCGCGTTCCCGCACCTGTGGTCGTACCGTAGCTTCGCCCTGGACCGGGCGGACCTTGCCAAGGTCCCGGCGGCGCTGCGGGGGCAGGTGCTGGTCACCGAACGCGACGCCGCGGGCGCCCTGCTCGCCGCGACCGGCGTGCAGATCCCCGGCGTGCTCGACGACGTGTACTCCCGGGCAACCGACGCGACCCTCGGGCCGACGTTCGCAGGCCGGACGCCGAGCGTCGCACTGTGGGCGCCGACCGCCCGGACGGTGACGCTGCAACTGTTCGACTCGCCCACCGCCCAGCCCAGGACGGTGCCGATGCGCCGCGACGACCACACCGGTGTCTGGTCGGCGCGCGGCAACGCCACCTGGGCTGGGAAGTACTACCGGTACGAGGTGCAGGCGTGGCAGCCTGCGACGCAGAAGATGGTCACCGCGTCGGTGACTGACCCGTACTCGGTGGCCCTGGCGGCGGACTCCACGCACAGCCAACTGATCGACCTGAACGACCCGGCGCTGGCCCCGGCGGGCTGGCGGACGATACGCAAACCGGCGCCGGTGCCCCCGGCGAAGGCGCAGATCACCGAGCTGTCGGTGCGGGACTTCTCCATCGCCGACGACACCGTGCCGGCCGAGCGGCGAGGGACGTTCCTCGCCTTCACCGACCCGAAGACCGCCGGCATGACCCACCTGAGGGCGCTCGGCGCCGCCGGTGTCACGCACCTGCACCTGCTGCCGGCGTTCGATTTCGCGACGATCCCGGAGAAGCGGGCCGACCAGCGTCAGCCGGCCTGCGACCTGGCGGCGCTCGCGCCGGACTCCGCGGAGCAGCAGAAGTGCGTGGCGGCGGTCGCCGACACCGACGGCTACAACTGGGGGTACGACCCGTTGCACTACACCGTGCCGGAGGGCGGCTACGCCGTCGACCCGGTCGGTGCGGCGCGGACCACCGAGTTCCGGCGGATGGTCGCCGGGGTGAACGACGCCGGCCTGCGGGTCGTCATGGACGTGGTCTACAACCACACGTCGGCGGCCGGCACCGACGCGAAGTCGGTGCTCGACCAGGTGGTGCCCGGCTACTACCACCGGCTGCTGGAGGACGGTACGGTGGCCAACTCCACCTGCTGCGCCAACACCGCGCCCGAGCACGCCATGATGGGCAAACTCGTCGTCGATTCGCTGGTCACCTGGGCCCGACAGTACAAGGTGGATGGCTTCCGGTTCGACCTCATGGGCCACCACCCGAAGGCGAACATCCTCGCCGTCCGCAGGGCCCTGGATCGGTTGACCGTCGCCCGCGACGGCGTGGACGGCAAGGCGATCCTGCTGTACGGCGAGGGCTGGAACTTCGGCGAGGTCGCCAATGACGCCCGGTTCGTGCAGGCCACCCAGGCCAACATGGCGGGCACCGGCATCGGCACGTTCAACGACCGGCTACGCGACGCGGTGCGCGGCGGTGGACCGTTCGACCCGAACCCGCGGGTGCAGGGATTCGCCTCCGGGCTGTACACCGACCCGAACGGTGACCCGGTCAACGGGTCACCGGCCGAGCAGAAGGCCCGGCTGCTGCACTCCCACGACCTGATCAAAGTGGGTCTGACCGGCAACCTGCGCGGGTACCGGTTCACCGACACCGCCGGACGGCAGGTCACCGGGGCTCAGGTGGACTACAACGGTTCCCCGGCCGGCTACACCGCGGCGCCGGGGGAGGCCGTCACCTACGCCGACGCGCACGACAACGAGATCCTGTACGACGCGCTGGCGTACAAGCTGCCGCAGGCCACCACAGCGGCCGACCGCTCTCGGATGCAGGTGCTGGCGTTGGGCACGGTGGTGCTCGGGCAGGGCACCGGGTTCGTCACCGCCGGCACCGAACGGCTGCGGTCGAAGTCGCTGGACCGCAACTCGTTCAACTCCGGTGACTGGTTCAACCAGATCCGCTGGGACTGTGCACAGGGCAACGGGTTCGGCGCCGGCCTGCCGCCCGCGCAGGACAACGAGGACAAGTGGTCGTACGCGTCGCCCCTGCTGGCGGACCCGGCGCTGGTGCCGGACTGCGCGGCCATCAACACCACCGACGCCCGGTACGCCGAGCTGCTGCGCATCCGGGCGTCGTCGCCGGTGTTCGGGCTGGCCACCGCCGAGCAGGTGCAGCAGCGGGTGGCATTCCCGCTGCCCGGGCCGCAGGAGACACCGGGTGTGCTGACCATGACCCTGGACGCCCGAGGGCTGGGCGGGGCGTGGAAGTCGGTGACCGTCGTCTTCAACGGCACCCCGCAGACGGCGAAGCAGACGCTGACCGGTCTGCGCGGGGCGGATGTGGCACTGCACCCGGTGCTTGTCGACTCGGCCGACCCGGTGCTGCGTACGGCCTCGTTCGACCGTCCGGCTGGCACGTTCACCGTGCCGGCGCGCAGCGTGGCGGTCTTCGTCCAGAAGTAGAACGTGAACCGGCCCCCTTCCGCGTCCTGCGGAAGGGGGCCGGTCTGTTGCGCTGCCGTGTGCTGTCACCCGTAGGTGATCAGGCGAAGCAGTTCTCGATGGTGCCGCCCGGGATGGCCAGGCAGTTCGTCGGGCGGTTCGCGGTGATCGCGGACTTGTCGTCCACGTTCACCTGCCCGAAGAAGCTGAAGACACCGCCCGGCTCGAAGGTGGAGAAGTTGTGGGCGACCTTCGTCGTCAACAGGTTGACCTCGCCGAAGGTGTTGAAGATGCCGCCGCCGACTCCGATCGGGCCCAGGGCCCGGTTGCCGACGACCTCGCTGTCGCGCAGCGTGGTGACGCTGCCGCGGTTGTAGAGCCCGCCGCCGAAGAAGCCGGCGGTGTTGTCCTTGATGCTGCTCTTCTCGAACGTGACCGCGCTGTCGAAGGCGATGGCCACACCGCCACCGACACCGGCGGTGCTGTTCTTCTCGATCGAGACGTTGTGCAGGTTCAGCTGGCTGTCCGCCGCCGCCAGACCACCGCCGGCGAGGACCGCGGTGTTCGAGACGAACTTGGTCTCGTACGCGGTGGTGTTGCCCTCGATGTCGAGGTAGCCACCGCCGAAGCCGAGCGTCTCGTTGTCGGTGATCTCGGCCTTCTTGAGCTCGACCGTGCCACCGTCGACGTCGTCGGCGAAGATCTCCGCGGCGCCGTTGGAGATACCGCCACCACCGATGACGGCGGTGTTGTCCGTGATCTTCGACTCCTCGACCTTGAGCAGGCCGGCGTTGAAGACACCACCGCCGAAGAAGAAGGCGGTGTTACGGGTGACGGTGCTGTGCCAGATCTTCGTGGTGCCGAAGTTGGCCACGCCACCGCCGTTGTTGCCTGACTGGTTGAGGACGACCTCGGACTCCAGGATCTCGGCGGTGCCGCCCGGCTGGACCAGGATGCCGGCGCCGTCGGTGTCTTCCGGGTACTCGACGAGCGGCGTGACGACGCCCGTCGGAGCCTTCGGCGTGACCTTCGGCGCGGCCTTCAGGCCCGCCTTCGGGTTGGCCTGCTGAGCGGTGAGCGCCTGGGCCAACGGCGTACCGGCCTTCACCTGCGCGGCGAGCGCCTCGGAGTCCGAGTACGCCGCCCAGACGGCTGCCGGCTCGACGCTGTTGTACCGATCGAGGGTCTGGCCACCCTTGATGGTCAGGCCCTCGATCGTGAGGTGACCGCCGGCGCCGACGTTGAGGATGCGGAAGTAGTCCGCCGTCGCTTCCCGGGAGATCGTCGTGTGCTCACCCTTGAGGGTGATGTGCTCGGTGATCACCGGGAGGCCGTTGCCCTGGTAGTCGTTGCGGGTCAGGTTGTAGGTGCAGCCCTTGGCCAGCTCCAGCACACCGCCGTGCTTGTTGTTGGCGAACACGATCGCCTGGATCAGCTTGTCGGTGTCGCAGGGCACCTCCTTCCCGCGCTCGTGGTCCTTGTCCTTGTCCTTGTCCCGGTCCTCGCCCTTGTCCTTGTCCCAGTCGCGTCCTTCGTCACCCCGCTGGTCGCCGTCCTTGCTGACCTGCGCGGTGTTCCAGTTCAGGCCGACCGCTCCGGCGCTGCCCGCGACGCCCACCGCCGCGAGACTGATCACGCCCGTCAAACCGGCCACGCCACTGGCGAGCCAGAGCTTGCGGCGGCGCTTGGCCGTCGCCCGCCCGGAGGCTTCGTTGTTCGTTAGGTAGTTGGACATCGGAGCTCTCTGCCCTCTCCTCGTACCAGACAGGGTCGCCGCCGTCAGACGGACGTCCCCTGCTACAAATCGGTTGTAGCTCCCAAAACCACCGTATGAGAAGGATCCTCGCCTCGCGGGCTTATCCGAAAGAACCCCGCATTAGGTTCATGTCCCGTCCGGAGGGGCCGGGACGCCCCGGCGGGCCCACTGCCGCCCAATGCGGCCGTCGACCCCTCTTGACCTGCCAAAACGGGTACGCCCCTCCGCGCCGTCGCCGGCTCGGAGGGGCGCACCCTCTATGTGGATCAGCCGCCCCGTTCCAGTCAGAAGCAACCGGGAACGTTCAGGCAGTTGGTGGGGCGGTTGGCGGACACCGCAGACTCGTCGTCCAATCTCACGAAGCTGAAGAGTCCGTTGGAGATGCCACCGGGCGGCAGGGTGGCGAAGTTGTACGTCACCTTCGTCCGGTGGAGGGTGATCTCGCCGCCGTCCGTGTTGTAGATGCCGCCGCCGCTGCCGGACGGGCCGACGGCCCGGTTGCCCGCCACCTCGCTGTCGCGCACCGTGGTGACGCTGTCGTCGTTGTAGAGACCGGCACCGAAGAACCCCGCGGTGTTGTCCTTGATCTTGCTGTTCTCGATCGTCGCGGCGCTGTCGAAGGCGACCGCCACGCCGCCGCCCACGCCGGCGGTGCTGTTCTTGACCACCGTGGCGCTCTTCAGCGTGAGCTGGCTGTCGGCCACCGCCACGCCGCCACCGGCGAGCACCGCGGTGTTGCCGCTGACCGTCGTCTCGTGCAACGTCGTGGTGCCCTCGACATCCAGGACGCCGCCGCCGAAGCCGAGCGTCTCGTTGTCAGTGATCTCGCTCTTGTAAACCCAGACCGAGCCGCCGTCGACGTCATCGGTGAAGACCTCGGCAGCGCCGTTGGAGATGCCGCCACCGCCGATGATCCCGGTGTTGTCCTTGATCTTCGACTCATCGACCTGGAGCACGCCGGCGTTGAAGATGCCGCCGCCGAAGAAGAAGGCGGTGTTGTGCGCCACCGTCGTCTTGCTGAGCTTGGTGCTGCCGAAATTGGCCAGCCCGCCGCCATTGCCACCGGACTGGTTGTAGAGCAACTCGCTGTCCAGGATCTCCGCGCGACCACCGGGCTGCACCAGCACCCCGGCGCCGTCGGTGAACCCGGGCTGCTCGACCAGTGGCACCACCGCCGGCCCGGCCGCAGCCGGCTTCGCCGCCATGACCACAGGCTTGGCCGCCGGCGTGGCGGCCTTGGTCGCTGCCGCCGGAGCCTTGGCCGCCGCCGCGGGCTTGGCTTCTGCTGCTGCCGCAGGTTTGGCCGCTGCTGCTGCGGGGTTGGTTTCCGCTGCTGCCGCAGGTTTGGCCGCTGCTGCTGCGGGGTTGGTTTCCGCTGCTGCCGCAGGTTTGACCGCTGCTGCTGCCGGCTTGGCTTCCGCTGCTGCCGCGGGCTTGGCTTCCGCCGCGGGTTTGGCTGCTGTCGCCGGGCCCGATTCGGGCACCGTGCCCGGCTTGCTCTGGGGTGCTGCCGTGACGTCCGGCTTGGCACCCGTGCCGGTTGCGGTGGAGCGGACCAGGGCCGAGTACGGCGCCCAGACCGTCGCCGCGTCGGCGGTCATCGCTGGCCGGAGGGTCTGGCCACCCTTGATGCTCAGGCCCTTCAGGGTGAGGTGCCCGCCGGGGCCGACGTTGAGGATCCGGAAGTAGTCGGCCGTGGCGTCGCGACCGATGGTGGTGTGCTCGCCCTTGAGCGTGATCCGCTCGGTGATTACCGGCAGGCCGTTGCCCTGGTAGTCGTTGCGGGTCAGGTTGTAGGTGCAACCCTTCGCCAGCTCCAGCACACCGCCGTGCTTGTTGTTGACGAACACGATCGCCTGGATCAGCTGGTCGGTGTCGCAGGGGACCTGCTTCGTACGGTCCTTCTCGTCGTCCTTGTTGTCCTTGTCGCCCTTGCCGTTGTTCTTGTCATCCTTGTCGGACCGGTCGTCGAAGCCGCTCCAGTCGTCGCCGCTCCACTCGTCTTCCGCGTCGCCGTCCTTCTTGGCGCCGTCGTCCGCGCCACCGGCGTCGCTGACGTTCTGTTGATTGGTCGACGGCTGCGCGTCGGACGCCCGGTTGGAGCTGGGCTTGTCGTCCCGGGCAGCCACGCCGCCGAGGGCCGCCAGGCCGACCACACCGGTCAGCCCGGCGACGCCGGCGACCCATAGCGCCCGCCGTCGTCGTGTCGGCGGAGCTGCCGAGGCCCCGCCGTCGGTACTCGTTACGTCGTTGGACATCAGAGCCTTCCGCCCTTTCCTGCTACCAGACGGGGTCGCATCGCCCGAGGCGCCACGACCAGCTACAAATGGGTTGCAGCCTCTGATCCCCACCGTATGAGAACCATCTTCGCGATGCGGACTTATCCGAGATAACCACGCATTCGACTCAGCCCAGCTTAGGGAGGGCAACCGGTGCGGGTCGGCGGAAAGAGGTGTGAGCAGCACAAACACCGACGGATGGCGTGCGTCCGAGCCGCGCCGGCTGGGCTGAGATGTCGCCGGCGGGCGCTTGAGCTTGGCGAGTAGGGCCGGGGTGTCGCCGGCCGGCGCTTGAGTTTGGCGAGTAGGGCCGGGGTGTCGCCGGCCGGCGCTTAGGCTTCGCCACTCGAGTTCGGCCGGCCGGCCGGTCGGTGGGTGGCGTGCGGCGGAGTCTCCCCATCGGGCTGGTGAGCCGACCGGCGGGTGGCGCGTGTGCTGGGGTCTCGCGAGTCGGGTTGGGGTGTTGGCCGGTGGGTGGCGCGTGTGCTGGTGTCTCGCGAGTCGGGTTGGGGTGTTGGCCGGTGGGTGGCGCGTGTGCTGGGGTCTCGCGAGCCGGGTTCGGGTGTTGACCGGGCGGTGCAGCCTCGCGAGGCCGCCGGACAAATGGCCCAAATGGGCGGGGAGTGGCCTTGGCCCCGATGCGCCGGGGGATGATCCACTCCAGGTCGCCGACATGGGGGTATCCAGGCGGGGTGATGCCCCAACATCGCCGACATGGTGTCGATCATCGTGGTGCCGAATCGGCCAACGCGACGAAACTGGACAAAGGGCATGCACAGGTTCGGCTCTCAGGGGCCTGCATGTCCCGTCGCGGCTCGGGCGGTCGTAAGTAGGGAGGATCCGGTCTGCCGGTTCCGCGTGTCCCCTCGAACCAGATCGCTCACACCGGGGACGGGCCGGTTCGCGGGGCGCACGGGTTCACGAGCCCGCGCCGGCTTACGAGCCCGCGCCGGCTTACGAGCCCGCGCCGGCTTACGAGCCCGCGCCGGCTTACGAGCCCGCGCCGGCTTGTGGGGTCGCGCCGGCTTGTGGGGTCGCGCCGGCTTACCGGTCCGCACGGCTTGCGGGAGCCGCGCAGCTCACGGCGTTGTCGAAGGGCGTGCGGCCGGCAAGGTCCTGGTCGACGTCGCAGCACGCCTGACCAGGGCCTCGCCGGCCGCACTCGCCGGTCGTCAGTGTCAGCCGGGCAGGCGGGGGCCCGCCTCACGCTGCTCGGCCAGCCAGGTCTCCACCTCGTCGGAGGTACGCGGCAGTCCGGCCGACAGGTTCACCGCCCCGGTCGCGGTGACCAGCACGTCGTCCTCGATCCGGATGCCGACGCCACGCAGCTCGGCGGGGACCAGCTCGTCCTCCGGCTGGAAATACAGACCCGGCTCGACGGTGAGCACGTAACCCTCTCCCAGCGCGCCGTCGCGGTACGTCTCCTTGCGCGCGTTCGAGCAGTCGTGCACGTCGATGCCGAGCATGTGGCCGAAGCCGTGCAGCGTCCAGCGCCGGTAGACAGTCGACTTGTCGTCCATCGCCTCGTCCACGCTCACCGGCAGCAGACCCAGGTCGGCCAGCCCTTCGGCGAGCACCCGCATGCAGGTCAGGTGGACGTCCTTGAACTTCACACCCGGCCGGATGGCCTCGATGCCGGCCTGCTGTGAGGCGTACACGATGTCGTAGACCTGGCGCTGCAGGGCGGTGAACCGGCCGCTCACCGGCACCACCCGCGTCACGTCGGCGGTGTAGAGGTTTCGGCCCTCGACACCCATGTCCATGAGCAGCAGGTCACCCGGTCGGGTGGCACCGTGGTTGTGCACCCAGTGCAGGATCGTGGCGTGCTCGCCGGCACCGACGATCGAGCTGTACCCGACGTCGTTGCCGTCGTGTCGGGCCCGCAGCGCGAAGACACCCTCCAGCAGCCGCTCCGAGACGGCGCGGTCCGCCGGCAGGATCCGGGCCACGTCCTCGAAGCCGCGTACGGTGGCGTCGATCGCGTCCTGGAGTTGGCCGATCTCCCACTCGTCCTTGACCAGCTTCATCTCGGAGATGGCGATCGCCAACTCCCGGTCCCGGGCCGGCTGCCCATCGGCGCGGGCACCGTCGTACGGGCGGACGGCCGCGTCGACCTGGGCGTCGAACCCGCGAAGCACCCGGGTACGCCCCGGTGCCAGGTCGGCGAGCGTCGCCTCCAGGCCGGTCAGGTCGGCGGTGGGCAGACCCAGCTCGGTCGACTTCTCACTGAGCGTGTGCCGCCGGCCCACCCACAGCTCGCCGTTACGGCTGCGGAAGAACTCGTCGGTCTCCCGGGACGAGCGGGGCCGCATGTACAGCATTGCGTCGTGCCCTGAGCCGTTTGGGCGCAGCACCAGCACGCTGTCGGCGTCGTGGTCGCCGGTCAGGTAGGCGAAGTCGCTGCCCGGCCGGAACGGGTAGTCGGTGTCGTTGGCCCGGACCTTCTCGGTGCCGGTGGGGATCACCAGCGTCTCGCCGGGGAACGCCGCCGAGAGCGCCGCCCGCCGCTTGGCGTAGTTGGGCGTCTCCGGTCGGGGCGACACGGGGAGCGCGGTGTCGCGCCAGCCCTGCCGCATGAACGACAGGAACGCCTCCGGAAAGTCCGGATCGTGCGATTCCGTGCCGTCTGTCGGCGTACCGTCGGTTTGTCCCTCGGTCATTGCGCCGCTCCCTCCGCTTCGTTGCCGATCCCGACGGTACCGCGCGCCCGGTTCGCGGTGACGCCCCCGGCGGGCGGATCGACGGACGGCTGCGACGGGCCGACAGCGCGCGTGGGAAGATGACCACCATGTGCGGACTTCTGGCCTTCTTCAGCGCGAACGGCAACGCCGCCGCGCACCGCGACCACATCGCCGGAGCGTTGGAATGCCTGCACCACCGCGGCCCCGACGAGACCGGGGTCGAGGTGGTCGGCGACGCCTCCGGCCGGTACGCGGACGGCGTGTTCGCCCACAAGCGGCTGGCCATCATCGACGTCGCGTCGAGCCACGAGCCGCTGCCCTACGCGAACGGTCGTTACCTGCTCACCTTCAACGGTGAGATCTACAACTACATCGAGTTGCGCGAGGAGTTGATCAGGGACTTCGGTGCCCAGTTCGCGACCGCCGGTGACGGTGAGGTGATTGTCGCGGGCTACCACTTCTGGGGTGAGCAGGTGCTCACCCGGCTGCGGGGCATGTTCGCCTTCGTCATCTGGGACCGGCGGGAGCGGCGCGCGTTCGGTGCCCGCGACTACTTCGGCATCAAGCCGATGCACTACCTGGAGACCGCCGACGGCCTATACCTGGCGTCGGAGAAGAAGGCGCTGCTGCCGTTCGCGCACAGCAGCTACCAGGGCGACGCGGGTGTCGACACGGCCAATCTCAGCCACTACCTGACCCTGCAGTACGTCCCCGAGCCCGGGACGTTGCACAAGGGCATCAGCCGGATCGGCTCCGGGGAGTACCTGAACTGGACCCCGGGCGGGCGGATCGACGTACGCCGGTGGTATCGGCCGGTGTTCCGGCCGGCGCCGGTCGACGACGAGCAGAAGCTGTACCACGAGATCCGGGAGACGCTGCGGGAGAGCGTGCGGATGCACATGCGCTCCGATGTGCCGGTCGGCTCGTTCCTGTCCAGCGGCATCGACTCCACCGCGGTGGTCGCGTTGGCCCGGGAGTTCAACCCGAACATCCTCACGTTCACCGTGGGTTACGACGTCCCGGGTTATTCGGAGATCGACGTCGCCCAGGAGTCGGCCCGGCATCTGGATGTCACCACGATCCCCACCAAGATCGGTCCGCAGGACATGATCGACGCGCTGCCGAAGATCGTCTGGCATCTGGACGACCCGGTGGCCGACCCGGCGCTGGTGCCGCTCTACTTCGTGGCCAAGAAGGCCGCCGAGCATGTGACGGTGGTGCTCTCCGGCGAGGGCGCCGACGAGTTCTTCGGTGGCTACACGATCTATCGGGAGCCGCTGTCGCTGGGGACCGTCAACGGTCTGCCCGGCGGGGTGCAGAAGGGCCTGCGCGCGGTCTCCAAGGCGATCCCGCAGGGGGTCAAGGGCAAGAGCTTCCTGGAGCGCGGCACCACCCCGATCGAGGAGCGCTACTACGGCAACGCGCGGATGTTCACCGAGGAGGAGAAGCAGCACCTGATGCGGCGCTACGACCCCTCGGTGCGCTACACCGACGTCACCGCCCCGATCTACGCCGAGTGCACGGAGCTGGACGACGTCACCAAGATGCAGTACGTCGACCTCTACACGTGGCTGCGGGGCGACATCCTGGTCAAGGCCGACCGGATCTCGATGTCGCACTCACTGGAGGTGCGGGTGCCGTTCCTCGACCGTGCCGTCTTCGACGTCGCGGCGAAGATCCCGGTCGACCTGAAGCTGCCGCCGCGCTCCGACGCCACGAAGTACGCGATGCGTCAGGCGTTGCAGGGTGTCGTGCCGCCGGCGATCGTCAACCGCAAGAAGCTGGGCTTCCCGACCCCCACCCGGGTCTGGCTGCGCGGCGAGATGTACGAGTGGGCCCGGCACGTGCTGAGCACCTCGGGTGCGGGTGACCTGCTCGACCTGTCGTACGCGCTGCGGCTGCTCGATGAGCACAAGCGGGAGGAGGCCGACCACTCCCGCAAGGTGTGGACGGTGCTGATCTTCTGCATCTGGCACGCCATCTTCGTGGCCAAGACCCTCGACCCGGGCATCCAGCGCAACCAGTCCGCCCTGCTTACGAAGCCGGTGGTCGGCAGCATGGTCCGCTGACCCCAGCCCCACCCTGTTGATCAAGAGGTTTGCGTCATCCGGAGCTGTTCCGGTGACGCAAACCTCTTGATCAACTAGTGTTAGCGGCGGGCGCAGGTCACCGTGGGGAGGCCGTTCGTTCCTGTGGTGCTCGCTAGGAAGCCGAACGTTGTGGTGCCTTCCGGTGTGACAGTGCCGTTGTAGGCGACGTTGGTCGCCGTCACCGACGATCCGGACGACGTTTGTGTGGCCCCCCAGATCTGACTGATCGACTGCCCGTTGGGCCAGGCCCAACTCGCGGTCCAGCCGGAGAACGGCGTACTGCCGTGGTTCATGATCATGACTTCGCCCTGGAAGCCGCCTTGCCAGGCGCTGACCACCTTGTAGACCGCCATGCAGTCACCGCCGGACGGCGGCGGGGTGGTGCTCGGCGGCGGGGTGGTGGACGGGGGCGGAGTGGTCGGCCCCGGCGTCGAGTACGTCGGGGTGGGCGTCGGGGAGGTCGGGGTCGCGGTGGGACCCGGCGTCGAGCCGCCCGGACCAACCCCGGTCACCTGGCCGTTGCCGCCGTCGAAGGTCACGTCGGAGCAGCCGAAGAAGTTCTCCTGCGAGTCCGCGCGCACCCAGCGGGAGTAGATGATGTGCCGGCCGCTCTTGCCCGACGGCAGGTTGCCGCTGAAGTAGTAGTGCCCGTCGTTGGTGCCGACGGCACCACGTTGCGGCGGGTTGGTCACCGTGAGGAACGGCTGCTCGAGGTCACTCCAGGCCAGCGCGCGAGTCGGGCTCCAGCTGTCCTTGGTCACGTAGAAGTAGAACGTGCCCGGGTGGTGCGCCCAGTTGCTGTACCGGAAGTCCAACCGCGCCCCGGAGGTCAGGTGGGTCAACGGCCAGTCGGTGCGGGGCAGGTCGTAGCCGCGGTAACCGGTGTTGCCGCCGCTGCACAGTTGCCCGTCGGGGATGAAGCCGGTGGTCCGGCCGCCGGCGTCGGAGCGCAGCACACTGAACCAGTTGTAGAGCGAGTTCGCGCCGCTCTGCGCCACCGCGGCGGAGCACGCGGGGTTGTTCGGCCTGATCTCACCGGTCTGACTCAGACCGTCCTGCCAGCACAGGTAGGTACGGCTGCCCGGGGTCATCGCCGCACCGTGTGCGGCGGCCGGCTTGGGACTGGACGTCAGGGCGACAGCGCCCAGCGCGAGGGTCACGGCCGCGATGAGCAACGCGGCCGTACGGGAACGGTTCACGGGTTCTCCTGACTCGCGAGGCGCGCTGGATGAGCCGCCTCGCCGCAATCGGGTGGGGTGTGGCCTGGTCGCCCCGCTGTCGTGCGCGGCGCGACGATCACGGCGACGTGCTCCGGCGGGAGATCGGCCGGTGGACGTGCGCCATCGACGGTCCTGTCCTGGACCGGTGCCCTCGCGCCCAATGAACCCGGCAACCGGCGACGCGACAGCCCTCGCACCGCCCGGTATGCGTCATCCCACCATGCCGCGTGGCCTCCCCGCAATAGTCGTTCCTCGATACATGTGAAGACCCGCTGGTTGACGGTGGACGCCATATCCTGCGTACGGGGATGACGGAACGGAGAGGCGGCAGCCGGTGCCGGACGTATTCGACGAGGTGCACCGCCGTTGCCGCGCTGGGGAGCCGGTCGCACTGGCCACCGTCGTGGCGACCTGGCAGTCCGCGCCGCAGCCGCCCGGCGCGACCATGGTGGTCGCGGCCGACGGCACGGTCACCGGCAGCGTCTCCGGCGGTTGCGTCGAGGCGGATCTCTACGAACGGTCCCGCCGCGTGCTCGACACCGGCGCACCCGAGCTCATCCGGTACGGGATCAGCGACGACGACGCGTACTCCGTGGGTCTGACCTGCGGTGGGATCCTCGACGTGTTCGTGGAGCGCGTCGACGCCAGCGCCCTGCCAGCGCTGGACGCGGTCGCCGCCGCCCGGCGGGACGGCCAACCAGCGGCCGTGGTCACCTGCGTGGCGGCCAATGCCGGTGACCTACCGGCCGCGGCGCCGGCTGACCCGGCCCAGCGGCTGGGTCGGCGGCTGGTGCTGACCGGCCGGCGGTCGATCGGCTCGCTCGGCGACGACCGACTCGACGACGCCGTGAGCGTCGACGCCCTCGGGCTGCTCGCCGCCGGCCACAGTGGGGTGCTCCGGTACGGATACCACGGGCAGCGCCGAGGCGGCGGCATCAGCCTCTTCGTGACCGCGTACGCCACCCCACCCCGGATGATCGTTTTCGGGGCGATCGACTTCGCCGCCGCGGTGGCCCGGATCGGCGCGTTCCTCGGCTACCGGGTCACCGTCTGCGACGCCCGGCCGGTCTTCACCACCGCACGGCGCTTTCCCGAGGCGGACGAGGTGGTGGTGCAGTGGCCGCACCGCTACCTGCGGACGGAGCTGGAAGCCGGCCGGGTCGACGGGCGGACGGTGGTGTGCGTGCTCACCCACGACCCGAAGTTCGACGTGCCGTTGCTGGAGTTGGCGCTGCGCCACCCGCTGGCGTACGTCGGTGCGATGGGCTCACGGCGCACCCACGACGAGCGGCACAAGTTGCTGCGCGAGGCGGGGCTCAGTGCGGCGCAACTCGCCCGGCTCGCCTCCCCGATCGGGTTGGATCTCGGTGGGCGTACACCGGAGGAGACCGCGGTGAGTGTGGCCGCGCAGATCGTCGCGGCCCGCTGGGGCGGCAGCGGCCACCCGCTGGCGGCACTCGACGGGCCGATCCACCAGCCGGGGTAACGCGCGTCGTTGCACCGCCTTCCGTGCCCACCGGGCCGCGCGCTGTGCCAGCCTGGTGCCACGGCGATCGGCTCGGCGTGCGGCGGCCGGTGGTGGTTGGCGACGAGAGGATCGGCATGGGATACGCGGTGGTGCTCGGCGAGGCGCTCGTCGACCTGCTCGACAGTGAGCGCGACGGGGAGCGGGTCTACCGGCAGGCGATCGGCGGCGGGCCGCTCAACGTCGCCGTCGGGGTTGCCCGACTCGGCGGTGCGGCACAGTTCGTCGGCTCACTCGGCGACGACGTGCTGGGCGGCCGGATCCGCGCCTTCCTGACCTCAGCCGACGTCGGGGTGGCCGGCGCGGTCACCGTGCCCGCGCCAACCACGCTCGCGGTGGTCACGTACGCCGGGCCGGAACCCGACTTCCGCTTCTACGGCGAGCCGGCCTCCTACGGCCTGCTCGGCCCCGACGACCTGGATCTCGCGCTGCTGGAGGGCGCCGACGTGCTCTACTGCGGCTCGATCGTGCTGCTCCAACCCGGCACGCTGGCCGCGGCCCGACGTGCCTGGTCACTCGCCACCGGTCTGCGGGTCTTCGACCCGAACGTGCGTCCCCGGCTGCTGAGCGGGTCGGCCGCGCTGGCAGGGCTGCGCGAGGTGGTGGCCGAGTTCGCCGCAGGCGCGCACGTGGTCAAGCTGAGCGCCGCCGACGCGGGGCTGCTCTACCCGGGTGAACCGGTCGAAGGTGTGGCGGCGTACCTGCGCGAGCTGGGGGCCGCCACGGTGGTCGTGACGCTCGGCGCGGCCGGTGCGGTGGTGGCCGCGGCCGACGCCGACCCGGTCCGGGTGCCGGCCCCGAAGGTCAACGCGATCGATGCCACCGGTGCCGGCGACTCGGTGATGGCCGCGCTCATCGCCGACCTGCTGCGAGACGGCGAACCGGCCGACCCGGGAGGCTGGGTCGAGCGGGTGGCGTTCGCGCTGCGAGTGGCGGGTCTGGTCTGCGAGTCCCCGGGCGGCGCCACCGCCATGCCCACCCGCGCCGAAGTAAAACGCCGCTTCCCAACCTGACACCCCTCCCACGCCCCTCCCCACGCCCCTCCCCGCGCCCCTCCCCGCGCCCCTCCCGCGCCCCACGCCCCTCCCGCGCCGATCTTGCACTTTCGGTCGGCGCTTGGCCCCACTTTGCCGCCTTTGTCGGGGCAGAAAGTGCAAGATCGGCGGGGTGGGGTGCGGGAGCTAGAGCTCGCCGTTCAGCTCGTTGTAGCCGCGGCGGGCGGCGATCAGGGCGGCGCGGGCTCCGAAGGGGGCCTCGGCGGCCACCCTCTCCGGCGGGGCGCTGCCGGTGTGCGCGGCCCGGATCAGCCAGGCCAACCTCACCAGCTCGGCGTGCTGGGCGCGGACGAAGTCGACGTCCACCGGGTCGCCGTGGCCCGGCACCACCACCGTGCGCGCGGTGGTCAGCCGCAGCAGGTCCGCGACCGCGTCCGGCCACTGCAAGGGGTACGAGTCCTCGAAGGCGGGCGGACCGCTCTGCTCCACCAGGTCCCCGGCGACCAGCACGTCCGCGTCCGGCACATGCACCACCAGATCCGCCTCGGTGTGCCCCCGCCCCGGGTGCCGCAGCAGCACCCGCCGCCCACCCAGGTCGAGCGACGTCTCGATGTGCACGGTGTGCGTCGGAGCGAGCAGCGGAGTGTCGGCCAGCTCGGCGGCGAGCGCCGGGTGCTCCGTCCGCAACTCCTCGTACGCCTCCCGGCGCAGCCGCTCCGGCTCCGTCCGCAGAGCCGCGGCGGCCAACTCGTGCGCGTACACCGGGCGGGGCGGGTCGCCGGCCAGAACGGCGTTGCCGAAGCAGTGGTCGTAGTGGTGATGGGTGTTGACAAGCGTCAACGGACGGTCGGTGACCGCCCGGACGGCGGCGGCCAGCTCGGTGGCCTGGGCGGCCGACGAGAGCGTGTCCACCAGTAGCGCTTCGTCATCGCCGACGACAAGTGTGACGTTGACCCGCAGCAGCGGCTCGCGTCGCACATGCACCCGGTCGGCGACCTCGACGAAACCGGCGTTCACGACGCCCGCCCGGCGCGCTCGACGAATCGTTGCCGGTCCACCAGGATCCGGTCCACCCGGCCCCGGGCCACCGTCTGGTCACCATCGCTGACGGTGACCTCGAACGACAGCCGGCGACCGTCGACCGTCGCCAGCAGGGCCTGCGCCCGGACCGTCCGGCCGACGACGGTCGGCGCCAGGTGCTCCAGCTCGACACGCGTCCCCACGGTCGTCGATCCGGGCGGCATCCCGGTCGCCGTGGCCGCGACGGTGGCCGCCTCGGCCAGCGCGAGCGCCCGGGGAGTGCCCAGCACCGGTACGTCCCCCGAACCGACCGCCTGGGCGGTGTCCGCGTCGGTGACAGTCAACTCGACCTGGGCGGTCAGACCCGGCGCGAAGGCCGGCTCGGGCTGCTCCTGCATGCTCGTCAGCCTAGGTGCTCGCCGAGCCCGCCGAGCGCGCGCCCGGCGATCCCGGCACCGACCGCCTCCCACCCGTGCATGGCTTCGCCGGGTGGTCCCCGTCGGTCGATGCCGTCCCCGTCGCTAACCTTGACGACGATGGCCGTCGTGACTGACCCCCAGCCCCCCGCCCGGACCGACCCGCCCGCGTCCGCCGACGGGGGCCGTCGGCGTGTCATCGCCATGAGCGTCTGGGCGGTCGCCTTCCTCGCCGCGTGGCTGGCCATCGGGCTGCCCACCGACCCCACCTACGCCTTCGTCTGGATCTGGGCCGCGACAATCGCCTGGAACAGCGACCGGCCGTGGCGCAGTCACCTGCGCTTCGTTCGGGACTGGGTGCCGGTGGTGCTGCTGTTCGCCCTGTACAACCTCTCGCGCGGGTTCGCCGACAACGGGGCCACTCCGCACGCGATGGAGTTGATCGTCGCCGACCGGTTCATGTTCGGCTGGGCCACCGGCGGCGAGGTGCCCACCATCTGGTTGCAGCAGCACCTCTACCACCCGCAGGTGCACTGGTGGGACATCGCGGCGAGCTGGGTGTACTTCTCGCACTTCGTGGTGACGCTGACCGCCGCCGCGGTGCTCTGGCTGCGTAACCGGCGCCGCTGGGCGGCGTACATGCGGCGCTGGGGCTTCCTCTGCGCCGCCGGCCTGATCACCTACTTCGTCTACCCGGCCGCCCCGCCCTGGTGGGCAGCGCAGAATGGGCTGCTCACCGAGGTCGCCCGGATCTCCACCCGGGGCTGGAAGGCGTTCGGCATGCACGGCGCCGGCAACGTGCTCAACGCCGGCCAGATGGCCTCCAACCCGGTCGCCGCGATGCCGTCGCTGCACACCGCGTGGGCGTTGTTCGTGGTGCTGTTCTTCCTGACCAGCACCCGCCGCCGCTGGTGGCCGCTGCTGCTCGCGTACCCGCTGGCGATGACCTTCACCCTGGTCTATTCGGGTGAGCACTACGTGCTCGACGTGCTGGTCGGCTGGGCGTACGTGGGGCTGACCTTCCTGGTGGTCGGGCTGGCGGAGCGCGGTTGGGCTGCCTGGCAGGCCCGCCACCCGAGGGCCGGGGTGAAGCCGGCCGCCGGGGCACCACCCGACCCCATCGAACCGTCGGCCGCCAAGCAGCCGGCACCACGCGGGCTGAGCACCACCGACCAACCAGCGGTACCCGCCGACCACTGACAGTGAGGATGTACGAGAGAGTCCTCCCGGTCCCGGTCTGTTAGAGGGGGCGGCGGGCGGCGTGCGCTCGGGCGTTCAGCTCGGCCGCCAACGTCCACGCCTCCGCCAGGTCGCGGTCCTGGGCCGTGGCGCCTGACCCGCCTGCGGTGTCCGCGTGCACGGAGGCCAGACCCAGGCGGCGCTGCAGGGGCCCCTGGACCACCCGCACGCTCTGAATACGGGCGTACGGCACGATCACCAACTGCCGGGTGAGTCGCCCGGACCTGGTGGCGAACACCTGCTCGAACAACCCTGCACCGAACGCGGCACGGCCCAGCGGATGCAGCCAACGGGTCCGGCGCGGCGGCGGGCTCAGCGCGAGTGCGTCGAGGCGTACCCCTGGGAGCACCTCGGCGACGATCATCGTCGCCGTCGGCAGGTCGCCGACCGGTAGCAGCCGATCAGGCCGGTTGCGGTCGTCGGCCTCCGTGACCGAATACCCGGCCACCTCCAGGCGCAGCCGCAGCCAGCCGTTCACCCGCCAGAGCAGAGGCCAGGTGGCTCGCACGGTCTGCACCCGCGCCAGCGGCACGGTCTGCGACCGAGTCTCCAGCAGGCCGTTGTGCACCCGCAGTGTGCCGTCGTCGCGGGCCAGCCGGAAGTTCCAGTCGTCGAGGACCCGGCGCACCGGTTGCAGCAGCACACCGGCCATCGCGGTCAGCGTGCTCGCCACCGCGACGAACGACCACGACCCCGCGGTGAGGAACTGCACCACGACGAAGGCCACACCGAACGGGAGCAGGAACGCCTGCGGGGTGAGTAGTTGGCTGATCAGCAGATTCTGGTTGCGTACCGCGTGCAGTGGCCGGCCCGGCGTGGTCGCCGGTGGGGCCGCCGCCCCCGGGACCACCGCGGGCGCCGCGTGGCCCGGCACGCTCGGCTGCGTCACCCGCCCGGCCAGCGCCAGCAGCCGTTCGCGCAGCCGGGCCGCGTCGGCCACCCCGAGGTACGCCAGTGGCGCCTCGGTCTTGCCCCCGCCAACCACTTCCAGGCGCAACTCGGCCAGGCCGGTGAGCTGGGCGAGCAGTGGCCGGACCACCTCCACGGCCTGCAGTCGTTCCAACGGGATGGCCCGGGTACGCCGCCAGAGCAGCCCCTCGTGCACCCGCAACTCGCGGCCCACCAAGTGGTAGCCGGTGTTGTACCAGCTGATCACCGACAGCACGGTCGCGCCGAGCGCCAGCGCCGCCACCATGGCGGCGAACCAGCCGAAGCCCACCCGGGACAGCGTCGACCAGGACAACCCGGCGATCACCACGAACAGGGACTTGGCACCGTGCAGTAGCGGGCTGAGCGGATGCAGTCGTTGCCGGGGCTCGCCCTCGCCACTGCCCGGGGGTGCCGGCCACGGCGCGGGTGCCCCCGACGGCACCGGCTCGTGGGGCGCGTCCGCGGGTGGTGCAGCCTCGTGGGGCATCCGGCCCGCAGGTGGCACGGTGCTCGGCTCGGCGGGGCAGTCGCTCATCGGGCTGGCCACCGGCACGGTCGGTGGTTGCCCACCCGGGCGCTCACAGCCCCTCCGCCCGGTCCTCGCCGAGCGCGGTGAGCCGGTCGCGTAGCCGGGACGCCTCCGCCGGGCGCAACCCCGGCACTCGGGCGTCGGTCGCCGCTGCGGCGGTGTGCAACTGCACGGTGGCAAGGTCGAACGCGCGCTCCAACGGCCCGGCGCTGACGTCGACGAACTGCATCCGGGAGTACGGCACGATGGAGAGCCGGCGGACCAGCAGCCCATGCCGGACCAGCAGGTCGTTCTCCCTTTCGGCGTACCCCCAGGCCCGGACCGCGCGGACGATCGCGATGGCCCGCCACACGCCGAGCACCAGCACGATGGCGACGGCCAGCCCGAACAGCCAGTGGCCGCTCAACGCCCAGCCGACCGCCGTCCCGGCCAGCCCGATGGCGACCACAACCGCCAGGCGGATCAGCTCCACCCAGATCAGGTCGGTGGAGATCGGCTGCCAGTGGACCGTGTCCGGCCAGGGCTCCAGCGGCCCCCGGGCCATCGGTGCAGCCGTCGAGGCGTCGGGTCCGAAAGGCGGTGGGGCGCCGGGGGTGCTCACGTGTCGAGCGTAGGCGATCCAGGCACTCCAGTGACGGCACGCAGAAAGCCGCGAGCGTCCAGAAAATCACCGAGACTGCCCCGGTGCTCGGCACAGGCCAGCCAGGTCTTGCGCCGAGCGGCGTCGTGCAGGCGGGGATTGTTCCACTCCAGCGCCCAGACAGCGGTGGCCCGGCAGCCACGCGCCGAGCAGACCAGGGCTTCGTCGGCGGGGGAGGGGATGCTCATCCCGGCCAGTCTAGGGCGGCCGGGCGGGAAGCTTGAGCGCCGGGCGACCACGGGGGGAGCCGCCCGGCGACGGGGTGAATCGTACACGCGGTGGCCCGGTCCATGTGCACCCGTGACGCGTGATTCGGCTGCTGAGGGCGGCGCGGCGAAAAACGGCTTCTCCCCACCTCGACACTCAGCAAGGCATGCGAGTCTTGATACCGCATCAGCCGCGACGACCGACCAACGCTGTGGAGGACCGGTGGCCCAGCCGACCATGCCCGACGCCCCGACGCCGAACGGGGCGGCACCGCAGACCCCTGCGGCGGTGACCACGCCAGCGCAGGACGCCACCCTGCTGGAGAAGGCGCTGTTCGAGATCAAACGTGTGATCGTCGGGCAGGACCGGATGGTGGAGCGGATGTTCGTCGCGCTGCTCGCCCGGGGGCACTGCCTGCTCGAAGGGGTGCCCGGGGTCGCCAAGACCCTGGCGGTGGAGACTCTCGCCAAGGTCGTCGGCGGGTCCTTCGCCCGGGTGCAGTTCACCCCGGACCTGGTGCCCGCCGACATCATGGGCACCCGGATCTACCGGCAGTCGAGCGAAAAGTTCGACGTCGAGCTGGGCCCGGTCTTCGTCAACTTCCTGCTCGCCGACGAGATCAACCGGGCCCCGGCCAAGGTGCAGTCCGCACTGCTTGAGGTGATGAGCGAGCGGCAGGTGTCCATCGGCGGTGAGAGCCACCGGGTGCCCGACCCGTTCCTGGTGATGGCCACGCAGAACCCGATCGAGCAGGAAGGCGTCTACCCGCTGCCGGAGGCGCAGCGGGACCGGTTCCTCATGAAGATCGTGGTGGGCTACCCGACCGACGCGGAGGAACGGGAGATCGTCTACCGGATGGGCGTTGCCGCACCCGAGCCGTCCGCGGTCTTCGACACACCCGACTTGATCGCCCTGCAACGCAAGGCGGACCAGGTCTTCGTGCACAACGCCCTGGTCGACTACGCGGTCCGGTTGGTGCTGGCGACCCGCGCCCCCGCCGAGCACGGCATGCCCGACGTCGCGCAACTGATCCAGTACGGGGCCAGCCCGCGCGCCTCGCTGGGTCTGGTCCGGGCGACGCGCGCGCTGGCGCTGCTGCGGGGGCGCGACTACGCCCTGCCGCAGGACGTGCAGGACATCGCACCGGACATCCTGCGGCACCGGTTGGTGCTCAGCTACGACGCGCTCGCCGACGACGTGCCCGCCGATCACATCGTGCACCGGGTGATGTCGACCATCCCCCTCCCGGCGGTCGCGCCCCGGCAGCAGGCCACCCCGTCGACGACCGCGCCGCCGCCGGGCGCCGGCTGGCCCGGGCAGCGGCCGTGACCTCACCCACCCCTCGTCCCGCCTCCGACCGCAGCGAGGCCGTCCTGTCCCGGCTGCAACTGCTCGTCACCCGCAAGCTCGATGGTCTGTTGCAGGGCGACTACGCCGGCCTGCTGCCCGGACCGGGCAGCGAGGCGGGGGAGTCACGGGAATACCGCCCCGGCGACGACGTGCGCCGGATGGACTGGCCGGTCACCGCACGGACCACGACACCACACGTGCGGCGTACGGTCGCGGACCGGGAGTTGGAGACCTGGTTGGCGCTGGATCTCTCCGCCAGCCTGGACTTCGGCACCGGGCAATGGCTCAAACGGGAGGTGGTGGTGGCCGCGGCAGCCGCCATCACCCACCTGACCGTGCGCGGCGGCAACCGGATCGGCGCGGTGATCGGCACCGGCGGCGGCGTGTCCGCGCCGGCGCGGCGCTGGCGGGGCGGAGCACCACCGCCGGCCGGGCCCGGTGTGCTCACTCGGCTGCCGGCCCGCTCCGGCCGCAAGGAGGCGCAGGGCCTGCTGCGTACCGTCGCCGGCACCACCATCCAGCCTGGCCGCGGTGACCTGGGTGCCCTGATCGACATGCTCAACCGTCCGCCTCGCCGGCGCGGGGTGGCCGTGGTGATCTCGGATTTCCTCGCGCCGGCCGAGCAGTGGGCCCGGCCGATGCGCAAGCTGCGGGTCCGCCACGACGTGCTGGCGATCGAGGTGATCGACCCGCGAGAGCTGGAGTTGCCCGACGTGGGCGTGTTGCCGGTGGTCGACCCGGAGAGCGGTGAGCTGCACGAGGTGCAGACCGCCGACCCGCGGCTGCGGCAGCGCTACGCCGATGCCGCGACCGCCCAACGGGCCACGATCGCCGCCGCCCTGCGCGGCGCCGGCGCGGCCCACCTGCGTCTGCGTACCGACCGAGACTGGCTGCTTGACATGGTGCGATTCGTGGCCGCGCAGCGGCACGCGCGTACCCGGGGGACGACACGATGATCCGTTTCATGCAACCGTGGTGGCTGCTGGCTGTGCTGCCGGTGCTCGCACTTGCCGCGTTCTACGTCTGGCGGCAGCTGCACCGCCGGGCGTATGCGATGCGGTTCACAAATGTCGACCTGCTGCGTACGGTGGCACCGAAGGGGCTCGGCTGGCGTCGGCACGTCCCGGCGACCGCGTTCCTGCTCTGCCTGCTGGTGCTGGCCACCGCACTGGCCCGGCCCGCGGTGGACACCAAGGAGCCGTTGGAGCGGGCCACCGTGATGCTCGCCATCGACGTGTCGCTGTCGATGCAGGCCGACGATGTGGCACCAAACCGCCTGGAGGCGGCTCAGGAGGCGGCCAAGCAGTTCGTCAGTGAGCTGCCGGAAAGCTACAACCTGGGCCTCGTGTCGTTCGCGAAGGCGGCCAACGTGTTGGTGCCGCCAAGCAAGGACCGGGACGCGGTGACGAGTGCCATCGACGGGCTGGTGCTGGCCGAGGCGACCGCGACCGGCGAGGCGGTGTTCACCTGTCTGGAGGCGATCCGGTCGGTGCCGGCCGACGGCGCGGCGGGGATCCCGCCGGCGAGGATCGTGCTTCTCTCCGATGGGTTCCGCACCTCCGGGCGGGCGGTGGAGGAGGCTGCGGCGGCCTCGCAGGCGGCCAACGTCCCGGTCTCCACGATCGCGTTCGGCACCGACACCGGCCAGGTCGACATCGGCGGGCAGTTGCAGCGGGTGCCGGTGGACCGGTTGGCCCTGGCCGAGCTTGCCGAGACCACCGAGGGCTACTTCTACGAGGCGGCCTCGGTGAGCGAGCTGAAGCAGGTCTATCAGGACATGGGCAGCTCGATTGGCTTCCGCACCGAGCCGCGTGAGGTGACCCAGTGGTACGCCGGGTTGGCGCTGCTGCTGGCGCTCTGCGCCGGTGCGCTCAGCCTGCTGTGGTCGTCAAGAATGCTCTGAGCGGCAGTTGAGCGGATGCTCTGAGCAGCGGTTGAGCGGATGCTCTGAGCGGCAGTTGAGCGGTGGGCCGGCGGCGGGTCAGTGACCGCCGCCGGCCAGCACGAAGACGATGGCCACCCAGACGGCGGCGAGGGTGAAGCCCAGCGGGGCGACGTAGCGGCTCATGGACGGCTCCGGGTGGCGGCTGGACGGTCCGCGTGCGGGGGCGGACCGCAGGGGTGGGGACGCGCACACGAAGTCGTGACCGGGCAGCTCCCGGCGACCGTCCGGAAACGGACGGCGCGGCACATGCGCTTCGACCGGAGTCGAAGCGGGTGGGGAGCGAAGCGGGGTCAGCTCGCCAGACTGAGTCGTGGCTCAGCGGGGCTGACCATCGGCCCGGCCACGACTGGGAGGATCGCTATCTCGCACAGCGATCACCTCCTGCAAGTCGGGCGGGCCGGAACGTCGATGATCGTACACCTGCGGTGCCGACGAGACGCACTCGGCCGACCGGTCGACGACCCCTCCACCGCCCGGTTGGCGCAGCCCTTTCCGGTGACCCGCAGGCTGACCGACCCGCACGACCGTGACCAGCACCGCGGCGAGCAGTGGCAGCCAGCAGAAGCGCGCCAGCACCCAGCCCAGGTCGTCCGGCACGGTGTGCAACCCCGGCAGGGCCAGCCCGCCGCGGGCGGTGAGCGCCGTCACTGCCACCAGTACCGGCTGGTGGCACAGATAGACCCGGACCGCGTGCCGGTTCACCTCGGTCACCGCCCGGCCCGGCAGCGGCCGGGCGAGCAGCCGTTGCAGCGCCGGCCGAGCGAGCAGCCCCAACCCGACCTGCGTGACCGCCAACGCCACAGCCAGCAGCGACGGCGGGTTCAGGTTGGAGAACCCGGCCCCGGGCACTCCGACCGCGCTCACCGGGTAGCCCACGGCCAGCAGCCCCGCCAGCACGGCGGCCCCGCCGCCCGCGAGGGTGCCCGCCGCCCTCCGGTCGGCCAACAGCCCATCGGCGTGCGCCACGCCCAGCAGGTACGGCACCGACCAGGCCGCCACCACGGTGACCGGTGGCAGGTGGGTGCCGGCCGGCAGCAGACGCAGGATCAGGTCCGCCGCCGCGACCACGGCCACCGCCGGTGCGACGCAACGCACCACCCCCCAACGGCGTACGGCCGAGCGCAGCGGGCCGGTCACCGTGACCAGAAACACCAGCGGCAACAGGAACCACATCGGACTGACGGCGAGCCGTAGCGCGACGGCGAGCGTGTCGTCCGGGGTGCCGACGACGGTGGCGGCGAGCAGCACTGCGGCGCCCACCCCCAGCAGCGCCACCGTCGGCAGCAGCAGCTGGCGCAGCCGACGGGCCAACCAGCCGCCCCCGCCGCCCTGGTGACCGGCCAACGAACGGGTCGAGCCGAACCCGGCGGTGAAGAAGAACAGCCCGAGCGTCTGCAACACCCAGGTCACCGGGGCCAGAGAAGGCAACGCGGTCAGCGGGCTGGCCTGGTGCAGCCCACCGTCGCCGGTCAGCACCAGCCCGGTGACCAGCCAGTGCCCCAACACCACCCCGCCGATGGCGTACGCGCGCAGCGCATCGACGGTACGGTCCCGGTTCACCGGGCGTCTCCGACCCGGTCGGCGTCGACGCTGTCCAGCACGACCTCCGCCAACGCGACGAGTGTGGCGCTGCCCGACGTGAGGTAGCCGTCGTGCCCGGCAACCCCGTCCACCGGCAAGGGGCGGGCGCCGAACGCCGGGTCGCCGGGGCGACGGCCGAAGCCGAGGCCGGGCAGTCGCACCGGCGGCACCCGGCGGATCCAGTCGGTCGGCGCCTCGGCCGCCCAGAACCGTCGCCCGCCGGGCAGATCCTCGGCGCGCTGCACCCCGGCGCCGACGCCGCCGAGGCTGACCACGTCGGTGACCTGGGCCGGGGCGTCCGCCGCCGCCAGGGCCACCACCAGCGCCCCGTAGCTGTGCCCGACAAGCGTGATCGTCGCCCCCGGACGCCGCACGGCCAGTTCCCGCAGCAGCACGGCCAGCCCCGCCGCGCCGCGCCGGGCGCTGACACCGCCAGCGGCCGTCAACGCCCCGTCGGGCGGGTCATAGCCGAGCCAGGCCAGCACCGCGACCCCCGCCGCCGGGTCGGTCGCCCGCAACTTCCGGTAGAGCTGCCCGGCCTGCACAGCAGGAGCGCGGCGGGCCACCCCGCCCAACCCCCTGTCGAAGTCGGCCAAGGTGCTGCCCACCCCCGGCACCAGCACCGCGATCCGGTCCGCGCCGGCCAGGTCGCCGAGCACCTCGACCGCCCGGCCGTCGCCACGCGTGTCGAACATCAAGAACCGACGCCCGTCGGCCGCCCAGTCCGCGTACGGGGGGCCGGCCGCGAGCATTGCCGCCGCGGTGACCGGGTACGCCTCGACGAACCCGGTCGCCGCGACCGGCTCGGTTCGGGTCGGCAGGACCAGGTTCACGCCGAGCAGCGCGGCCAGCGCCACACGGCTGGCACCTCGTCGTCGCATCACGTTCTCCTCCCGGAATGTCGTCCGGAGGGAGCGTGCGCGAGTGGGCGGCGCTCGGTCATCGTTCCGGGGAGCCGTCTGCGGGCTGGCTCCCCGGGGCTACTCGCCGGCGGCCACCAGACCCGTCTCGTACGCCAGCACCACAGCCTGGGCCCGATCGCGCAGCCCCAGCTTGCCCAAGATCCGCCCGATGTGCGTCTTCACGGTCTGCTCGGCCACCACCAGGTCACCCGCGATCTCCGCGTTGTTGCGGCCCCGGGCGATCAACCGCAGCACTTCGGTCTCCCGCGGAGTGAGCTCGGCCAGGTCGGTGGGGCGCGGCCGGCTGCGGTCCGGGCGGGCCGCGAACTCGGCGATCAGCCGGCGGGTGACCGCTGGGGCGAGCAGCGCGTCCCCGGCCGCCACCACCCGCACCGCCTGCACCAGATCAGCCGCCGGGGCGTCCTTGAGCAGGAAGCCGCTGGCCCCGGCGCGCAGCGCCTCGTACACGTAGTCGTCCAGGTCGAAGGTGGTGAGGATGAGCACCCGGGGTCGCTGCGCCGACCGGTCGCCGAGCAGCTTGCGGGTGGCGGCCAACCCGTCCAGCACCGGCATCCGCACGTCCATCAGCACCACGTCCGGGTCGAGCTGACGAGCGGCGGCGACGGCCTGCGCGCCGTCAGCGGCATCACCCACCACCTGCAGGTCCGGTTGGGCGGCGAGCAGCGCGCCAAAGCCCTGCCGGACCATCGCCTGGTCGTCGGCGATCAGCACTCGGATCATCGGTCCCCGCCTTCCGCGTCGTACGGCAGCTCGGCCGCCACCGCGTAACCCCCGTCGGGCAGCGGCCCGGCGGTGAACGTACCGCCCAGCGAGGTGGCCCGCTCCCGCATGCCGGTCAGCCCGTGCCCGCCACCGGTGTCGGTGTCCGGGGCGCGCACGTCGTCGGGGGGTGCGTTCTGCACGCGTACCGTCAGGGTGGACCGGCCGGCGCGGACGGTGACGCGCACCGCGGCTCCGGCCGCGTGCCGGGCCGCGTTGGCCAGGCCCTCCTGCACGATGCGGTACGCGGCCAGCCCGACCGGCGCGGGCACCTGCCCGTCGTCCACCGGCCCGGCGTCCAGGGTCACCGGCAGGCCGGCCCGGCGTGCCGCGTCCACCATCGCGCCCAGGTCGGCCAGGTCAGGCTGCGGGGCGATCTGCGGGCTGGCGGACTCGCTGCGCAGCACCCCCAACAGCCGCCGCATGTCGGTCAGCGCGTCGCGGGCCGAGCCGGCGATGGCGACGAACTCGGCGGCTGCCGGCGCCGACACGTCGGTCAGCCGGTACGGGGCGGTCTCGGCCTGCACGGCGATCAGCGACATGTGGTGCGCCACCACGTCGTGCATCTCACGGGCGATCCGGGTGCGTTCCTCCAGCACCGCGCGGCGCTCCTGCTCCCGCTCGCTCAGCTCGGTCTGCTCGGCCAGCGCGCGCCGGGACAACCGGTTACGTCGGATCAGGTCGCCGACGATCGCCAGCGCGCCGAGCAGCAGCAGGACGGGGACCCGGTTGTCGGGGTGGACCAGGGAAAACACCGGCACCGTGCTGATCGTCACCAGCCAGACCAGCACCGGCCGGTCGACCCGTGCGACGACCACCGCCAGCACCGCGACCGACCCGAGCGCCAGCGGCGGGGTCCACGGCCAGGACCGGTCGTCCGGCGCGTTGAACGTGCAGATCAGCAGGGCCAGCACCGTGAGTCGCCAGGCCAGCAGCGGACGCCGGGGCAGCGCCAACAGCGGCGCCACGGTCAACACCGCGAACAGCACCGCGATCGGCGTGGGCAGGCCCCAGCCGCTCTCCACGCTCAGCGTGATCAGGAAGAGGCCGAGGGCGGCGAGCAGGCCGACCGGGGTGGCGTACGGGGCCAGCCGGGGCCAGCGGGCCAGCAGCGGTCGGCCGGGCGGGGTGTCCCGGCCGAGGAGGGTCTGCCGCAGCGCCCGCAGGGCCGCGGCGATTGGTTGCCGGTTCACCACCGGGAGGGTACGGGCCGACACCCCCACCAGGCGTGCCACCAGGGGTTGACTTCGGTGTCGTACCCCAGTGTGACGCGACTCCCGTTAGCGCTTACCTGTCGGTAGCGCCTAGGCTCCGACGCGTCCGTGCTGAGCATTTCGCAAGGGGGAACAGTGGCCCGTACCGTGCTGGTGACCGGGGGCAACCGGGGAATCGGCCTGGCCATCGCGCAGGCCTTCGCCAAGCAGGGTGACCGGGTCGCGGTCACCCACCGTAGCGGCGAGGCGCCCGATGGGCTGTTCGGCGTTCGCGCCGACGTCACCGATGCCGCCTCGATCGACGCCGCGTTCACCGCCGTCGAGGCCGAGCTGGGGCCGGTCGAGGTCCTGGTCGCGAACGCCGGCATGACCGCCGACACGCTCCTGCTGCGGATGACCGAGGAACAGTTCACCGGCGTGTTGGACACGAACCTCACCGGTGCGTTCCGGGTCGCCAAGCGAGCCTCCGGCAAGATGCTTCGCGCCAAGTGGGGCCGCATGATCTTCATCTCCTCGGTGGTCGGCCTCTCCGGCGGTGCCGGGCAGGTCAACTACGCCGCCAGCAAGGCCGGCCTGGTCGGCGTGGCCCGCTCGATCACCCGGGAGTTGGGCAGCCGCAACATCACCGCGAACGTGGTGGCCCCCGGATTCATCGACACCGACATGACGGCCGGCCTGCCCGAGGACCGCAAGGCGGAGATCCGCAAGTCGATCCCGGCCGGCCGGATGGCCAGCCCGGACGAGGTCGCCGGAGTGGTCACCTGGCTGGCCTCTGACAGCGCCGGGTACGTCTCCGGCGCCGTCATCCCGGTCGACGGCGGCCTCGGCATGGGCCACTAACCCCTTTTTGACTACGGAGGAAATCTGCGATGTCCGGACTGCTCGCCGGTAAGCGGCTGCTCGTCACCGGTGTCATCACCGACGCCTCGATCGCCTTCTCGGTGGCGAAGCTCGCCCAGGAGAACGGTGCGCAGGTCGTGCTCACCGGCTACGGCCGGCTCTCCCTGGTCGAGCGGATCGCCAAGCGGCTGCCCGAGCCGGCCCCCGTCATCGAGGTGGACGTCACCAACACCGAGCACCTGGCCGGCCTCGCCGACCGGGTACGCGAGCACGTCGACGGCCTCGACGGTGTCGTGCACTCGATCGGCTTCGCCCCGCAGAGCTGCCTCGGTGGCGGATTCCTCGACGCCCCCTGGGAGGACGTGGCGACCGCCCTGCACGTCTCCACCTTCTCGTACAAGTCGCTGGCCATGGCGGCGCTGCCGCTGATGTCCCCCGGCGGCGCGGTGGTCGGCCTGACCTTCGACGCGACGAAGGCCTGGCCGGTCTACGACTGGATGGGCGTGGCCAAGGCCGGCCTGGAATCGGCGTCCCGCTACCTGGCGCTGCACCTGGGCAAGCAGGGCATCCGCAGCAACCTCGTCGCCGCCGGGCCGCTGCGCACCATCGCCGCGAAGTCGATCCCCGGCTTCGACCAGTTCGAGAACGCCTGGGCCGAGCGGGCCCCGCTGGGCTGGAGCCTCACCGACCAGGAGCCCGCCGCCCGGGCCTGCCTGGCGCTGCTGTCCGACTGGTTCCCGGCCACCACCGGCGAGATCGTCCACGTCGACGGCGGCTACCACGCCATCGGCTCCTGACGTTCCCCGGCGACGCCCCCGACCGCCGTTCGCGTGACCCACGCATCCGGACCAGGGGGCGTCGCCGGGTGGTCCCGGCCGACCGGCAAGAATGAACCCATGTCGTACGACGCGCTGGTGCTGGTGTCCTTCGGTGGGCCGGAACGGCCCGAGGACGTGATGCCATTCCTGCAGAACGTGACCCGGGGTCGGGGCGTGCCGCCGGAGCGGCTGGCCGAGGTCGCCGAGCACTACCAGCACTTCGGTGGGGTGTCCCCGATCAACCAGCAGAACCGCGAGCTGCTGGCCGCCGTCCGCGCCGACTTCGCCGCGCACGGTCTCGACCTGCCCGTCTACTGGGGCAACCGCAACTGGGACCCGATGCTCGCCGACACCGTGACCCAGATGCGCGACGACGGGGTCACCCGGGCGTTGGCCTTCGTCACCAGCGCGTACGGCGGCTACTCGTCCTGCCGGCAGTATCAGGAGGACATTGCCGCCGCGCGGGCCGCAGTCGGCCCGGACGCCCCGGTGATCGAGAAGCTGCGCCAGTTCTGGGACCACCCCGGCTTCGTCGAGCCGCACATCGACGCCGTCCGGACGGCCCTGAGTCAGCTCGACCCGGCGAAGCGGGACACCACCCGGCTCGTCTTCACCGCCCACTCCATCCCCACCTCCATGGCCGCCAACGCTGGCCCGCACGGCGGCCGGTACGAGGCGCAGCTGCACGAGACCGCCCGGCTCGTGGCCGCGGCCGCAGCCCCCGACCTGGCGTACGACCTGGTCTGGCAGAGCCGCTCCGGCCCGCCGCAGATGCCGTGGCTGGAACCGGACATCAACGACCACCTGGCCAGCCTCGCGCAGGACGGCACCACCGGCGTGGTGGTCAGCCCGATCGGGTTCGTCTCCGACCACCTTGAGGTCGTGTGGGACCTGGACACCGAGGCACTGGAGACGGCCAAGCAGCTCGGCCTGGACTTCGTACGGGCAGCCACCCCGGGCATCGACCCGCGCTTCGTGACCATGGTGCGTGAGCTGGTCACCGAGCGAACCGACCCGGACGGCGCGCAACTGCGCCGCCGCCTGGGTGAGCTGCCCATGTGGGACACCTGCGCGACCGTCTGTTGCGTGCCGACCCGACGCCCCTGACCTTTGAGGATCATCATGCATGACCGCAAGCCCGTGCAGAGTTGGCTGACCGACATGGACGGCGTGCTGGTGCACGAGGGCCAGCCGGTGCCCGGTGCACCCGAGTTCATCAACCGGATGCGTGCCTCCGGCAAGCCGTTCCTGGTGCTGACCAACAACTCGATCTACACCCCGCGTGACCTGACAGCCCGGCTGAGCCGGATGGGGCTGGACGTGCCGGAGGAGTCGATCTGGTCGTCGGCGCTGGCCACCGGGCAGTTCCTCGCCGACCAGCGTCCGGGCGGCACCGCGTACGTCATCGGTGAAGCCGGGTTGACGACGGCGCTGCACGCGGTCGGCTACGTGCTCACCGACTTCGCCCCCGACTACGTGGTGCTCGGCGAGACCCGCACCTACAGCTTCGAGGCGATCACCAAGGCCGTCCGACTGATCAACGACGGAGCACGCTTCATCTGCACCAACCCCGACGTGACCGGCCCGTCCATGGAGGGCGCCCTGCCCGCCGCCGGTTCGGTCGCCGCCATGATCTCCAAGGCGACGGGGGTGGAGCCGTACTTCGTCGGCAAGCCGAACCCGATGATGATGCGCTCGGCGCTCAACACGATCAACGCGCACTCGGAGAGCACCGCGATGATCGGTGACCGGATGGACACCGACATCCTGTGCGGCCTGGAAGCCGGACTGGAGACCATCCTGGTGCTCACCGGGATCAGCAGCCGCACCGAGGCGGAGCGGTACCCGTACCGTCCGTCTCGGATCATCAACTCGGTCGCGGACCTGCTCGACGAGGTCTGACGCCGTCTGCCCGGCCCCGGCCGGTGCTGGTCGTGTCGCGTCGTTGGTCGCGCCGCTGATCACGTTGGTCGTGCCGCGACGTTGGTCGTGCCACAACGTTGGTCGCGCCGCTGATCACGCTGCAACCAGGATGTAGTGGTAACCCCGGACCGGGAGGCCACTACATCCTGGATCGAGCGCGATCATGCCGGGGCAGCCGGCGCTGCCGCGGCACGGTGCGGCAATGCGGCGTGGCGCGGCGTGGCGTTCTGCGGGGTGGCGGGGCGCGGTGTGGTCAGGGGCGCAGGGGGGCGTTGCAGGCGGCCACCAGCGCTTGGCGGCAGGCCGTGGTGAGTGGGCGCAGGGCCGCGTCCCGCTGCTGCGCCTCGTAGTTGTTGATCGCCCCGCCCGGTGCGGCGTGCCCGGCCAGCGCGAGCACCCGGTCGAGCACCGCGGCCCGGGCGAAGAGCCGACGGGCCCGCGGGTCGAAGCCCGGTGGCAGGTCGGTGGCGCCGTCGGGCCGGCGCAGCGCGGCCAGCGCACCGGCAAGCTCGGGCCGCCACTGGGCCACATCGAGGCGGGTCAGCGCGGCGGTCGTCTCGGCCAGAGCAGCGGCCAGCTCGGCCTCCGCCTCGGCGGCGCCGGGCAACGAGAGTGACGCGGCGGGCGCGTTGGCCGGCAGCGGGTACACCCGCCACAGCACCGTCTCGAAGCAGTCCCCGGAGCCGGAAGTGTGCGAGCGGACCTCCGGGATCAACCCGAGCCCGCCGGCCACCACCGCCTCGCCCGTGACCAGCGCCGCGCCGGCGAAGTCACCGGGGCCGGGCAGCCCCCGGGGGTCGCCCGGCGCGGGCAGCACCAGGCGGATCTCGTCCGGGGAGAGCTTGGCCAGAGTGGGCAGCGCGGCGCCTAGCGGGACGTCGGTCCAAGTGCCGGGGGCGTCCGCAACGAGATGTTCCTCGTTACCGGCGATGGCGTCGGCGACCTCGTCGTACGGCACCAAGCCGGCGCGCCACGCGCGCACCCAGGCAACGAACCGGCTCGACCGGCGCGGCGCGAGTGTGGCCGCGCCCGTTGCGGGGGTGGACATGCCGAAAGGGTACGTGGTCACGACCGGCCCTGTCTCGGCTGCCGCTCCGGTCGCCCGGCCTGCCCCGAACTGCCCCCTTCGCCCCGAATCCCCACCTCGGTGCTCGCCCCTGCGCCCACCCCGGGCCCACCCTGCGCTCGCCCTGCGCCCGTCCCGGGCCCACCCTGCGCTCGTCCCGGGCCCACCCTGCGCTCGCCCCGGGCCCACCCTGCGCTCGTCCCGCTCGCCACACCCCACGAGCGCCCCCGCTACCCCCATGCGCGCGTCGATCATGGAGTTGTGGTGGGCGTTAGCTGTCGATTGGGAGCGTTTCGTGAGGCACCACAACTCCATGATCGGCGGTGGGGCGGGGCGGGGGTGGGGCGGTGTGTCGGGGGCGGGGGCGGGGGTGTGGGGGTTAGCGTGATCGACATGGCGGGGCGATACGGCGAGGACGTGTTGGCGGGGGACTGGCGGCGGCGGAAGGTCACCCCCGAGGTGGACGCCGAACCGGATCTCGTCGTGGAGGATGCCGACTCCGGGTTCTGCGGGGCGGTGGTGGGCTTCGAGGCCGGGGCCGTGGTGCTGGAGGATCGGCACGGCCGACGACGCAACTTCCCGATGCTCCCGGCGGCGTTCCTGCTCGAGGGGCGACCGGTGACGCTGCGCCGCCCAACTCGCGCATCGGTGCCAGCGGCCCGTCGGCGGACCGCCTCCGGTTCGGTGGCGGTGGACAACGTTCGCGCCCAGGTGGCCAAGGCCAGCCGAATCTGGGTGGAGGGCATCCACGACGCCGCGCTGGTCGAGCGGATCTGGGGTGACGACCTGCGGATCGAGGGTGTGGTCGTGGAACCGTTGGACGGCATCGACGCCCTGGACGCCGAGGTACGCGACTTCGGCCCCGGCCCGACTCGACGACTCGGTGTACTTGTCGACCACCTGGTGCCGGGCAGCAAGGAGAGCCGGATCGTGGCTCGCGTGAACTCGCCGTACGTGCTGGTGACCGGACACCCATACGTGGATGTCTGGCAGGCGGTCAAGCCGGCGGCGCTGGGCATCGCGGCGTGGCCGGTGGTGCCGCCCGGGCGACCGTGGAAGGAAGGGGTCTGCGCGGCCCTCGGGGTAGCCGAGCCGGCCGACATGTGGCGGCACATCCTGTCCCGGGTGAACAGCTTCGCCGACGTGGAAACCCCCTTGATCAACGCCATGGAACGCCTGATCGACTTCGTCACCGAGCCAGCCTGACCGCCCGCCGCAGCGGTCCGCACCCACGCCGAGGCGCCGCCCGCCCTCGCGTTCGTCCCGCGCTCGTCCCGCGCTCGTCCCGCGCTCGTCCCGCGCTCGCGTCGTCCGTCACTCAAGATCCGCGCAGTTTCCCCGATGTTGCTGCCTCGTGGCACTCGGAGGCAGCAACATCGGTGAAGTTGCGCGGATCTTGCGGGCGGGCGATTCGAACGATGTGCGGAGCGCGACGCCACCACCCCGGACTCGCACCGAGGCGAGCGCGCGGGTCAGGGCGCCTGGTCGGGGGTGCGGGTGTGGACGAACGTCGCGATGTCCAGAGCGACCGCCCGGCCCTGCTCGTCGCGTCGTACCGTGAGGATCTCGCCGTCCTGGTCGCCCGCCCGACCCCGCCAGCGGTCCGGGCCTTCGGCGACGAAGTGGAGGTCCGGCGCGCCGATCGGGCCGGCGTGCAGATCACCGGCGGGGTCTGCGGTCACTTCGATCTCGGTGCCCATCCACCACCAGCGGCCGGTCAGCTCGGCCAACTCGGCGGGCGGGGCGGTGGCGGCCGGCCGCCACGGGGTGAGCGGCGCGGGTTCGCGGTCCAGCACGAGGGTGAGCAGTCGCCGGCTGAGCGCGCCGAGGCGGCCGGTGCGCAGGCCGTACGAGTTGGCGAAGCCGACCACGGCGGTGCGGGTGGGCCGGTGCACGGCCAACGAGGCGATGTAGCCGGGCATCGATCCGCCGTGCCCGGCGTACACCCGGTTGCCTTCTCGGAAGAGTTCCAGCCCGAGGCCGTGACCGTGGGCCCAGGCCTCCAGGTCGCTGATCACCACGGGGGAGCACATCTCGGTCACCGTCTCGGCGGCCAGCACCGACGGGTCGGGGTCGGCCAGGAACGCGGCCCATCGGCCCAGGTCCTCGATTGTCGACCAGAGCTGCCCGGCGGGGGCCATCGCACCGGTGTCGGTACGGGGTTCCTCGCGCAGCGTGTCGTGCCAGGGGTGCACGACATAGCCGCGGGCGTACGGCTCGGTGGCCGCATACGTGGTGCGGCGCATCCCCAGCGGGCTGAGAAGTCGCTCGTTGAGCAGGTCGGCCCAGGGCATCCCGCTGAGTCGTTCGAGCAGTCCGCCGAGCAGCCCGTACGCCAGATTGGAGTAGTGGTAGGCGCGGTGCGGTGGGTAGGCGATCTTGTCGGCGGTCACTCCGGCGAGCAGGGTGGTCAGGTCGACGCCCGCCGTCCGCTCCCACCAGTCCCCCTCGGGTTCACGCTGGAGGCCACTGGCGTGCCCGAGCATCTGGCGCAGGGTGAGCGCGCCCAGACCGGTGCCGGGCAGGTGCCGTTCCAGCGGGTCGTCGAGGGCCAGCCGTCCGGCGTCGCGCATCTGCATGATCAGGGCGGCGGTCATCGTCTTGCTGATCGAGCCCAGCCGGTACTGCAGGTCGACATCGGGGCGGGGGTGCTCGCCGGCGGCGGCGAGGTGGGCCAGCGCGCCGTCGCGGATCACGGCCAGCACCAGCGACGGGGCGCGACCGTCGATCTGGGCCTGGGCGACCTGGGCGTCGATCTGTCGGGCGGTCTCGGGCAGCAGGGTCAACGCGATCTCCTCGGGTCGGGCCGCTGGATCATGGTCGGAACGGGCCTCGCCGAGCCTACTGATCTTCGCGGGGCTGCCGTGCGTGCATTCGCGTGTCACGATCGGGGTGTGGACGCCGTGGTGTGGATCGTGTTGGGTGTGGTGCTGGCGGTCGCCGAGATCTTTACGACGACGCTGTTTCTGATCCTGTTTGGGGTCGGCGCGTTCGCCGCTGCCGGTGCTGCGGCGCTCGGCGCGCCGGGTTTCGTGCAGGCGCTGGTCTTCGCAGTGGTGTCGGCGTTGAGCCTGCTGGTGGCCCGGCCCGTCATCCGCAGGCACCGCCGTTCCGCGCTGGAGAGCGGCGAGCAGCCGTTCGGCGTCGAGGCGATCGAGGGCTCCACGGCGCTGGTGCTGGAACGGGTGGATGCCGAGCACGGCCTCGTCAAGATTGACGGGGAGTTGTGGAGCGCCCGCTCGTACGACACGACGCAGAGTTTTGACCCTGGTCATCGGGTTCAGGTGATAAAGGTCCGGGGCGCGACAGCCCTGGTGTGGCAGGACGATATTTCTTCCGCCGGTGAGTTGCCGGAAGCGAGAGGGTGAACGGGATGACGATACTCGGGGTGCTGGTGCTCGCGGTGGCGTTGATCGCCGTGATAACGCTGGCCAAGGCGGTGCGGATCGTGCCGCAGCAACGCCAGGACGTGGTGGAACGGCTCGGCAAGTACAAGCGCACCCTCAGCCCCGGCCTCAATCTGCTGGTGCCGTTCATCGACGCGGTTCGCACCAAGGTCGACATGCGGGAGCAGGTGGTCAGCTTCCCGCCGCAGCCGGTGATCACTTCGGACAACCTGGTGGTCTCGATCGACACGGTTCTCTACTTCAAGGTGGTCGACTCGGTCCGGGCGACCTACGAGATCTCCAGCTTCCTGCAGGCCATCGAGCAGTTGACCGTCACGACGCTGCGTAACGTGATCGGCTCGTTGGACCTGGAGCGCGCGCTGACCAGCCGGGACGAGATCAACCGGCACCTCTCCGGGGTGCTGGACGAGACCACCGGCCGCTGGGGCATCAAGGTGACCCGGGTGGAGATCAAGGCGATCGAGCCGCCGGCCAGCATCCGTGACTCGATGGAGAAGCAGATGCGCGCCGAGCGGGACCGTCGCGCGGCGATCCTCACCGCCGAGGGCCACAAGCAGTCGGTGATCCTCACCGCCGAGGGTGACAAGCAGTCGGCGGTGCTGCGGGCCGACGGTGACCGGCAGGCCCGGATCCTGCAGGCCGAGGGTCAGGCGAAGGCGATCCGGACGGTCTTCGACGCGATCCACCAGGCGAACCCGAGCCAGAAGGTGCTCGCCTACCAGTACCTGCAGGCCCTGCCGCAGATCGCGCAGGGCAGCGCCAACAAGGTCTGGATCATCCCGGCCGAGCTGACCAAGGCGCTGGAGGGGATGGGTGGCGCGCTCGGCGGGTTGAGCCAGATGGTGGGGGATCTTCCCGCGCCGGAGGCGGCCGAACACGCGAGCCAGGTCGAGCGCGAGGCCGCGGAAGCGGCGCAGGCCGCGGCGGACGCGGCCCAGCAGATCCACGACGAGGTACGCGTCGCCGAGGCGCAGGCCACCGGCGGCAACAAGCCGCAGGGGTTGCCCGCGCCGGAGCCGGTTTCCCCGGCCAGCCTGACCGAGGACCCGGCCGACCAGCGCGAGCGCGGCTGATCCAGTACGCCGGCCACCCGGCCGGGTAAATGCGAGAAAGACTCATGGGGCGCTCCGACGCCTGCCACGATCGGTCCTAGGACGGGTGGTGACCAGGCAATCGGGGCGCCCCGGCGCGTTCCGCACCACTCGCGGACGAGCGAGGTGACGCATGAAGGATCCGGCGAAGCGGATGTGGTCCTCGGCCCCGGTGCCCGGCGCGCACGATCCGGTCGCCCCGCTGGGGTCGCGCAGCACCGGTGGCGGGTTCGGCGTACTGCCGTTCGTCGGCGAGCCGACCCCCGCTGGTCCGGCCACGAACGCCAGCTGGGCCTGGTCGGTGCGTCGGTTCGCGCGGGCGGCGGTGTGGCTGCTGCCCGCGTACGCCATCCTTTACGGCGCGGTGGCGATGGCCAGTGACGGAGGGGTGGGCAACGACCCCTATCCGGCCGACGGACGGGCGGTGTACCTGATCGGTTGGGTCGCCGCGGTGTGGCTCGGTCTGCTCGCGCTGCTGGCCCTCACCGGGCTCCTCGCCGCGACCCGCAGCCGCCGGGTGGCCGCCGCCGGGCTGCTGGTCAGCATCGCCGGCACCGTGCTGATGCTGCCCTTCGCCGGGCTCGCCGAGCAGACGCCGGTCTTCGGCACCACCGCGCGGTCGCTGGTGCTGGTCGGCGCGACGTTCTACAGCGTCGGCTGGTTCCTCACCGGGTGGGCGGTGGCCCGCTCGGGCACCTTCAGCCTCGGCGACGGTGTCATGCTGATCATCGCGGCGCCACTGCTCGGCCTGGGGGGTGCCCTGATCGGTTCGCTGCAGACGTTCGGCGCGATCTTCGTGTTGATCGCCGGTATCGGCATCGGCTACCGCTCCGGTCGCCTGATGCCCCGCGAAACCGCACAAGACGCAGCCGCCGCCAGCCTCAGTACCCCCAACCCCTAACCCACCGGCCGTGCGGCCCGGCGGCCCGCCCGCCCTCGGCCAGCCCCGCCCCAGCCCAGCCCCACCCCGGTGATCATGAGGTTGACGGGTGACTCCGTGATCAAACCTCCCGCTAACCCCATGATCACCGGGCTGGGCTGGGCCGGGCTGGGCCGGGCTGGCTGGGCTGGGCTGGGGCGGGCGGGGCTGGGTGAGGGCTGGTGGGGGGCCGTGAAGTTGCTGACAATTGGGCTGCGGGGGTGGTCGGTTGGCGGCTTTCGTGGCAATCCTGGGGAGCATGGCCGTCTCCCGCTCGCCGCTGTCGCGGCTGTTCACCGTGCTGCTCGCCGGCTTGCTGGCCGGGCTCGCCCTGGCAGTCGCCGCACTGCCGGGCAACCTGCTGCTCGGGTTGACGGCCCGCTCGGCACTCGGATCGTACGCCGCGCTGCCCGCCTCGTTGCGCACCCCAACCACTCCGCAGCGCTCGTACCTCTACGCAAACGACGCCAAGACGCTGATCACCACGTTCTACGACGTGAACCGCACGGACGTCGCGTTGGCGGACATCGCACCGGTCATGCGGCAGGCGATCGTGGCCGCCGAGGACCGACGCTTCTACGATCACGGCGGCGCGGACGTGCGTGGCCTGGCCCGGGCACTGGTGGCCAATGTCAAGGGCGGCGGCACCGAGCAGGGCGGCTCGACGCTGACCATGCAGTACGTCCGTAACGTCCTCAAGACCGACCCCACCCGCACCGCGGAGGAACGCGCCGCCGCCACCGACCCCACCGTCGGGCGCAAGATCCAGGAAATCCGGTACGCGAGTGCGCTGGACAAGAACCTCGGCAAGGACGAGATCCTCGACCGGTACCTGAACATCGCCTACTTCGGCTCCGGCGCGTACGGGGTCGCGGCGGCCAGCCAGCGTTACTTCGGAAAGCCCCCGGCGCAGCTGACCCTCGCCGAGTCGGCCCTGCTCGCCGGCCTGGTGCAGTCCCCGGACGCGTACAGCCCGATCGACGGAAACAAGGCCGACGCGTTGGCCCGTCGGTCGTACGTGCTGGACTCGATGGTCGCCACCAACGCGATCACCGCAGCGCAGGCCGCCCAGGCCAAGGCGGAGCCGCTGACGTTGCACCCGACCGCCCAGCCCAACGGCTGCACCGCCGTCTCCCAGGGCCACGACGACTGGGGCTACTTCTGCGACTACCTGCGCCAGTGGTGGCTGACCCAGCCGGCCTTCGGGGCCACTGTCGCGGAGCGCGAGCAGGCCCTGCGCTCGGGCGGCTACACCGTGATCACCTCGCTGGACCCGAAGGTCCAGGCCACCGCGCAGCAGCAGGCCACCAAGGTCTACTCCTACGACAACAAGCGCGCCCTGCCGATCGCGGCGGTCCAGCCCGGCACCGGGCAGGTGTTGGCGATGGCGGTCAACCGGCACTACAGCCTGGCCGACAACCCGGCCGGGCAGGCCAACTACCCGAACACCGTCAACCCGCTGATCTCCGGTGGGGCGAGCGTCGACGGGTACCAGGCGGGTTCGACGTTCAAGCTGTTCACCATGCTCGCCGCGCTGGAGGCGGGCCGTACCCTCTCCACCGGCTTCGACGCGCCCGCCAAGCTGCCCACCCGGTACGCCGACGAGGGCCCGGGCAGTTGTGACGGCCACTGGTGCCCGGCGAACGCCAACCCGGACTGGATGGACGGGTACCGGATGATGTGGGACGGCTTCGGCCGCTCGGTGAACACCTACTTCGTCTGGTTGGCCGAGCAGGTCGGCCAGGACAAGGTGGTCGAGATGGCGCAGCGGCTCGGCATCACCTTCCGCGCCGACTCGGACGCCGCCTTCGCCAAGGACAACGCCGCGAACTGGGGTTCGTTCACCCTCGGCGTGGCCGCCACCACCCCGCTGGACCTGGCCAACGCGTACGCCACGGTGGCCGCCGAGGGCATGTACTGCACGCCGGTGCCGGTGGTCTCCGTGACCGCCGCGAACGGCGAGAAGGTGCCGGTCGGGCAGCCGTCCTGCAAGCGGGTCGTCGACGTCGACGTCGCCCGTGCCGCGACCGACGCCGCCCGCTGCCCGGTGGGCCAGCAGTCGGCGTTCGGGCAGTGCAACGGCGGCACCGCCACCGGTGTGAACGACATCCTGGACGGCCGGCCGGTGGCCGGTAAGACGGGTAGCTCGGAGCAGAACTCCACCGAGACATTTGCCGGCTTCACCCCGCAGGTCGCGGTTGCCGGCATCGCCGCCAACCCGGACGACCCGGCCGACGAGGTGGGCTCCGCGGTGCAGACCAAGGTGATCGACGCGGTCGCCCGGGTCATCGCCACCGCCGTCAAGGGCCAGCCGGAGAAGGCGTTCACCGCGCCCAGCCACGAGTTGGCCGGTGACCCGCACCGCCCCGTGGATCGCCCGACGGTTCCGGATCGCCAGCAGCAGCCCACCGACGAAGACCCCGGCGACCTCCTGCAACGCTGGCTGAACAACCGCCGGGGTTAGGCACCACCTGTGCTCACACCCGCAGATCGAGGCGGGCCAACTGGCCCCGGTTGGCGACGTTGAGCTTCGGGAACGCCCGATACAGGTGGTAGCTGACAGTCTTCGGGCTGAGGAAGAGCTGCGCCGCTATCTCGCGGTTCGTCAACCCGGTGTGCGCCAGCTTGACGATCTGCAACTCCTGCGGCGAGAGGGCCGCGAGCAGGTCGACCGCTGGGGCGGACGGTGTCTGCTCGCCGGCGGCACGCAGCTCTGCGGCAGCCCGGTCGGCCCACGGCTGTGCCGGCAGCCGTTCGAAGATCTCCCGCGCGGTCCTCAGGTGCGACCGGGCCTGGTTCTTGCGTCGGTCGCGGCGCAGCCGCTCGCCGTAGGACAGGTGGGTACGGGCGATCTCCCACGGCCGTGAGCCGTCCGCGTGCGCGCGCAACGCCGCCGCGAAGTGGTGGTCCGCGAGATCGGTGTCCGCGGTCAACATGCCTTGGCAGCGGTGCCATACGGCCCGTGCCCAGTCCTGCCCGGACGCGTCGGCCCACGCGCCGAACCGGTCGCTCGCCGCGCGGCCGCGCTCCGGATCACCCAGGCGTACGGCGCACTCGACCTGGTCGGGGGCGAAGTAGACGGCGTGGGCCTGGTGCCGCACCGGCCCGTTCAGGGCGGCGTCGAGCCGGTCCAGCGCCTCGGCGGTGCGGCCGTGCGCGAGGTCGAGCATCGCTCGGGCCCAGACCGCCCAGGCAAGGCCATTGGCGATGCGGTGGGTGGCGAAGCCGTCCTGGCACTGGGCGCTGAAACGCAGGCAGGGATCTTCGTCGCCCTGCACGGCGGAGACCCAGGCGAGCACGCCCTCCAGGTAGCCGGCGCGGTTCGGTTGGCCGGTGTCGTCGGCCAGTCGCAGGCCCTCGGTGGCCGAGGCGACCGCGTTGCGGAACTGTCCGAGATAGAGCTCGGCGGTAGCGAGGGTCACGTGTGCGAGTGGCAACCAGCCGACCGCGCCGGAGGCGCGGCAGTCGTCGACGACCTGCCGGGCGATGCTGCCGCCGGCAGTGAAGTCTCCGACGATGCCCGCCACGAACGCGGCGTTGAGCCGCAGGGCGTAGGCGCCTTGGGATCGGAGTCCCGCGGCGACCAGCGGGCGCATCACGGGTAGAGCATCCGCCGGGCCTGCGGTGAGCAGGGTCGCGGCTCCGATGACGGCGGAGACCGCCGCTGCCAGGCTGTCCGGGGCAGGGCCCAGCTTCGCCAGCCGTGCGGCCGCGTCGGCCACGCGGGGCGGGTCGCTGAGCTGCCAGGCGTTGCGGGCGGCGTCGATGAGGACGGCCTGCGCCCCGACGGGGTCCACATCGGTGAGTGCCGTGGACGCTGCCACCAGCAAGTCGTGTGCCCGGGCGGCATCGCCGGATTCGAAGGCGACCCGGGCCTGGAGTTCGTGGTAGCGGGCGGCTCGGAGCAGGTCGGTGGGAGCCTCGCCAACCTGGTCCAGCAGGTGCTGGGTGCGGTGCTGCTGTCCGGCTTGGTTTGCCGCGACCGCGGCCGCGATGAGCCGGCGACCGCGCTGCTCGGGATCGACGCTCAGGTCGGCGGCGCGTTCCAGTGCCGTCGCTGCCGCGGCGTATCCGCTGCGGCCCTGCGCCCGCTCGGCGGCGAGTTCGAGTGCGCAGGCGGTGGTCTCGTCGGGGCCGGTCGCCGCCGCGGCAAGATGCCAGGCCTGTTGATCCGGGTCCGCGGCGACGGCCTCGGCGAGCGCCCGGTGCACAGCCAGCCGCTCGATTCCGGCCTGCTGGTAGGCGGCGGCCCGCAGCAACGGGTGCGTGAAGACCACCCGACCGCCGGACACCCGCAGCAGTTCGGCCTCCTCGGCCTCGGCCAGGGCGGCCCGCAGCGCGTCGCGGGAGATCCCCCTGGTGGCGGCGGCACGTAGCAGGTTGCCGAGCCCGGCGGTTTCGTCGGCGGCGGCGATGGCGAGCACGGAACGCGCGGTGTGGGCCAACCGCGCGATGCGCGTACCGAAGGCATGTTCGAGGCGCCGCGACAGCGGCAGTGGCGCGGGCAGGTGCGCCTGTTCTGCCGCCATGTGCGGCAGCTCGCGCAATGCCAGCGGGTTGCCCCCGCTGTCCTGGATGATCCGTTCCCGCGCCGCATGGTCCAGGCCGGGAGCCCAGCGGTCCAGCAGGGCGGCGGAGGCCGGGGCTCCGATCCCGTCCAATCGGTGCTCGGGCAGACCCGCGGGGTCGAACTCGGGGCGCGCCGCGAAGATCATCGCAACCGCGTCGGCGTGCAATCGACGGGCGACGAAACGCAGTGTTCGCGCGGAGGATTCGTCGAGCCAGTGCGCGTCGTCGATGAGGCAGAGCACGGGATCGTTCTCGGCCAGGTCGGCCAGCAGCGTCAACGCGGCGGCGCCGATCAGCAGCGGGTCCCGGCCGGCGGCCGGCTCCACCCCGAGCGCACCGAGCAGGGCGGTGCGCTGCAACTCGGGCAAGGCCTCCGCGCGGCCGAGCACCGGGTAGAGCAGGAGGTGGAGAGAGGCGAACGGAATCTCCGCCTCGGATTCGACCCCGGCGCAGCGCAGCACGGTCAGTCCCGGGCCGGTGGTGACGTGGTCCAGCAGCGCGGACTTGCCGATGCCTGGCTCCCCGCGCACCACCAGCGCGGCGCTGTGGCCGGCGCGTGCCTGCTCCACTGCGGTCCGCAGGACAGCCCGGTCAGCATCGCGGCCCAACAGCATGAGATCGGAAACTACACCAGTCACGTGTCCGGTACCTCGCGGGAACGAATCTTCATAGCGTCGGTACATGCCTTCCGTACCCGTCGTCGAGGTCAGCGAGGTGACCCGGCGCTTTGCCAACGGGGTCACCGCTCTGGCCGGTATCTCCGTCAGTTTCGACACTGGATCCTTCACCGCCGTCATGGGGCCCTCCGGCTCCGGCAAGTCCACCCTCCTGCAGTGCGCGGCCGGCCTGGACCGGCCCACTTCCGGCCGGGTCAGCCTCGCCGGACAGGACCTGACCGTGCTCAGTGAGCGACGGCTGACCCTGCTGCGGCGCGACCGCATCGGCTTCGTGTTCCAGTCCTTCAATCTGATGCCGGCACTCACCGCCGAACAGAACGTGGCCTTGCCGTTGCGGCTCGCGGGGCGCCGCCCCAGCCGCTCAGATGTCCTCGCCAGCCTCGCTGCTGTCGGACTTGCCGAGCGCGGCGGGCACCGGCCGGGTGAGCTCTCCGGCGGGCAGCAACAGCGCGTCGCGATCGCCAGGGCGCTGCTGACCGCGCCGACGGTGCTCTTCGCCGACGAGCCGACCGGGGCGCTGGACAGCCGCTCCGGTGAGCAGGTGCTGCGGTTGCTGCGTGAGTTGGTCGACCAGCGCCGGCAGACCGTCGTGATGGTCACCCACGACGCGCACGCCGCCGCGTACGCCGATCGGGTCCTCTTCCTCGCGGACGGCCGCATCGACGGTGAGATTCTCGCGCCGACCGCGGAGGCCATCATGATGCAGTTGGCGCGGCTGGAGGCGGCCGCATGCTGACGCTGTCGCTGGCGACGCTGCGGGTCCGGTGGCGGTCGTTCGTTGGCATGTTCGTGGCTCTGGCCCTGGGATCGGCGCTGGTCGCCGCGCTCGGCCAGGTGCTCGCCACCACGGTCGGCGCCACCGACCGCGCACCGCAACGCTATCCGGACGTCCCCGTGGTCGTGGTGAGCGTCGGCGAGCTCAGCGTGCCGACCTGGCAGGGTGCCGAGACGGTGCCGCTGGCCCAGCCGCAGGGGGTGTCCGCCGCGCTGGCCGCCGAGTTGCCGCACGCGGTCGCCGACCGGGTCTTCCCGGCGACGCCCGTCACCGGACCCGGCGGGAGTGTCGGGCGACCCTGGTCGGCCCTGCCGGCTGCCGGGCAGCATCTGGTCGCGGGCCGGGCACCGACGACCAACGACGAGATCGTCGTCAGCGGTGGCGCCCGGCCGGGTGACCGGACGCAGGTGATCACGGCGGCGGGGGTCCGTGCGTACACCGTCGTCGGCATCAGCAGCCCCAGCAGCGAAAACTCCGTCTTCTTCACCGACGTTCGCGCGGCGCAGCTCTCCCCGCGCATCGACGCGCTGCTGAGCTGGCAACCGGAGGCTGACGTCCGCGCGGCGGTCGGTGACCAGGCCCGGGTGCTGGTCTCCGACGAGCGTGCCCGGCTGGACCCGAACCGGGAGAGCGACGGCGACGCTCGCAACAACGCGAACACCATCGTGGGCATCGCCCTCGGCTTCGCCATCTTCATCTCGATCGCCGTGGTGGCCGCGGCCTTCGCATTCGCGGTCGGCCAACGGCATCGGGAGATGGCGCTGTTGCGGGCGGACGGGGCCACACCCGGCCAGATCCGCCGGATGATCTACCTCGAGGCGCTGGTCGTCTCCGTCCTCGCGGCCGCGGCCGGCGCGGTCACGGGCCCGTACGCCGCCCCGGCCCTCTTCGACTGGCTCGTCGCCCGCCGCATGGCCCCGGACTGGATCGACGCGGTCAGCGACTCCGCCGTACCGGCGTATCTCTCCTTCGCCTCCGGCATCCTCGTCGCTCTGCTCGCCGTGGTGACCGCCGCTTGGCGGGCCAGCCGGGTCCGACCTGTCGAGGCGCTGCGCGAGGCCCAGGCACAGGCCCGGTCGATGCCGCTGAGCCGGTGGGGGCTGGGCCTCGGGACACTGGCCACCGCGCTGGTCTCCATGGCGGTCACCGCCGTCTTCGATCCCGGCTCGGCGACCAACCGCAAGACGTACATGCCGGTGCTGATGCTGCTGATCGCGGCCGCCGCGCTCCTCGCCCCCGCGGTGGTCCGGCCAACCGCCCGGCTGTTGACGCGACCCTTCGAGCGGCTGGGCGGCACCATCGGCATGCTGGTGGCGGCCGCCGCGACAAGCTCGGCACGGCGTACGGCAGCGCTCGCGACGCCCGTACTGATGACCGTGGCACTGCCCGCGGCGCTGCTCGCCGCCTCCACCCTGACCGACGCCGCGAAAGCGGTGGCCGATGCGAAGTCGGTGCAGGCCGACTACCTGGTGTTGCCCGACGGCACCGCAGGGCTCGACGCCGAGCTGACGGCCACCCTGCGGTCCGTTCCCGGTGCCGACGTCTCGACCGTCACCGAGACCAGCGTCTACACGCTTGAGGGCGACACCGTGCTGATCCGGCGCCCGACGCAGGGCGTGGAGTCGGTACCGGACGACGCGATCGTCCCGGAGCCGGACTGGGGATACCGGGTGGGTGACACGGCCCGGGTCTGGTTGGCCGACGGCACCGAGACCCGGCTGCGGGTGATTCGGCTACTTTCCCCCGGTGCGGCCACGGCCACGGCCGCACAGGTCAGTCCCCGCAACGCCCGCGCCGGGCTGCCGTCGACGGCCCTGGTCGATGTCCGCTCCGGCGACGACCCGGCGGCCGTGGAGGCCGCCCTGCGCCGAGCCGCCCAGACGCACCGCGCCACGGTGGTCAGCAAGCGGCAGTGGTCGGCAGCGGCTGCCGCCGGGAGTGCGAGCGCGAGCCGCCTCGGGCTGCTGATGGTCCTCGGGATCCTGCTGACCTACACCACGATCGCGCTGGTGAACACCCTGGTCATGGGTGCACCGGACCGCGCCGGCGAACGGCGCACCCTGCACCTGCTGGGCGCCGATCGCGGCCAGGTGCTCCGTTACGCGCTGGCGGATTCGTTGGTCGCCGTCGGTGTCGGGGTGGTGCTTGCGGCAGCCGTTGCCGCGGCGGGGCTGAGCGGGCTGTGGGTGGCGCTGCTGCGGGTGTCCGGGCCCGTTCCGCTCGACGTGCCGTGGACGGTGCTGGGCGCGGTGGTCTCGGGCTGCGTCCTGATCGCCACGGTCCTGCCGGCTCTGCTCGAGCGGGCCGCACGCACACCAAACGCGTGATGCCAGGCCAGGCGTGAAGGCGCCCGCGATCTTGCACTTTCGGTTGCCGACTCGCCCCAGTTGACACCTTTTGTCGCAACAGGAAGTGCAAGATCGCGGGGCGGGGCGGGGGCGGGGCGGGGGTGGGGGTGGGGGTGGGGGTGGGGGTGGGGGTGGGGGGTTAGGGATTGCGGCGGCGGGGGCGGTAGCTCGCCAGCGTTGAGGGTAGGCCGCGGCGGATGATGCCGGCCCAGTCGGTGTCGCCGCGCAGCACCGCTGCCGCCGTCTTGCGGGCCTGCTCGGCGGTGAAGTGCGGTGGGAGCATCAGCTCGGCCGGGTCGACCAGGGCGTTGATGACCACCGGTCGGTCGGCGGCGAGCGCTCGGTCCCAGACGCCCGGCACCTGCTCCGGCGAGTCGACCAACTCACCGTGCAGCCCGAGCACCTGTGCCCACTGGTGGTAGGCGATGTCCGGCAGTTGCTGGCTGTCCGGGAACATCGGCGTCCCCTCCGTGGACCGCTGTTCCCAGCTGACGAACGCCAGATCCCGGTTGTTGAGCACCAGCACCACGAAACGTGGGTCGGTCCAACTGCGCCAGTACTTGGCCACAGTGATCAGCTCGTTGACGCCGTTCATCTGCATGGCGCCGTCGCCGATCAGCGCGACGAGCGGGCGGTCCGGGTGGGCGAACTTGGCACTCAGCGCGTACGGCATGGCGCCACCCATGGACAGCAGCGTGCCGGACAGACTGGCCAGCATCCCGGGGCGGACCTGCACGTGGCGGGCGTACCAGGCGGTGGTGGTGCCGCAGTCGACGGCGAGCATCGCGTCGTCGGGCAGCCGCTCGTTGAGGGTGTGGAAGAGCAGTTGTGGGTTGACCGGGTCGGCGGTCTGCTCGGCCAGGTCGCGTTGCACCCGGCGCCACGCCGAGGTGGCCTCGGCGATCTCCGCCCGCCAGGCGGTCGGTCCGGGTCCGGGGCCCAGCTCGTCGAGCAGTGCCCGCAGCGTGGGGCGGGCGTCGCCGGTCAGGTTCACCTCGGTCGGGTACCGCAGGCCGAGTTGGGTGCCGTCCAGGTCGATCTGCACCGCGCGGGCCTGCCCGGGCGGCGGGTAGAACTCCGAGTACGGCATGTTGCTGCCCACGATCAGCAGTCGATCGCAGCCGGTCATCAGCTGCCAACTGGGCCGGGTGCCGAGCAGCCCGATCGCCCCGGTGACCCAGGGTTCTCGGTGGTCGACGGCGGTGAAGCCGAGCAGCGCGGTAGCCACCCCGGCGCCGAGCCGGTGGGCGATCTCGTGGACCTCGTCCTTCGCGCCCAGCGCACCCTGGCCGACCAGCATCGCCACCCGCTGCCCGCCGCTGAGCACCTCGGCGGCCCGGCGTACGTCGGCTTCTGGCGGCACGGTCGGCGTACTGCTCGGCACGTTGCTGGTCTGGTAGTAGCCGTGCGCGTGCGGTGGGTCCGGGATGGCCGGCTCGTCCTGCAGGTCCAGGGGGAGGATCAGCGCGGTGACGGTTCGCCGCGCCAACGCCGTGCGGCACGCCCGGTCGACCAGGTGACGGACCTGTGCCGGATGGTCGAGCTGAGCGAGGAAGGCCGCGGCCACGTCCTTGTAGAGGGCGAGCAGGTCGACCTCCTGGTAGTAGCCGCCGCCCTCGGCGGTGACTGCGGTGTGCCCGACCAGGGCGATCACCGGCTGGTGGTCGAGTTTGGCGTCGTACAGGCCGTTGAGCAGGTGGATGGCGCCCGGTCCGCTGGTCACCAGTGCGCAGCCCAGCGGTCCGCCGCCGTATTTGACGTGTGCCGACGCGGCGAAGCCCGCGGTTTCCTCATGGCGTACCTGAATGAACTGGGCCCGCTCGTTGGTGCGTTGCAGCGCCGAGGTGAGGCCGTTGATGCCGTCGCCGGGATAGCCGAAGTAGCGGTGCACGCCCCAACTGAACAGTCGCGACACGATGTGGTCCGCGACGGTCGGGCGCCGGGGTAGAGCGCCTGCTTCGCCCGGTGTCGTGTGGTCCGTGCTCACCTGGCTGGTCCTTCCCGTCGGGTCCGATACTTCGCCGGTCATTCCCTTTCTTGTGCGGACAAAACGCCCCGGCAGGCGGGCATCGGTTGGCGAGGTCCGTCGTCCGGCAGAATCGTCGGGTGCCCGTCCACCAGATCACTGACCCTGACGACGACCGGATCGCCGACTACCGAGCGCTCACCGACGTCGAGCTGCGCACCCGCTGGGAACCGCCGCACGGCCTGTTCATCGCCGAGGGGGAGCTGGTGCTGCGCCGGGCGCTACGCGCTGGCTACCCGGCCCGGTCGTACCTGGTCGACGCCAAGCGGATCGACCAGCTCGCCGATCTGGACACCGGCGACGCGCCGGTCTACGCGGCGACGCAGGACGTGCTGCAACGGGCCACCGGCTTCCACGTACACCGGGGGGTGCTGGCGTCGTTCCACCGCCAGCCGCTGCCGACGGCGGCCGAGGTGCTCGCCGCCGCGCGCCGAGTGGTGATCCTGGAGGACGTCAACAACCACACAAATCTTGGCGCGGTGTTCAGAGGTGCCGCCGCACTCGGCATCGACGGGGTGCTGTTGTCGCCGACCTGTGCGGACCCGCTCTACCGGCGCAGTGTGCGGGTCAGCATGGGGGAAGTCTTCGCGGTGCCGTACGCCAAGTTCAGCCGCTGGCCGGACGGCCTGGAGCAGGCGCGGGAGGCCGGCTTCACGGTGCTGGCGCTGACCCCGGCGGCGGACGCATTGCCGATCCAGCGGCTCACCCCAGCCCAGCGGGCCCGCGCGGCGTTGCTGTTCGGCGCCGAGGGGCCCGGGTTGACCGGGGCGGCGCAGGGCGCCAGTGACGTGCGGGTGCGGCTCCCGATGCGGCGCGGAGTGGACTCGCTGAACGTGGCCGCCGCCGCGGCCGTGGCGTTCTGGGAGTTGGGGCGCGACGATCCGCCGTTCGGCAACGAGTAGACCCCCGGCTTGCATGGCCATGCGTCATATTGCATAATCTTCCTTGTGTCCAAGGTTCTCACCTCCCTGCCCACCGGCGAACGTGTCGGCATCGCCTTCTCCGGCGGCCTCGACACCTCGGTCGCGGTCGCGTGGATGCGCGACAAAGGCGCCATCCCCTGCGCCTACACCGCCGACATCGGCCAGTACGACGAGCTCGACATCAGCTCGGTGCCCGGTCGCGCGCTCAGCTACGGCGCCGAACTTGCCCGACTGGTCGACTGCCGCGCCGCCCTGGTCGAGGAGGGCCTGGCAGCGTTGACCTGCGGGGCCTTCCACATCCGCTCGGGCGGGCGGGCCTACTTCAACACCACGCCGCTGGGCCGAGCCGTCACCGGGACCCTGCTGGTGCGGGCGATGATCTCCGACGATGTCCAGATCTGGGGCGACGGCTCGACCTTCAAGGGCAACGACATCGAGCGGTTCTACCGGTACGGGCTGCTGGCCAACCCGCAGCTGCGCATCTACAAGCCGTGGCTCGACACCGACTTCGTCACCGAACTGGGTGGGCGTAAGGAGATGTCGGAGTGGCTGCTCGAACGCGGTCTTCCCTACCGGGACAGCACCGAGAAGGCATACTCCACCGACGCCAACATCTGGGGTGCCACGCACGAGGCGAAGACCCTTGAGCACCTCGACACCGGCATCGAGACAGTCAACCCGATCATGGGAGTGCGGTTCTGGGATCCCTCGGTGGAGATCCCGACCGAGGACGTCACGATCGGCTTCGACCAGGGTCGTCCGGTGACGATCAACGGCAAGGAGTTCGGCAGCCCCGTCGACCTGGTGCTGGAGGCCAACCTGATCGGCGGCCGGCACGGCCTGGGCATGTCGGACCAGATCGAGAACCGGATCATCGAGGCCAAGAGCCGGGGCATCTACGAGGCGCCCGGGATGGCGCTGCTGCACGCCGCGTACGAGCGGCTGGTCAACGCCATCCACAACGAGGACACCCTGGCCAACTACCACAGCGAGGGCCGCCGCCTGGGCCGGCTGATGTACGAGGGGCGCTGGCTGGACCCGCAGGCGCTGATGCTGCGCGAGTCGTTGCAGCGTTGGGTCGGCACGGCGGTCACCGGCGAGGTGACGCTGCGGCTGCGCCGGGGCGAGGACTACTCGATCCTGGACACCACCGGCCCGGCGTTCAGCTACCACCCCGACAAGCTGTCGATGGAACGTACCGAAGACTCTGCCTTCGGCCCGTCGGACCGGATCGGCCAGCTCACCATGCGCAACCTGGACATCGCCGACTCCCGGGCGAAGCTGGAGCAGTACGCCAACCTCGGCATGGTCGGTGGGGCGACCCCCCAGCGGATGGTCGGTGCCGCGCAGGCGGCCTCCACCGGTCTGATCGGTGCGATGCCGCAGGGCGGCGCGGAAGCGATCGCCTCCCGGGGCGTCTCCTCCGCCGACGACGAGGCACTCGACCGCGCTGCCATGGAGTTCGGCGTCGACTGAGCGTCATCTCCGCGACCCCTCGTGACGCTCACCCGGCGAATGTCGAGATCCGGCGTCACGGAGGGTAGCGTGTCGGCCGTGTTCCCTACCGTGCGTGAGGTCCTCGCCCTGGACCCGGTCCGCCACGGCGCGCCGCGCATGGTCGCCGGGGATGCCGGGCTGGACCGGCCGGTCCGCTGGGTGCACGTCGCCGAGGTGCCGGACATCGCCACCCTGCTCGGCGGCGGCGAACTGGTGCTCACCACCGGCATCGGCCTGCCCGGGGACGACGCGGGGCTGCGCGCGTTCATCGGGGACCTGGCCGACGTCGGCGTCTCCGGCCTCGTCGTCGAGCTGGGCCGCCGCTACGTCAGCGGGGTGCCCCGGGTGATGGTCGCCGCCGCCGAGCGGCGCGGGCTGCCCCTCGTGGAGCTGCGCCGGGCCACCCCGTTCGTGCCGATCACCGAGGCGGTGCATGCACTGATCATCGACGCGCAGCTCACCGAACTGCGCGCCACCGAGGAGATCCACCAGCGCTTCAACGACCTGTCCGTCGAGGGCGCCGACACCGCCGAGGTGATCCGGCAGACCGCCGAGCTGTCCGGTTGCCCCGTGGTGCTGGAAAACCTGTCCCGGCAGGTGCTCGGGTACGACCCGGCCGGGGAGAGCGCCGAAATGCTGCTCGACGGCTGGGAGCAGCATTCCCGGCGGATCCGACCGGCCGGGCGGAGCGCGTACGACCTGGACAGCGGCTGGCTGGTGACGGTCGTCGGCGCCCGAGGGCAGGACTGGGGTCGGCTGCTGCTGCGCTGGCCCGCCAGCGGGGAGGTGGCCACCCACCAGGCCAGCGAGCCGACCGCGCGGGACGCCGGACCGCCCACCCGGCTCACCATCCTGATCGAGCGGGCCGCGTCCACCCTCGCGCTGGGCCGACTGATCCGCCGCGACGCCGAAGGGCTGGAACGGCAGCTCCACCGCACCCTGCTCACCGCGCTCCTCGACCACTCCCGGCCGGTGGACGAAGTCGCGCTGCGGGCCAAGGCGCTCGGCGTGGTGCTCGACCGCCGGCACCTGGTCGGCGTGATGGTCCGACACCGGGCTGAGGACCCGGTCGGGGAAAACGGCCCGGAGGCGGGACAGGCCCGGCTGCGGGACCTGTCCGAGGCGGTCGGCCAGGCGCTGCGGGAGGCGAAGCTGACCGCGCTGACCAGCGCGGTCGATGACAACTCGGTGGGCGCGCTGCTGGCCCTGACCGACCCGGCCGCCGAGGACCGCGCGCTGTCCGCGTTCGCCAACGCACTTCGTCGGGTACGCCTCGACGCCGGCACGGGTCGGGCTGCTTCCGGGGCGGACGCGCATCGGGCCGCGTCCGGTGCGGACGGGTCCCGGTCGTCGTTCGGGGTGGAGACGTCCCGGTCGTCGTTCGGGGTGGAGGCGTCCCGTTCGGCGTTCGGTGCCGATGCCGCTCGGGCGGTGGGCGGTGCTGACCCGTCCCGGGGTGCCGGCGGTGCTCCGGGTGGGGTCATCGTGGCCGCCGGCTCAGGCGTGAGCAACCTGCGGGAGGCGCGACGGTCGCTGGTCGAGGCGCGGCAGATCGCCGAGGCGGCCCGCCGGGACCGGCGTGAACTGCCGATCTTCCGGCTGCCGCACGTCGGCCTGGCCGGGCTGCTGCACCTGCTGCGCGACGAGCCCCGGTTGCAGACGTTCGTGGAGCGCGAACTCGGTGCCCTGCTGGAGTACGACGCCCGGCACCCCCGGGAGCAGTTGCTCGACACGCTGCGTGCGTACCTGGAGCAGGGCCGCAACAAGACCGCGGGCGCTGCCGCCGCCCACCTGTCCCGGCCGGCGTTCTACGAGCGCTTGGCCCGCATCGCCCGCATCCTCGACGTCGACCTCGACTCGGTAGAGGCATCCCTGTCCCTACACGTAGCCCTACTAGCCCTAGAAGCAGTCCGCACCCCCTAACGCCCCCCCACCCCCCACCCCCCGTGTTGATCAAGAGGTTTGCGTCAGAAATCTCGCTCCCGATGACGCAAACTTCTTGATCACCCGACTGAGGGGGTGGGTGGGGTGGGGGTGGGGAGGTGGGTGGAGCGGGGTGGGTGGGTTAGGGGAGGGGGGTTAGGGTTTTGGCGTAGGTGGGGGGGATGTGGTTGGGGCCACCGGGGGTGAAGACATCCGAGGTGGCTACCGCGGACCAGGCCGTTTCCGGGACGGCTTCGACCAGGGCCTGGATCACCGGGGCGTCACGCCACTGGTCCTGCTCGGCGAGCAGGCCGAGGGCCACCACCGACTCCTCGACCTCGCCCACGCACTCGAACGGCTTGTGCCCGTCCACGCCGAGCAGCTCGCGGTAGCCGGGGATCTGCTCCGGGTCGGCGAGCAGGTCGCCGCCGAAGATGTGGGTGACCCGCTCTCGCGGCATGAACGGCGCCATGGCCAGGAAGACGAACCGGCACTTCGGGCAGTTGCGGCACCAGCGCTCGCTCGCGTCGTGCAGCTTGAACGCGGCGTTGCAGCTGGTCACCACGTCGTCGTAGCGGGTGAACTCGGCGAACATTCGGGCGATGTGCAGCTCGGACAGCGAGCGCAGCAGCGAAAAGTACGGTTCGGTCAGGCCGGCGTGCTCGGCCAGCGCCGCCCGCAGCAGCCCTTCCGCCTCGACACCCTTGGACCACTGGTGGTTGATCTCGTGACCGTCCCAGACCAGGTTCGGGTCGGAGGCCGAGCGCTCGTTGGACATCACCACCGGACCTAGCCCATGCAGCACCGCGGTGGCCACCGCGATCAGCGAGTTGATGGCGGTGACCGGGATGTGCCCGTTCAGCGCGCCGGCCGCGTTCAGCTCGAACAACACCGGGTCGATCCGCCTGCGGGCGGCCAGCGGGGTCAGCCCGGACGCCTCGTTGACCGAGACGATCACGTGGTTCGGGTTGACCGAGAATGGCACCGGGTCCAACTCGGCGCGGCGCAACGCCTCCAGGCTGACGATCGAGTCCTTGCCGCCACCGACCGCGGAGAGCGGACGACGATCGGAGTCGTCGTACACGCGTGGTGACTCCGGCGAACCCACCGGCACTTCCGGGCGCAGCTCCAGCACGTGCGGCAGCTTGTTGCGGTACGCGTACTCGCCGAGGCCCTTGGTGTAGACGGCCGTGACGTAGTCGACGGTGGCCCCGCCCAACGGCGCCGGCAGCACCAGCCGGGGCGGTGCGGCGGCCTTGTAGTAGCTGACCCCGGCGACGAGGTGCAGCACCTCCAACACCCGGCCGAGGGTCGCCACCGTCTCGTCCGAGGGCGGCTTTGCCGGCAGCGGAAGGGTGATCACCTCGGTGAACCGCTGCTCACCGGCCGGGCCGGTCAGGGCGTAGTCGAACAACACCTCGCCGGTCGCGAAGTCGATCGAGTAGGACGGGAAGGTGAAGGCGTCCATCCGCCGGAGCTGCTCGTTGGGCACACGCCATACTAGGCCCTGGTTCGTCCGGCCGTGTCCGGACCGGGCCCGCCCTGCTGCCGCCGCGACCCCCGAGGAGAGCCCAGTGCGCCTGTCTGACCTGCGCGGACGTACCGTCGCCGTTTGGGGCACCGGCCGGGAGGGTCGGGCCGCTGTGACCGCGATCGCCGCGCACGGCCCGGCCGAGCTGGTCGCCGTCGATGACAGCGCGAACTTCCTCTCGCTGCCCTGGGACGGCCCGCTGGCCGAGGCGGCTCCGCTGGTCACCGGTGAGGCCGGCTTCGAACGGCTGGCCGCAGCCGACGTGGTGGTGCGCTCCCCGGGCGTCCCGCAGACCCACCCGTGGCTGGTCGAGCTGCGCCGACGCGGTGTCACGGTGACCCAGGGCACCGCGCTGTGGATGGCCGACCATGCCGCGCGCACCGTCGGGGTCACCGGCAGCAAGGGCAAGAGCACCACCTCCAGCCTGATCAGTCACCTGTTGACCGCGATGGGCCAGCCGAACGTCTTCGGCGGCAACATCGGGGTGCCGACCCTGGACCTGCCGGAGGCGGAGCTGTACGTGCTGGAGCTGTCCAGCTACCAGTGCAGCGATCTCACCGACTCGCCACGCGTGGCGGTGGTCACCGCGCTCTTCCCCGAGCACCTGGACGCCCACGGCGGGGAGCGGGAGTACTACCGGGACAAGCTCAACCTGCTCGCCCACGACCCGCAGACGATCGTGGTCAACGGCGGCGACCCCCGACTCGCCGCCGAGCTGGGGGAGCGGCCGGCGGTCCGGGCCGGCGGCCCCGACACCACCCACGTCGCCGAAGGCGCGGACGGCACGCCCTGGTTCCACCTCGGTGACCAGCCGCTCTTTCCGCGCGCGGTGCTGCCGCTGGTCGGCCGGCACAACGAGGGCAACCTGTGCGTCGCCCTCGCCGTGCTCGACGCGCTCGGCGTCGACGTGGTGGCCGGCAAGGACCACCTTGCCGTCGCGGTCGCCGAGTTCCAGGGGCTGGCCCATCGCCTCACCGAGATCGCCGACCCGTCCGGGCTGACCTTCGTCGACGACACCCTGGCCACCAGCCCGTACGCGGCCATGCACGCCATCGACGCGTACGACGGGCGGCCGTTGACCGTGATCGTCGGCGGCAACGACCGGGGTCTGGACTACACGCCGTTGGCCGAGCACCTGGCCGAGCGCGAGCTGACCGTGATCGGCATTCCGGACAGCGGTGCCCGCATCGTCGAGGTGCTCGCCGGTCTGCCCAAGGTGCGTACCGAGCTGGTCGACGACCTGGTGGGCGCGGTGCGGCTGTCCCGGGAGCTGACCCCGGCCGGCGGGGTGGTGCTGCTGTCCCCGGCTGCGCCGAGCTACGGCCAGTTCCGCAACTTCGAACACCGCTCCGAGGTCTTCGCCCAGGCCGTCGCCGACACCGTCGGCTGACTCCGGGCACGCGGGCGGACGCGCCGGGGCCGGTTCAGCCGGATCGTGGCAGGAGTCGGCGCAGCCAGGAGCGGCGGGCCGGTATCGCCTCGTCGCCGATGTCGGGCTCCGGTTGGGCGGTCCCCTCCCGCCACCACCGGTTGCCCTGCTGGTCGGTGAAGTGCAGCCGCACCGTCGCCGATGCGTAGCCGGTGAGGTCGACGCTGCGGTCGACGGCGATGAACAGGTCCGCAGAGGCCCCGCCGTCGAGCCGGTCGACCGGGCCGGTCACCATAATCACCGGCACCTGCCGGCCACCCGGGCCCGGGTCGCCCGTCTGCACCACCGGCGTCGCCGCCAGGTCGAAGATCGGCCCGTCGCTGTCATTGGCGACTCGTACGCGCAGAACGCTCTTGCCCTCGGTGCGGCTTGTGGTGAAGACGAGCCGGGCCTGGCGGGCCTGCGCGGCCCGGTCCTCGCGTCGCCGGGCCCGCAACTCACGACGAAGGCTGAGCACACCGAACAGCAGGGTGCCGACAGTGCCGAGCCCGCCGAACCAGTCCGGTACCGATCCCCAGTCGATGCTCCAATCGGCCGGAATGCACGCCAGAACCTCCACTGTCGACATGCGACAACGGTAGTCGCGGTAGCCCAGGTCCGCTCTCGGCTCCACCGTTCAGCGGCTCCCGTCGGCCGTCCTGCCGACGGGACTGCATCTTTCATGTTGGTACGGCTGCACAGAGTGATTGCGGGAGCTTGAGCCGGTAGTGTTGGTTACGGATCACCCCCTCGGCGTGACCAACCATCGTGGAGCCTGCCGTCACCCCCCTTCCGGGAGGCCAGATGACCCACCGTCACCCCACCCCTCACCGGCCTGGCTGGGCCCGGCCGACCCGCCCCCGCGCGGGCCGTGCGAAGCGCGGCAGCCCGGGGACGCACCGAAGGGGGACGGGCCCTACGGAGCCGGTCCGATGACCGCGCCGGCACAGGCCACCGGATTCTCGATCATCCCGCCTCGCCGTAACCGGCTGCCGCTGCGGGGGCGCGACGAACTGGTCGAGACGATTCTGCGGGCTGCCGAGCCGCCCGGTGGCACCTCGCGTGCCCCGGAGGAGGCCACGCAGATCCTCTGGGGGCTGGGCGGCTGCGGCAAGAGCCTCGCCGCCCAGGAGGTGGCCCGTCAGCTCGAGGAACGTGGCTGGCTGGTCTGGTGGATCTCCGCGAAGGACTCGGCGCGGGTCAGCGCCGGGATGCGCGAGGTCGCGGGCCAGCTCCAAGCTCCGGAGAACCAACTGGACCTGGCCTGGGCCGGCAAGGCCCGCAGCCCGGTGGAGCTGGTCTGGGACCTGTTGAACAACTCCGACCGGCCGTGGTTGCTGATCTTCGACAACGCCGACGAACCGACTCTGCTGGCCCCCGTCGACGGGCAGGTCGCCGACGGCACGGGCTGGCTCCGCCAGCCGCGTACGCCCCACGGGCTGGTCCTGGTCACCACCCGCGACGGGCGGCGGGACACCTGGGGCGAGTGGTCCACGATGTACCTGGTCGACGAGCTGTCGCCGAAGGACGGCGCGCAGGTGCTCGTCGACCTCGCCGGCACTGCCCCCGGCACGCTGGCCCAGGCGACCGGGCTCGCCGCCCGGCTCAAGGGGCACCCGCTGGCGCTGCGCGGTGCCGGCACCTACCTGGCGCAGGCCAATCGCATCCCGGTCGGCACCACCCGGTCCTCGATCCGCACCTACGACGACTACCGGGAGGCACTGGACCGGCGAACCGGCACCGGACGGAAAGGCTCCAGCGGCTTCGACATGGCCGTCCGTCCGGTGGTGCAGTCCTGGGAGATGTCGCTGGACCTGCTCGCCGGTCGCGGGCTCGACCAGGCTCGGCCGGTGCTCCGCCTGCTGGCCTGTCTCGGTGACGCGCCGATTCCCTACACGGTGCTGCTCGACCCGGTCCGGCTGTCCGCCTCGCCGCTGATCGGCGAGATCGGCGAGGATCGGTTGCGCGATGTCCTGCGTTCGTTGGCGGATTTCGCGCTTGTCGACCTCGGGGTGATCGAGTCGCTGCCGCCGCAGTCCCCGGTCGCCCACGTGGTCACCCTGCACCCGCTGGTACGTGAGCTGATCCGGGATCTACCCGACGTCGTGACTGCTCGGGCGGCGTACCACGAACTGGTGCTCGACCTGCTGGACGCGCTTCGGCTGCGCGACCCGGACCGGCCTCGCGAGGAAGAGTTCGACCCCGACGAGCCGGACAAGTGGTCGAGCTGGCACGTGCTGGCACCACCCACGATGGGCGCGGTGTTGGATTTCCTCGACAGCGGCGACCTGCCCCGGGCCCGCCCGGACCTGCTGGACGTCGCGCTCGACCTGGCCCGACTGATCGCCCGTTACATCCTGGCCGTGGGCCTGCCCGGGCAGGCGGAGATCTTCCTGGACCTCTGCCTGGCCGGGTGCCGCCGCATCGGTGTCGACCTGAACGGCCGGCCGGCGCTCAGCCTCCGCCACGAACGCTCCCGGGCGGCGCTGGAGCAGGGGCATCTGAGCTGGGCGGAGGACGAGCTTCGCGCCATCATCCCGGCACGGGAGGCGCTGCTCGGGCGGGAGCACCGCAACACGCTGGCCAGCCGGCACAAGCTGGCCCGGACCATCCTGGAACGGGGCCGGTGGAGCGACGCCGAGGACGAGCTGCGGGACATTGTCCGGGCCGAGTACAGGGTGCGCGGCCCCGAGGACCGGGACACCATGACCGCGCGGCACAGCCTGGCCCGCGCGATCGTCTACCAGGGACGGTACGCCGACGCGCACGCCGAGCTGGCCGAGATCCTGGAGATCCGGTTGCGGCACTGGGCCCCGGACCACTTCGAGACCCTGACGGTCCGGCACACGCTGGACCTGTGCCGGCTGCGCGAGGGCGAGGTCGAGGAGGCCCTCGCCGACCTTCGCGAGATCCTTTCGACGGACAGCGCCAAGCGGCAGGTCCAGCACGTTGCGATGATCGCGGCCCGGCACACCCTGGCGGAATGTCTCATTGCCACCGGCGCCACCGAGGAGGCGGCAAAGGTGCTGGACGGGGTGGTGAAGGACCGGCGTCGGATTCTCGGCGACGACCACGCCGACACGGTTCGGGCCGAGACCGACCTCAGGAAGCTACGTGGCGAGTGACGGACGGGACGTCGAGGTCCCGCTCCCGATCCGCAGCAAGCCTGACGAGGAGCTGACGTTGAGCGATCAACTACGTCACCGGGACCGACTGACCGCCGAGTCGCTGCGGGAGTTGGCCACCGGTGAGATCGACGTGATCTGGCATCGCGAGTACTACCCGCCGGAGCAGTGCGACGCCGCGCTGCCCCGGGTGGTCCGTGCCGTCGACGAGACCAATTTCCTGCTCACCAAGGAGTTCACAAGCGTCGGCACCTCGATGGGCGAGGTGGCCAACGGCGGCGACAGCGTCCAGCGCTACCTGGACACGGCCACCGACACGACTCGGCTGATCCGCCACGACGTGTTCGCCGGGCAGCAGTCACCCACTGATCTGGTCCGGCTCGACCTGGACGAGATGTGGCCGTACGGGGCGACCGTCGGTCGGCATGACGGTCGGATCATGCTGCCCGGTGTGCTGCGCCGGATGACGCCCGGTGGTCGGGGCCGTCCGCACATCGACCGCCGGCAGATCCCGCTGCTCGACACCTACCGGCTGCATCGGCGGCTGGGGGTGAACATCTACCTGGAAGTGCCGGAGCCCGGCGCGGGCGGCGAGATCGACTTCTGGGGCACCCTGTCCGAGGAGGAGTTCGTGGCCCTCAAGGCCGACCCGTTCGACTATGGGATCGAACCGGAGCGGGTCGGCCCACCACTGGACACGGTGCTGCCCGGAAAGGGCGATCTGGTGATGTTCGAGGCGGGCCGGATGCACGGTGTTCGCGAGGTGCGGGCGGGCTGCCGTACCTCGGCGGCCTGCTTCATCGGCGTCCGCGCGGAGACGGACCCGCTGCTGATCTTCGCCTGACCAGTGCGCCGGCGACCCACCGGCAATCGGGCCGGCCGAGGTCACGCCGGGTGCGTCAGCGCGGTGTGCAGGGCGCGCATCGAGCGGATGGCCGAGCGGATCTCCTGGAGGTAGCGCCCCGGCGAGAGCGTCTGCTCCGGTAACACCGCCAGGTCGGCCAGCGTCGGGTCCACCCCGACGGTCTCGATGTCGGACCCGTACGGCAGGGCCAGGGTGCGCAACGCGTCGCAGTGCTGGAACGGCACGTAGATCGGCGCGGTGACCAGCAGCACCTCGTCGCCCGGGGCGAGCTGGACGTGCCCGGCCCAGAACCGCTGCGTGTCGGCGGTGTGTGCGCGGCGCAGGTGCGGTTCGCTGGACGGTGCGGCGAGCACCCGTACCGGTGGCAGGCCTTCCGGCCGGTAGGTCCGCGACGACCAGGAGTGGTGCGGGTGGCCGGTGTCGACGCCGTGCTGCTCGGCCGGGTTGGCCACCTCGAACACCCGCCGGACGGCCGAGTCCAGCACGTCCACCTCGGTCTCGTCGGCCGGTAGGCCCGCGTCGGCAAGCGTCTGACGTTCCCAGTCCGACAGGGGTCGAAAGCTGCCCAGCACGGCAACTTCGCCGCTCACCCGCAGGCCGGTGCGGAGCAGGTGCGCGGCGTAGGCGACGCGGCGTACGCAGGCGGCTGCCAGGCCCCCGAGCACCACCAGATGGGCGTACGCCGGCCGGCTCGGCGGCACCGGACGCACCATGCCGAGCGCGGATGCCGCGTGGAGGACCAGTGCGGCGGTGTCGGGATCGAGGGCCGGCTCCCGTGCGTCGGGCCGCTCCCGGCCGCCCCGGAAGTCCCAGTGTCGGGCGGAGAACTCGTCCAGGAATCGGAGCACCTCGGTGAGGTCGCCGTCCGGCCAGTCACCGCCGAATTGCCAGACCAGCCCGCGGAGCGGGACGGAGCCGATCCAGGACCAGACCTCCACTGTGATCCGCTCGGCGAGCGCACCGGTCGGCAGGGCCGTTTCCGCTCTGCACACCTGGCGGATGCTACCGGACCGGTTCTCGACACCCCCGGTTGTGCCCGTTCACAGGCGATGAGATGGGTCAGCCGGTCATACCGGAGCTGGAGGGCGGCGGGCCCAGGCGTCGTACCCCTGCAGTGGAGCGATGTCCACGGGCAGGCCTGGTGCGGCGGACGCCACGGCGGCCTCGACCACCGGCGCGCATGGTTCATCGGTCACCAGTCGGCACCGGCCACCGAGCAGCCGGAGCGCGGCGGCGATCTGGACCGCACCGATCGGGCCGTCGGTCTCGGCGGCTGGCGGTTCGGCACCCGGGATGAAGAACCCGGTGAGCACCGCCGCGTCCGGCACGCGCTCGGAGAAGGCGAGCGACTGGGCGGCGGCGAGCAGCCCTCCTGCCGCCGGGACGGCCAGCGCCTCGCTGCCCCGGCCCGCTTCGTGCGCGGCGACCCGTTCCAACTCGGCAATCGTCTGCTCGACCCGCACGGCGTGCCTCCTCGGCGACAGCGGACGGGGCCAGGGTAGCGGTGCCGGGCCACGCTGCGGATCGAGTGGTAGCCAGACCTGAGGGGGCGTCGTACGCCCGCCTCGGGGTCATGCGGTGTCCGAAAATGACCATCGTGCTGATGGCCGTGCGGAGGCGGTCCGGAGATTGAAGAGCTTGAGGACTTGAAGTCCGGGCCGGGCTGTCGTAGAAATTCTTCAGTAACACAGCATGAAATGAAGAGAATCAACGCCCCTCGCGCGGTGGACGCCTCCCCCTCACAACGGTGGTCCGCCCGACCCGACCCGAGGAGATTCCATGAACAGGCGTGACATCCTGCGGCGCAGTGCCGCCGCCGGCCTACTGGCCACCCCCGCCGCAGGTCTGCTGACCGGCTGCGCCACCGGCGGCGGGGGTGACAAGGACGACAAGGCCACCTACCAGGGCACCAAGAGCGCGCAGAACCCGCTCGGCGTGAAGGAGGACGCCCCACTGGAGGTGGTGATCTTCGGGGGTGGGTTCGGCGAGGAATACGCCAAGGCCCACGAGGCGATGTACACCGAGAAGTACCCGAAGGCGAAGGTCAAACACTCCGCCACGCAGGAGATCAGCAAGACCCTTCAGCCGCGCTTCGTCGACGGCACCCCGCCGGACGTGGTCAACAACTCCGGTGCCGGCCAGATCGACTTCAACGGCCTGGTCAGCCAGAACGCCCTCGCCGACCTCGGTGAGCTGCTCGCCGCGCCGAGCCTCGACGTCCCCGGCAAGACGGTCAAGGACACCCTGCTGCCCGGCGCGGTCGAGGTCGGCTCGTACGACGGCAAGTTCCTGGTGCTCAACTACACGTACACCGCCTACGGCATCTGGTACTCCGACAAGCTGTTCACCGAACGCTCGTGGGAGTACGCGAAGACCTGGGACGCGCACATCGCGCTCTGCAAGCAGATCAAGGCCGCAGGCACCGCCCCATGGACGTACGCCGGCCTGCACCCGCGGTACATGAGCTGGCCCCTGATCGCGACCGCGATCAAGTTCGGCGGCCCGTCGGTGGCGACCGCCATCGACAACCTGGAGCCGAACGCCTGGAAGTCCGACTCGATGAGGACCGCCGCCGACGCGTGGCACCAGATCGTCAAGGACAAGTACATCCTGGACGGCTCGCCCGGTCTGGATCACAAGCAGTCGCAGACCGCCTGGTGCCAGGGCAAGGCCGCGTTCATCTCCTGCGGCTCCTGGCTGGAAAGCGAGCAGAAGGACGTCACCCCGGCCGGGTTCAACATGACCATCGCTCCGACACCGAGCCTGGGCAGCGGCGACAAACTGCCGTACGAGGCGATCCGGGGCACCGCCGGCGAGCCGTTCATGGTGCCGGCCAAGGCCCGCAACGTCGCCGGCGGCCTGGAGTACTTCCGGACCATGCTCTCCATGAAGGGCGCCCAGGACTTCACGAAGAAGGTCGCCAGCCTCACCGTGGTTGCCGGTGCCAGCGAAGGCGTCGAGCTGCCGTACGGGCTGAACACCGTGGTCAAGGCCCTCGACGCCTCCGGCGCCAACGGTTTCAACTGGGTCTACAACAACTTCTACCGCAAGTTGGAGCGCAACCTCGTCGACGCCGCGTGCGGCGAGTTCTTCAGCGGCCGCATCGGCCCCGCGGAGTTCCTCGACCAGTGTCAGAAGGGCGCCGACTCGATCGCCCAGGACAGCTCGATCAAGAAGTACAAGCGAGCGGCCTGACAGCCCGGCCGGTGAGGGAGGTCCGCCCTCACCGGCCGCACCCCAGCGGAAGAGGTCCTTCTCGTGAGACATGGCAAGTGGCCGCTGATCGTCACTTTCCTGGTGCCGCCGGTGCTGCTCTACGTCGTCTTCGTCGTCTCGCCGTACCTGCAGGCGTTCCAGATCTCCACCACCGACTGGCTCGGCTACTCGGCGGACGCCAACTCGGTCGGCCTGGCGAACTTCAAGACCCTGTGGCACGACGACTACGTGTGGAACGCGCTCAAGAACAACGCGATCCTGCTGGGCCTGGTGCCAGTGCTGACCATCGTGCTCGGGCTCTTCTTCGCCACCATGCTCGCCATGGGCGGGCGCAAGGGCCGCGCCGGCGTGACCGGAGTACGCGGCGGCGCGCTCTACCGCACTGTGTATTTCTTCCCACAGGTGCTCTCCGTGGTGATCATCGCGCTGCTCTGGAAGGAGGTCTACCACCCCAACCAGGGGCTGCTCACCAGCGCCGTACACGCGGTCGGCCTGCCCGCGCCGACCTGGCTCGGCGATCCGGCGACCGCGTTCTGGTGCGTGCTCGCGGTGATGGTCTGGAGCAACGTCGGCTTCTACGTGGTGCTGTTCGGCGCCGCGATGTCCGCCGTGCCGAAGGAGATCTACGAGGCGGTGCTGCTCGATGGCGCCTCCCGATACACCACACTGCGCCGGGTCACCCTGCCGCTGCTCTGGGACACGGTCCAGGTCGCCTGGGTCTACCTGGCCATCTTCGCCCTGGACGGGTTCATCCTCGTACAGCTCATGACCAACGGCGGGCCGAACTTCTCCACCGACGTCATCGGTGTACGGATGTACGACACCGCCTTCGGTAGCGAGACCAAGTTCGGCTACGCCTCGGCGATCGGCGTGGTGATGTTCTTCCTGACCCTCTCGGTGGCGGTCCTGTCCCTGCGGGTCGGCCGGCGCGAACGGATCGAGTTCTCGTGACCACTCTGGATCAGCCCACCCCTGCCGTCACCGCACCAGCGTCGACCACCGGTCGTGATCGCCCGATGCGCCGCGAGGTCGGCGTGGCCAACGCACTCTCGCACGGCTTCCTGATGCTCTGGGGCCTGCTCACCGTGCTGCCGCTGCTCTGGATGTTCATCAGCTCGTTCAAGACGAACGGCGAGATCCTGGCCGACCCGTGGGGGCTGCCCGGGGCGCTGCACCTGGACAACTGGGCGCGGGCCTGGACGGGCGCGCACATCGGCCGGTACTTCCTCAACAGCCTGGTGGTGGTTACCGGCTCGGTCAGCCTCACCATGCTGATGGGCGCCACCGCCGCGTACGTCTTCGCGCGCTACGAGTTCCGCGGTCGCCAGGTTGTCTACTACCTGTTCGTCGGCGGCCTGATGTTCCCGGTGTTCCTCGCCCTGGTGCCGCTCTTCTTCGTGGTCCGCAACGCCGGCCTGTTCGGCACCTGGACCGGGCTGATCCTGGTGTACGCCGCCTACTCGCTGCCGTTCACCGTGTTTTTCCTGACCGCGTTCTTCCGGACCTTGCCGACCTCGGTGGCAGAGGCCGCGATGGTCGACGGCTGCGGGCACTTCCGGCTCTTCTTTCGGGTGATGCTCCCGATGGCGCGTCCGGGATTGATCAGTGTTGCGATCTTCAACTTCCTCAGCCACTGGAACCAGTTCCTGTTGCCGCAGGTGCTGATGCAGGGCGACGAGTCCAAGTGGATGCTGGCGCAAGGGTTGTTCGCGCTCTCGGTCAGCCAGGGCTACGCCGGCGACTACGCGCGGCTCTTCGCCGGGCTGAGCATCGCGGTGCTGCCAGTGCTCGCGATCTACGTGGCCTTCCAGCGCCAGGTGCAGGCCGGCCTGACCGCAGGCCAGCTCAAGTAGGGCCCACACCCACTCGACGCTGACCGTCCCCGCCCGTCGCGGCCCGTCCAGCCCAAGATCCGCGCAACTTCGGTGAAGTTGCTGCCTCACGGCGCGCTGAGGCAGCAACTTCACCGAAAGTGCGTGGATCTTGCGCATCCGGCGGCGCGCAGCGCGCGCAGGGTGGTCAGGGGGTGGGGAAGAGACGGGCGTGCAGGGCGGCCGGGTCGGTGACCTCGGGGAGGTCGCGGGCGGCGAGCCAGGCTGCGGCGGCAGCGCCGTCACCGGCGGTCCGTAGCGGCGCGTCCGGCCACTGGCGGGCGATCTCCACCCGGACGGCGGCGGCGAGCGGGGTGTCGGCGGTGAGCAGCCCGCCGCCGAGGACGACCGGTGTCACCGCGCCGGCCGCGCGGATGCGGCCCACGCTCTCGGCCAGGTGAGCGGCGGCCTCGGTGATCAGCGCGGTGGCGACCGGCTCGCCGTGGGTGGCGGCGTCGACGACCAGCGGCGCCAGCCGGGCCAGCTCGATCGGCGCTCGTCGGGTCACGGCCTGGATCGCGGCGTCCACGGTGGTCCTGGGGTGGGCGGCGATCTCGGCGCTGCCCAGCAACTCGGTGAGCACCGCCGTGGCCAGCGGGCCGGGTTTCCGACCGACGTCCAGATCGGCGAGCAGCCGGCGTACCGCTTCGCGGCCGAGCCAGAAACCTGAGCCGGTGTCGCCGAGGAGCCAGCCGTGGCCGTCGGCGATCCGGTCGAGTCGCAGGTCGTGGACCTGCGCGGTGATCGCCCCGGTGCCGGCGATGAGGATGGTTCCGTCTGGGGCGGCACTGCCGGAGGCGTAGGCGACCAGGGCGTCGCCGTGCACCGCGTACGGGCAGCGCAGGCCGGCGTCGTGCCAGGCCCGGTCGAAGGCGGCCCGCCCGGCTGGGTCGGCGAGCAGTCGACCTGCTCCGGCCAACCCGATGGTGCCGGCGACGACCCGCGTCGGGTCGAGGTCAGCGAGCGCCTCGCGTAGCGCGGTCAACAGCTCGGCGGCGGCGCGCTCGGCGCCGTGACTTGTGGGGTTGCCACCGCCGGCACGGCCGGTGCCGACGCGTTGCCCGGTGAGGGTCAGGGCGGTCGCCCGGGTGGACGTGCCGCCGACATCGAGACCGATCACGAGGGTGTCGGACATCGGCACGGGACTCCTTGCGTTCGACGGCGATCGGGCCTGTTCATGCTGGTCGGCGGCGTCGTACGGGGCAAGCGCCGGGGGGTGCAGCGGGCTGTGCGCCAGGTAACAGTTTGAAAACTTCGCCCACAGTCTTGACACGGAGGGCCGTTCAGTAAGAACTTTTACCACTAACAGTTAACAGTCTTTTCGGAAAGCTGAGGCGACCCATGGTTGATCACGAGGTGGACGCCGCCGCGGGGACCGCGGTGGTCGACGCCGACGTGATCGACCGGCGGAACGCCCTCGGATCAGCGTCCGACGGGGTGCTGGCCCGCGTCCGCAACGGGCTCGGAGAGCTGACCGGCGCCCTGCGCCGGGTCGCCGAGCACGTGCTGAGCGACCCCGAGGCCGCTGCCCGATCCACAATCGTCGAGTTGGCCGAGCGCAGCGGCACCTCGCCGGCGACCATCACCCGCTTCTGCCGGGCGATGGGCTTCGAGGGTTACGCCGACCTGCGGCTGGGCATCGCCTCCGAGACCGGTCGGGCCCGCTCGGCCGGCTGGACCATCGACATCGGACGCGAGATCCAGCCGAGCGACCCGCTCGCCCGGGTGCTCGACCAGATCATGGCCGCCGACACCCGGGCCATGCACGACACCGCCACACTGCTCGATCTCGCCGAGGTGGAACGGGCCGCCGTGGCGATCGCCGGCGCCAGCAGGGTGAACATCTTCGGTGCCAGCGGCAGCGCGCTTGTCGGCGAGGAGATGCAGTTCAGCCTCCACCGCATCGGTGTGGCCGCCTGGGCGTGGAACGACGTGCACGAAGGGCTGGCCAGCGCCGCGTTGCTGCGCAGCGGAGACGTGGCACTCGGCATCTCGCACACCGGGCAGACCCGGGAGACGATCGAGACGCTCGCTGAGGCGGGCAGCCGGGGCGCCACCACGCTCGCGCTCACCGGCTTCCCCCGCTCACCGTTGGCCGAGCTGGCCGACATCGTGCTACTCACGGCCAGCCAGGCGACCACCTTCCGGCCGGACGCGCTCTCCGCCCGGCACCCCCAACTGGTGGTGCTCGACCTGCTCTACATCGCCGTCGCCCAACGCACGCACGACCGTGCGCACGCGGCCTTCCGGCGCACCGCGCAGGCCGTCGACGGGCACAAGGCAGCCAAGAGGCTGTCGGGAAACCCCGGGGCGAGCGAGGCGGAGTCCAGCCGGCGATCCGGCAAGGCGGAGGTCGGTCCGGATACCGGTGTTGTATCCGGACCGACCTCCAACGCGGCCGGTCGTCGGCCGGGACCGCCGCAGCCGACGCGAGGTTTCCCGACAGCCTCTGAGGGAGTCCTGTCATGATCAGCGCTCAGGGGTACGCGGACGCGGTCCGCCCGGTGCTCGACCGACTGCTCGACTCGGAGGCCGACGGGATCAACCGGGCCGCCGATCTCATCGCCGACAGCCTGCGCGACGGTGGCGTGCTCCAGGCGTTCGGCGCCGGGCACTCCGAGGCGTTCGCCGCCGAGCTGGTTGCCCGGGCGGGTGGGCTGGTTCCCACCAACCGGCTGTCGGTTCGGGACCTGGTCGTGCACGGTGACGCCCCGCGTGACGTGCTCGCCGACCCGAAGCTGGAACGCGACCCCTTGATCGCCCACCAGATCTACGCGCTCGCGGCGCCTCAGCCGCGCGACGTGTTCGTGGTGGCGTCCCAATCCGGCATCAACGGCTCGGTGGTCGAGCTGGCGGCGCTGGTCACCGAGCGCGGTCACCCGTTGATCGCGGTCACCTCGGTCGAGCACACCGCACGGGTCGCTCCACGGCACCCGTCCGGGCATCGGCTCGCCGACCTCGCCGACGTCGTGCTGGACAACGGCGCGCCGTACGGCGATGCACTGCTGCCGCTCGAGGGCGGCGGCGCGGTCTGTGCGGTCTCCTCGGTCACCACGGCACTGCTGGCGCAGCTGCTGACCGCGGAGGTCGTACGACGGTTCCACCAGGCCGGGGAGGTACCCCCTATCTACCTCTCCGCCAACGTCCCCGGCGGGGACGAGCACAACATCGCCCTCGAGTCGCAGTACGCCGGGCGTCTCCGGCGCACCGCCTGACCCGAATTCCACAAGGAGAGACGACGATGTCGATTACCCCCGAACAGCCGGCCGCACTCGACCGTCGCACGGTGCTGCGTCGCGCCGCTGCCGTGGGCATGCTCGCCACCCCGGCCATCGGCCTGCTCAGCGCCTGCGCCACCAGCGGCAGCGACAAGGAGAACGAGCAGGTCGCCGGCGGCACCAAGAGCGAGAAGAACCCGCTGGGCGTCAAGGAGGACGCCGCGATAGAGGTGATCATCTTCAATGGCGGCTACGGCGAGAAGTACGCCACCGACGTGCACGAGCCGCTGTACAAGAAAGCGTTCCCCAAGGCGGAGGTCAAGCACCAGGCCACCCAGGCCGTCTCCACGGTGCTCCAGCCGCGGTTCGCGTCCGGCAACCCGCCGGAGTTCGTGAACAACTCGGGCGAGAAGCTGATGGACTTCGGCGCGTTGGTCAACGACGGCCAGCTGCAGGACCTCACCGAGCTGTGGGACGCCCCGTCGGTCGACGACCCGGCCAAGAAGGTCCGCGACACCGTGGTGCCCGGCACCGTCGAGGCCGGCTCGTTCAACGGCAAGCCGTACGTCCTGTACTACGTCTCCACCGTCTTCGGTATCTGGTACTCGGGCAAGCTGTTCAAGGACAACGGCTGGGCGCCGGCGAAGACCTGGGACGAATTCATCGCCCTGCTCACCTCCATCAAGGCCAAGGGCATCACCCCGTACGGCTACGCCGGCTCGAACGCGGCCTACTACCAGTGGAACGTGATCCTCACCCAGGCCGCCAAGATCGGCGGCACGGATGTGCTGAAGAACATCGACAACCTGGAGGACGGCGCCTGGAAGCAGGACGCCATCAAGCAGGCCGCCACGGCGTGGGCCGAGGTCGGAGCGAAGTTCAGCGACAAGAGCTTCGAGGGGCTCAAGCACACCGACGTGCAGCTGCGGCAGAACCAGAACAAGGTTGCCCTGTACCCCAGCGGTGACTGGCTGGAGGGCGAGCAGAAGCAGGACACCCCGGCCGGCTTCGAGTACCAGCTCATGCCGGTGCCGAGCCTGACCGCGTCGGACAAGCTGCCGGCCACGGCGCTGCGGGCCACCGCGGGTGAGGGCTACTTCGTCTCGTCGAAGAGCAAGAACCCCAAGGGCGGCCTGGAGTACATGCGCCAGATGTTGTCCGTGGCAGGCGCGAAGGGCTTCACCGAGGTGGTCAAGGCCCCGACCGTGGTCACCGCCGGTTCGGAGGGCTTCGCCTTCCCGCCCGGTGTGGCCAGCTCTCAGGCCGCGCTGAAGGCGGCCGGCCAGGACGTGTTCAACCTGTACTTCGACGGCTGGTACAAGGAGCTCGACACGGAGGCGCGGACCGCCACCAACGAGCTGATGTTCGGCCGGATCAACGCGGACGCCTTCGTGGAGCGGATCCAGAAGCGCGCCGACGCGATCAAGAAGGACACCTCGGTCGCCAAGTTCAAGCGCTGATCGATCGGAGCTAGGGTCATGCGGCACGGCAAGTATCCATTCGTGATCGGGTTCCTGTTCGCCCCGGTCGCGCTGTACGTGACCTTCGTGATCTGGCCGTACGCGCAGGCGTTCCAGATCTCGATGACCAACTGGCGGGGGTTGTCGGCCCCGCAGTACGTGGGCTTCGACAACTACCGGAGGTTGCTCGACGACGGGGCCTTCTGGAAGGCGGTCCAGCACCACGGCGTACTGCTGCTTGCTCTGCCGCTGATCACCATCGCCATCGCGCTGTTCTTCGCCTTCCAGCTCAACGTGGGCGGCAAGAGCAGCGGTGGGCAACGTCAGGGCGTCTGGGGGGCGAAGTTCTACCGGGTCGTGTTCTTCTTCCCCCAGGTCCTGGCGGTGGCCATCATCGCGGTGCTGTTCCAGATGGTGTACCGGCCGAACGAGTCCGGCCTGATCAACGGCGTGTTGATGAAGTTGGGCCTGGACCCGGTGCTGTTCCTGGTCAAGCCGAACCTGGCCCTCTGGTCGATCATCGGGGTGCTGGTCTGGCAGGCCGTCGGCTTCTACGTGGTGCTGTTCTCGGCCGGGATGGCCTCCATCCCGGGCGAGATCTACGAGGCTGCCGAGATGGACGGCGCGAGCAAGGTCACCCTGTTCTTCCGGGTCACCCTGCCGCTGCTCTGGGACACCCTCCAGGTGGCCTGGGTCTATCTGGGCATCGCGGCGTTCGACTGCTTCGCCATCGTGGCGGTGCTCTCGGTGGACGGTGGCGGCCCGGACGGCGCCACCACCGTCCTGGCGATGGAGATCTACCGCAATGCGTTCGTCTACTCGAAGTACGGTTACGCCTCCGCGATGGGCGTGGCGCTGTTCTTCCTCACCATCACGTTCGCGGCGCTGACGCTGCGGCTCACCAAGCGGGAAAGCGTGGAGTACTGATGAACCCGCAGTCGACGCTGCCGCCGACACCGGCGGCGCTACCGCCGAAGACCGGCGACCCGAATGCCCCGGGCGGGCGAGGAAGCAAGGGCCCCCGCTCGGAGGTACGGCTCTTCGCCGGCCTTGGGCACGTCGCGCTCGCCGTCTGGGCGGTGATCGTGATCGTGCCGATCCTCTGGACCTTCCTCGCCGCGTTCAAGAACACCAGCGAGATCTTCAGCAGCCCGTGGACGCTCCCGGCGGAGCTGCGCTGGGAGAACTTCGGTCGCGCATGGACCAAGGCGCACGTCGGCCGGTACTTCCTCAACAGTGTCATCGTGGTCGGGTGCAGCACGTTCCTCACCATGCTGCTCGGCTCGATGGCCGCGTACGTGCTGGCCCGGTACAAGTTCTGGGGCAACCGGGCGATCTACTTCCTCTTCGTGTCCGGGTTGGCGTTCCCGGTCTTCCTCGCCCTGGTGCCGCTCTTCTTCGTGGTGAAGAACCTGGGCCTGCTGGACACCCACACCGGCGTGGTGCTGGTCTACAGCGCGTACTCGTTGCCGTTCACGGTGTTCTTCCTGGCCGCGTTCTTCAAGACGCTGCCAACCTCGGTCGCCGAGGCGGGGCTGATCGACGGCTGCGGGCACAGCCGGCTGTTCTTCCAGGTCATGATGCCGATGGCGAAGCCGGGCCTGATCAGCGTGGCGATCTTCAACATCATCGGTCAGTGGGCGCAGTACCAGCTTCCGTTGGTGCTGCTCTCCAATGCCAAGGACAAGTGGGTGCTCACCCAGGGCATCGCCGACATCTCGGTCAACGCCGGCTACGAGGCCGACTGGTCCGGGTTGTTCGCCGCGCTGACCATTGCCATCCTCCCGATGATCATCGTGTACGCGGTCTTCCAACGACAGATCCAGGCCGGCCTCACCTCCGGCGCCGTCAAGTAGTCGGTCACCTCGGGCGCTCCTCGGCCTGGCTGTGCCAGGAGTGCCAGAGTGCGGCGTACGCCCCGTCGGCCGTGACGAGGTCGTCGTGGCTGCCGATCTCGGTGATCCGGCCGTCCGCCAGCACGGCGACCCGGTCGGCGTCGTGCGCGGTGTTGAGCCGGTGCGCGATCGCGATGACGGTCCGCCCGACCAGCACAGCGGCCAGCGCCCGTTCGGTACGACGGGCGGTGGTCGGATCGAGCGCGGCGGTCGCCTCGTCCAGGATCAGCGTGTGCGGGTCGGCGAGCACCAGCCGGGCCAGCGCGAGCTGCTGTGCTTCGGCCGCGCCGAGTTGCCGGGCCCCGTCGCCGAGTTGGGTGTCCAGGTCGTCGGGCAGCTCCGAGAACCAGTCAGCGCTGACGCTGACCAGTGCGGAGCGCATCTGCTCGTCGGAGGCGTCGGGCGCGGCGAACGAGAGGTTGTCGCGCACCGAGCCGATGAAGACGTGGTGCTCCTGAGTGACCAGGGCGATCCGGCGGCGCCGCTCGGCGGGGTCGAGGTCGGTGACCGGGCAACCGCCGATGCTGACGACGCCCTCGCGTGGCGCGTCGATCCCGGCCAGCAGCCTTGCCAGGGTGGACTTGCCGGCACCCGACGGACCAACGACGGCCAGGCGTTCACCGGGCTGCACTTCCAGGTCGATGCCGTGCAGCACGTCCGGCCCGCCGGAGTAGGAGAACCGTGCCCCACGCACGACGAGTCGCTCTCCTCGTGACGTGGCCGTCGTGCCGGGCGGCTCCGGCGGGACCATGCCGACGCCGAGCACCCGGGCGTACGACGCGAAGCCCCGCTGCGCCTGCTCCGTCCACTGCAGCAACCGGTCCAACGGCTCGATCGCCTGCTGCAGGTAGAGCGCGGCGGCGACGACCGAGCCGAGCGTGACGATGTCCTTGGAGAGCAGGTAGCCGCCGACGAGCAGGACCAGGGCGATCGGCAGCGGATAGCTGGCCTCGACGACCGAGAAGAACACCGTACGCAGCGCGAGGGTTGCCCGTCGGGCCCGCCAGAGCCGGGTGATGCGGACGGTGCCGTGCTGGATCCGGTCGTCGGTCAGCCGCAGCGCCTCCACCGTGCGGGCGCCCTCGGCGGTGGTCGTCAACGTCTCCGTCAACTCGGCTGACGCCGCGCCCTCGGTGAGGTACGCGGGCGTGGCCCGCCGCAGGTACCAGCGGGCCACCGCCACGATCGACGGGAGCCCGGCCAGCGCTGCCAGCCCGAGCAACGGATGCAGCAGGAAGACCGCCCCGAACAGCAAGGCCAACTGCACCACGGCGATGACGATGGTGGGCGCCACGTCCCGGACGGTGGTCCCGACCGTCGCCACGTCGACCGAACTGCGGGTGGCCAGGTCCCCGGAGCCGGCGCGTTCGACGACCGAGACCGGCAGGCCGAGAGTCCGGGAGACGAACTCCTCGCGCAGCTCGGCGACGGCCCGTTCGCCGAAGCGGTGGCCGGCGTACTGGGCGTACCGGGAGAGCAACGCGCTGACCAGGACGCAGCCGGCGATGGCCAGCGCCAGCCGGTCCACCGTGGCCACTCCCGCGCCCGCGGTGACCTCATCGACGATGGTGCCCAGCAGCCACGGTGGGGCCAGCCCGGCGACCGCGGCGGCGCCGTGCAGCGCGAGCACGATCCCGACCGCGCGGCGGTGCCGGCCGATCATGTCCCGCAACGCCCGGCGTACGGTGCGGCGGTCGGCAACGGGCAGCCGGGTCACCGGTACGCCTCCTCGGTGTCGGCGGGCCGCTCGATGTCCGGATCCTCGCTGCCCCGGGCCACCAGGCGTCGGTAGCCCGGTTCGTAGTCGAGCATTCCCTCGTGGGTGCCGGTGGAGGTGATCCGGCCGGCGCTCAGGTGCGCGACCAGGTCGGCCCGGCCGAGCAGCAGTGGCGACGTGGTGATCACCACGGTGGTCCGTCCGGCCCGCGCGGCTCGCAGCCGCTCGGCGATCCGGGCCTCGGTGTGCGCGTCCACCGCCGACGTCGGGTCGATGAGGATCAGCACCTCCGGCTCGGTGCGGAGTGCCCGGGCCAGGCGGACCCGTTGGCGTTGACCGCCGGAGAGGGTCCGGGCTCGGGCGTCGATCGGGGTGTCCAGCCCGGCCGGCAGGGCGTCGACGACGTCCTCGGCCGAGGCGACCCGCAGCGCCGCGCGAACCCGGTCGTGATCATCTCCTCCGGCGTCGCCGCCGGTGGGTCGGAGGATGTCCCGCAGGGTCCCGGCGAAGAGGTACGAGTCGTGGTCGGCGACGACGATGCGGGAGCGGACCTCGTCCAGGGCGATCCCGGTCAGCGGCACACCGCCCCAGGTCGTCCCGCTGACCACGTAACGGCCAAGCCGGTCGGCCAAGGCCACGCCCGCTGCCGGGTCGTCTGCCGCCACCCCGGTCAGCCGACCGGCGCGCACGGTCAGCCCGGTCACCGGGTCGTGCAGGTCGGCAGGGCCGGCCGGCGCGTCCAGGGCGCCCGGCCGACGGGCGTCGGGCACGGGGCCCGGCCACCGTCGGCCCGGACCGCCGACATCGTCGGGGCTCACGTTGAGCAGGTCGGCGATCCGCCGGGCGGCAACCCGCCCCCGGATCAGTTGGTAACTGCCTTCGAGCAGGAACCAGACCGGCACGATCAGGGTCGCCACGTAGCCGTAGACGGCGACCAACTCACCGATCGTGACGTCACCGGTCACCGCCATGCGGGCCGTCAGCCAGACCACCGCCGCCAGGAACAACCCGGGGATGGCGACGCTCGCCGCGTCGATCCAGCTGTTGACCGCGCCGACCCGGTAGCCCTCGGCGCGCAGGTCCTGGGATCTGGCCGCGTACCGCCGGGCGAAGAGGTCCCGACCGCCCACCCCGGCGAGCACGCGCAGCCCGGCCACGATGTCTCCGGATCGGGCCGTGAGCGCGCCCTGTTGCTGGCGGTAGACGGACTCCGCGCGTTCGAGGCGGCGCAGCAGCGGCCCGACGACCAGCCCGACCACCGGCACTCCCACCAGCACGCAGAGCGCGAGCAGCGGGGAGATCGACCAGAGCACCACGGCGATGACCGCGTACGCGATGATCGCGCCGACGCCCGGCCCGGTCAGCGTCAACACCTCCGCCGTCCAGTTGATGTCGGAACCGCCGACGGTGGCCACCTCGCCCGCGCCGATCCGGCGCGGGAGCGCGGCGCCGATTCGGGACAGGTGGCGCAGCAGCACCTCCGCCGTGCGGGCCTTGGCGTCCTCCCGGATGAAGGTCATCGTGCGGTGCCGCATGGTGCCGACGTACGACAGGGCCAGTCCGGCGACGATGATCGCCGCGACCCAGAACGCCAGGGCCCGGGTGTCGCGTGCGCGCAGCCCGTCGTCGACCGCACGGGCGATCAGGTAGGGCCGTGCCGACAGGCCGATCATCCAGGTCGTCCCGAGCAGGCTGCCGCGCAGCACCCGCCAGGGTTGCCGGCGGATCAACCACCAGAGGTATCGCATCGGACCGCGGGTGTCCGGAGTGCCAGGAGCGGAATGCGGGATCTGCGGAGGCACCAGGTCACGCTACCGGTCCGCTCCGACACCCCACCGACCCGACAAACGTAAGGTGCCCCTCACTTCCTGTCGGAGGGGAGGGGCAGAATCGCGTTCGTGCTGGTGGCGGTGGTGGCTGATGAGCGAGGCGGGGGAGTGCTGTGCCCGCTGGACGCCGCAGGCCGGGCGGCCGGCCCGACCGAGGTCGTCGCCGACCTGGCCGCCGCTGTCGCCGCGCGGGAGGCCGCCGAGCACCCGCGCTGGGTCTGGTCGGCCGCCCCATCGATTTACCCGGGGCTGCTGCGCGCCGGCGTCCGAGTCGACAGGTGCCACGACGTGGAGTTGACCGAGGCGCTGCTGCTCGGGCATGCCGGCCGCTGGGGTGAGCCCCGCTCGCTGGCCGCCGCCTGGGCCCGGTTGACCGGCGCGGCGGTGCCGCCCGACCCGCCGCCGCGCGCCGCCGCGCCGCCCGGGCACGGCCAGGGCGCGCTCTTCGACACGCTGCCCGGTCCGTCGGGCCCGGGCATCGACGCCCTGACCCAGGTGTACGCCGACCAACTCGCTCGCATCGCCGCCACCGAGCACCCGGGCCGGTTCCGGTTGCTGGTGGCCGCCGAGTCGGCCGGCGCTCTGATCGCGGTGGAGATGGGCGTCGCCGGGCTGCCCTGGCGCGCCGACGTGCACGACGAGATCCTTGGCGAGTTGCTCGGCGAGGCGTCCCCGGTCGGTGGCCCACCGCGTCGGCTGGCCGAGTTGGCCACCCGGATCGCCGACGCGTTCGGCGTACGCCACCTGCACGCCGACTCTCCGGCGGAGCTGTTGAAGGCGTTCGCCCGGGTCGGGGTGGAACTGCCCAACACCCGGGCCTGGGTGCTGCGTGAGGTGGACCATCCGGCGGTGCCGCTGGTGCTCGAATACAAGGAGCTCTACCGGATCTGGACGGCGCACGGTTGGTCCTGGCGCGAGCAGTGGGTGCGCGACGGCCGGTTCCAGTCCGAGTACGTGCCGGGTGGGGTGGTCAGCGGCCGTTGGGCCACCCGGGGCGGCGGCGCGTTGCAGATCCCGAAGGTGATCCGGCGTGCGGTGGTGGCCGATCCGGGCTGGCAGTTCGTGGTCGCCGACGCCGGCCAGTTGGAGCCCCGGGTGCTCGCCGCTGTCTCCGGCGACGCCCGGCTGGCGGCCGCGGGTGGGGCCGGCGACCTCTACGCCGCACTGGCGCGGGACTCGTTCGGCGGTGACCGGGCTCGGGCCAAGGTGGCCCTGCTCGGTGCCATGTACGGGCAGACCGGCGGCGCTGCGGTGCCCGCGTTGGCGGTGCTGAAGCGCAGTTACCCGACGGCGTTCGGCTACGTCGAGGCGGCGGCACGTACCGGTGAGGCAGGTGGGCTGGTGCGGTCGTGGCTGGGGCGGACGTGCCCGCCCGGCTCGGTCGGGTTCGGTGATCCCGACGACGTGCCGACCGATCCGGAAGGCTCGGCGGACCCGCGCAGTCCCCGAGCCCGTGCCGCGCGGTCCAGAGGGCGCTTCACACGCAACTTCGTCATCCAGGCAACCGCTGCGGAGTGGGCCTCCACGTTGCTGGCGACACTGCGTACGGAGCTGGCCGGCACCGACTCCGAGCTGGTCTTCTTCCAGCACGACGAGGTGGTCGTGCACGCGCCCGCCGGTCAGGCGGCCTCGGTCGCCGAGGCCGTGACCCGTTCCGGCGAGAGGGCGTCCGCGCTGCTGTTCGGCGAGACGCCGGTCCGGTTTCCGATGGATCTGTCCATCGTCGACTGCTACGCCGACGCGGCCTGAGCGGGGGCCCAACCCGAGGCAGCGCCTCGGTTAGCCTCACTGGAGCCCTGCGCCTCCGTCGGGATGGGAAGGTGTGCCATGGTCGCCGCAGTCGTCCGTCATCTGGCCGGAATGGCCGCCGCCTGGCTGGTCTTCGTCGCCGAGGGGGTCGTGGGCTATTTCGGCCTGTTGGCGTACGCGCTGGCCACCGGGTCCGAGCTGGGTGGCCCGCTCGCCGGACCGATGCTCACGCTGGCCGCCGCAGTGCTCGGCATGGTCCTGCTCCCCCTGCTCTTCCTGCCGGCCGTGGTGGTCGCGGACGCCGTCTGTGGACGTCGGGGTACCGGCCGGGTGGTGGCGCTGTCCGTGACCGTCGCGGTCGCCCTGGCCGTCGTCTATGCCGTGACCGGGGCGATTGCCACGGAGGTGTCCGCCGGCTACGTGCCCCTGGTCGCGGCAATCGCCGCGCTCCTCGTCCTTGCACCGGTTGTCCTGTACGCGCTCACCGTGTGCGGCCTCGGCTGGGTGGCTCGACGGGTGCCCCGGCGTTGGGGCGGCACCGCGGTCGCACTGTCCGCAGAGGCGAACTGATCGCCGCTCGGTCCCGGCGAACCCGGCCGTCGGCCGACCCCACCGCGTCGAACGCCGAGCCGTGCTCGGTGACCATCAGGTGCCCGCGCTGGGAGATGCCGGGCGTGTAACAGTTGCACTATTTCTCCTATTCGCCCCGCCACCCTCGCCCAACCGTCCTCGTTGCAGTGTCCGTAGGAAGGGGCGGATCGGTCACGGTCGGTCCCATGCTTGAGGGGGCGCAGCTGAACCGGATCGCAGGAATGATCATCGCCGCGGGCGGGGGACGACGGATCGGTGGCCCCGAGGCGCTGCTGCACCAGGGTGAGAAGCCCCTGGTCAACCAGATGATCGACACGATGACCGAGGCGGGCTGCGAGCAGATCGTAGTCGTGCTGGGTGCCGCCGCGGATCAGGTGCGGGAGACCGCTGACCTGGGCAAGGCCACCGTAGTGATCAACAAGGCGTGGGGCACCGGGGTCGGTTCGTCGATCCGGGCTGGTCTGGCGGCCATGGGCGACGAGGGGATCGAGGCGGTGGTGGTGGTCCCGGTCGACATGCCAGGGCTGACCCCCGCGGCGGTTCGTCGAGTGGCCGCGCTGCCGTACCCGGACGTGCTGGTCTGCGCGACGTACGACGGGCTGCGCGGCTACCCGATGCTCTTCGGCCGCCGGCACTGGCCCGGCATCGCGACGCTGGCCAGCGCCGACGTGGGCGCCCGGCCCTACCTGTTGGCGCACAAGGACCAGATCGTCGACATCGCCTGCGACTCGGTGGCCGACGGCAGCCGGGTCGACACACCGGAGTTGATGGCCCTCTACGGCCTCACCGTGCCGCCGCAGCGGGTAGGCGTCTAGCCCACACCGCGGCTCACCCACGCCCGGCTCGCCCGGGGCGCCGATCTTGCAGTTTCCGTCGCCGAGATGCGTGGAATACCCCCTATGTCGGGGCCGTAAGTGCAAGATCGCGGGAGAGGGTGAGCACGCGCGGTGCTGAGCGGTATACCTCAGAGTCATATTCATACCTCTGAGGTATACCGCTCAACAGCACATCGACAGGGCAGGCAGCCAAAACGGATGGCGAGCGCCCTTCGCTGTGCCCGCAGCCCCTGGCGCGGCCTAAGTTCACCGGGGAGCCCGTCCAGCAACGGCAGGTCAGTGCGCCACTCTGGCCGCGCTCTCGTACGCTGCCGCTCGGGCGATCACCTCGGCTGTCGCACGGGATGGGTGGCCGCTGTCGAACGGCGGTTGTGGGTCGTACTCCATCATCAGCTGGATGCTCTCTGCGGTCGTCCGGTCGGTGAGGAGTTCGACGAGTCTCAGTCCCATGTCGATGCCGCTCGACACGCCGGCCGCCGTGATGATGCGGGCGTCCAGTTCTTCGACGACTCGCTGGTCCGTCGGCTCGGCGCCGAAGCGGATCAGCTCCTGCGTCACGCGGTAGTGGCTGGTGCCCCGTCGTCCCTGAAGCAGCCCGGCGGCCCCCAGCAGGAGCGAGCCGGAGCACACGGAGGTCGTGAACGTCGTCGTGTCGTGGATCCGTCTGATCCAGCCTGGCAGAGGGCCGGTGAGAGCCTGAGCGGTCCCTGGTCCTCCCGGGACGACGAGAACGTCGGCCGCTTCCACGTCTTCGAGCGCGGTCTCGGCCACCAGGGAGGCCATCCCGCAGTCGTCTCGGACGGGACCGGGGCGTTCGGCGACCAGGGCCACGTCAATGCCCGGGGTGAGGGCCAGTGGCTGGTAGACGCCGATGACGTCCAGCGCGGTGAAGCGGTCGTACAGCGGAATGATGACGTGGGTCACCAGAGGTCCTTTCGGTTCAAGGCGATGGGCAGTCGAATGCGGTCAGAGCATCGAGAAGCGTGCGCGAAACGCGCCCGGGGTCGTGCCGAGTCGTTCGCCGAAGACGCGTCGAAGTGACTCGTCGGACCCGAATCCCGACCTGGCCGCCACCGCATCGAGGGCGAGGTCGGACTGCACCAGAAGGCGTTTGGCGGTCTCCAGGCGAAGTTCGGTGAGGTAGCGCCCGACGGTGAGTCCCGTCTCACGGGCGAAGAGACGCTGGAAGTGGCGAGGTGACATGGCGAGCTGCGCGGCAAGGTCATCGACGCGGTGTGTCGCCGTCGGGTCGGCTTCGAGGGCACGCTGAACGGCGGCTACCCGCTTCTCGGTGGCGCGTTCCAACCACACCGGGCCGGAGAACTGGGCCTGCTGTCCGGGCCGATGCAGAAACATCACGAGCCAGCGGGCGATCTCCTGGGCGACTCGTGCTCCGTGGTCGGCCGCCACGACAGCCAGTGCCAGGTCGATTCCTGCCGTGACACCACCCGACGTCCATACCGGGCCGTCGTGCACGTAGAGAGCGTCGTGGTCGACGGTGAGGTCGGGAAATCGCCGACCGAGGTCCCTGGACACGGACCAGTGGGTGGCAACCCGGCGACCGCTGAGCAACCCAGCGCGTGCGCAGAGGAACGCTCCGGAACAGATCGACAACAATCGTGTGGGACGGCACTCCCGCAACCAGTCGACGAGGTCGGCGTGCCCATCCTCGGCGGCCGCCGTACGGCCGCCGGGGACGACGAGGGTGCCGGCCCGGACAGGCTCTCCGAGCGCTTCGGCCACCATGATGAGGCCGCTCTCGGACGCCACCTCGGCCTCCGCGCCCGCCAGCCTCAGGTCATACGCGGGTTGCTCACCACGTGCTGCCTGGTGCCGGTTCGCCCCTGTCAGGACCTCCCACGGCCCGGCGATGTCGAGGGACTGCACGCCCGGAAAAGCGACAACGGTGACGCGCTCAACCATGCCCTGAGCCTGCCGGCCGAGCCATCATGGCGCAATGACGCCGTACCCACGGAAAGTGACACGGCGCTGGACGCCGCAGTCGAGACGGCTGGGGGGCGGCGAGCCGCCGGGGACGGTGATTTGACCCTTGGATCACCGTTTGGGGTGATTCTGCGGACCGGTGCGTCTCATGCTGCGGGGCGGCTCGTTACCGATTCGTGACCTTTAGTGAGACAGTGCAAATGAGAGCGCGTACCAGGGTGGGCAATCGACGCCTGCTTCTGCCCTTGGTGGGAGGGGCGACCGTCGTCATGCTGGCTCTGCTGGCGACCACCTCCGAGGCTCAGCCCCGGCAACCGGTCGATCCGGTGGCCGGCACGCAGGGCTTCCTAGTCATGACCGCCGGAGACGCGCGGCTGCTCGGTGCCGAGAACGAGGGGACCATTGCAGTCGGAGGCAACCTCAGCTTCGGCAACTATCAGGTCGCCGCGAACAATGCTGGGTCTTTCGTCGTGCCGCCGGACGGTAATCCGACGGCGCTCCTGGTGGGCGGCCGGGTCGACTTCGCCGCCAGCGTCCCCGGGTCGCGGCTGCAGGTGTTGCAGAACGGCTACGTGAAGATCGGTGACCTGACCGGAACATTTGTCCGCGACACCGACAACAACGACGCAGCGGTCAACACCAGGGTCCTGCCGGCGGACGACTACGAGGCAGCACCCCGGGTCGAACTCGTAACCCGACAACCTGTGGCGAGTGTCGGGCCGTCCTCGCCGCTGGATTTTGCCAGCGCGTTCGACGGGTTCCGCGTGACCGCCACCAGTTTGGCCACCTGTCAGGGGAACGTTGTGCTGACCACCCCCGAGGGTGCGCCGTTGCCCCGGCCCGTTCCCCCGGGCAGCAACGCGGTGGTCAACCTCACCCCGGGTGTCACGAACGTGCTCAATCTGTCGGCCAGCGACCTTGCCAACATTTCGGTGCTCACCTTTGCCGACCAGCCCACAGCCGACACGCCACTGCTGGTCAACGTGGACACCAGCGACGTCGATGACGAGTTCATCTGGCGGGTGCCGAACTTCGCCGGAATCGGCGGACAGCAGGCCAGATACATCCTGTTCAACCTCCCGACTGCCACCTCGATCACGCTTACCGACGACAGTGCGACGCTGGAGGGCACGATCTACGCGCCCAACGCCGCCCTGAATGCCGCGACGAACAGCAACATCGAGGGAAGCGTCATCAGCCGGACTCTGACGCACGACGGCGGGGAGATCCACGACTTCCCGTTCTCGACGCTGCTGAACTGCTCCCAACCGACGCCGACGCCGACAGCGTCGACGCCGACGCCCACACCGACGACGCCGACGCCCACACCGTCGACGCCGACGCCAACACCGACGGGGCCGACGCCCACACCGACGGGGCCGACACCCACACCTACCGGGCCGACCTCCGCACCGACGACCCAGCCGCCGGTGAGCCCGACGGGCTACCCGACCAAGCACCCGTTGCCGGTCACCGGCACCTCGTCCTGGCCGATGCTCGGGATAGGGTCCGCCGGAGTCGGCCTCGGCGTGGGCCTGCTACTGCTGGCCCGACTGAGACTGCGACGTAACGAGAACTGACACTGGCGACGGTGGGCCCAGGACACGGTCCTGGGCCCACCAACGCCGTGGGGTCGAGTCAGTCCGGTGTCTGGTCCAGCTCGCCGGTGGCGGCGAGCCGCTGGTACCAGTGGGCGCTGTCCTTCCAGGTGCGCACCTGGGTGTCGTAGTCGACGCGGATGATCCCGAAGCGGCGGTCGTAGCCGTAGCCCCACTCGAAGTTGTCAAGCAGCGACCAGACGAAATAGCCGCGGACGTCGGCGCCCTGCGCCCGGGCGTCGGCCATCGCGCCGATGTGCCGGCGCAGGTAGTCGATCCGACGGTCGTCGTGGATCTGGCCGTCGGCCGACACGACGTCGTCGAACGCCGCACCGTTCTCGGTGATCATCATCGGCTGGCTCGGGTACGCGTGGTGCAGGCGCAGCAGCAGCTCGGTCAGGGCCGGCGGGTCGATGTTCCAACCCATCGCCGTGTACGGGCCCGGCTGCGGCAGGAAGTCGACGTTGTCCGCGGCGACCCACGGCGTGGAGGCCGAAGCACCGTGCCCGTCGGCGTCGGAGCGGGCCGACACCCCGTCCCAGGCCCGGACCAGGGTGCTCGAGTAGTAGTTCACCCCGAGCACGTCCAGCGGCACGGCGATCGCCTTCTCGTCGCCCTCGCGGACGAACGACCAGTCGGTGACGGATGCGGTGTCGGCCAGCAGGTCGGCCGGGTACGCCCCGTCCAGCATCGGGCCGAGGAACGCCCGGTTGGCCAACGCGTCGATCCGACGCACCGCGTCGGAGTCCGCGTCCGAGTCAGACGCCCCACGGATGACGTGCAGGTTCAGCGTCACCGACAGCTCGGCCGCCGGGGCCAGCTCCCGCACCACCCGGCCGGCCAGGCCGTGCGCGAGGTTGAGGTGGTGCACCGCGGCCAGTGCCGCCGCCGGCTCGGTCCGACCGGGCGCGTGCACACCCGAGGCGTAGCCCAGGTACGCCGAGCACCACGGCTCGTTGAGCGTCGTCCAGGTGTGCACCCGGTCGCCCAGGGCACCGACGATGCCCGCCGCGTACTCCTGGAAGCGCAGCGCGGTCTCCCGCACCGCCCAGCCGCCGGCGTCCTCCAACTCCTGCGGCAGGTCCCAGTGGTACATGGTGGCCACCGGGCGGACGCCCCGCTCCAGCAGACCGTCCACCAGCCGCGAATAGAAGTCGATGCCGGCCTGGTTGAACCGGCCCGAGCCACCCGGCTGCACCCGCGGCCAGGCGATGGAGAACCGGTACGCGCTGAGCCCGAGGTCGGCGATGTGCCCGAGGTCCTCAGCCCACCGGTGGTAGTGGTCGGCGGCCACGTCGCCGGTGTCGCCGTTGAGCGTCCGACCGGGGGTGTGGCTGTAGGTGTCCCAGATGGACGGTCCGCGCCCGTCCTCGGTGGCAGCGCCCTCGATCTGGTACGAGGCCGTCGCCGACCCCCAGACGAAGCTTTCCGGGAAGTGGTGTTGCGTCATCGTTCCGTCCCCTGGATCTCGCAGATGTAGCCCGTCGAGGTGCCGGCGACCAGTTCGGCGCTGGCCGTCCCAGCCTCGTAGCGCACGTCGAACTCGGCGCCCGGCCCGTCCCCGGGTGACGGTACCCGTACCCGGGTGCGCTGCCCTTCCGCCGGTGCGAACAACCGCAGCCGCACACCGTCGGCCCACTCGTAGTCCGGTCGATCGTTGCGAGAGCCGAACGGGATGACCGCGCCGGGCCGTGCCAGCACCGGCAGGCTGTCGAACCCGTGCTTCTCGGTGACCCACGCCGGGCCGGTGACCTGCGCTCCGGTGACCAGGTGCGTCCAGGTGCCAGCGGGTACGTAATAGGTGACGTCGCCGTCGGCACTGAGCACCGGAGCGACAAGCACGTCGGGGCCGAGCATGTACTGCCGGTCCAGGTGCGTCGTGGCCGGGTCGTTCGGGAACTCCAGGAACATCGGCCGCATCACCGGCGTACCGTCGCGGTGTGCCTCCTGCGCGGCGGCCGCCAGGTACGGCATCAGGCCGAGCTTGAGCTGGGTGAAGTGCCGCAGCACGTCGACGGCCTCGTCGTCGAAGGCCCACGGCACCCGGTACGAGCCGGAACCGTGCAGCCGGGAGTGCGACGAGAGCAACCCGAAGGCGACCCACCGCTTGAACACAGCCGAATCAGGGGTGCCCTCGAAGCCGCCGATGTCGTGGCTCCAGTAGCCGAAGCCGGACGCGGCCAGGGACAACCCGCCGCGCAGCGACTCGGCCATCGCGACGAAGGTCGACTCGCAGTCGCCGCCCCAGTGCACCGGGAACTGTTGCCCACCGGCGGTGGCTGAGCGGGCGAACAGCACCGCCTCGCCCTTGCCACGCTCCGTTTCCAGCAGCTCGAAGACGGCCTTGTTGTAGAGGTAGGAGTAGTAGTTGTGCATCCGCTGCGGGTCGGAGCCGTCGTGCCACACCACGTCGGTCGGGATGCGCTCACCGAAGTCGGTCTTGAAGCAGTCGACGCCCATGTCGAGCAGCGCCTTGAGCTTGCCGGTGAACCAGCGGACCGCGTCCGGGTTGGTGAAGTCGACAAGCGCCATGCCGGCCTGCCACTTGTCCCACTGCCAGACCGACCCGTCCGGGTTGCGGACCAGGTAGCCGGCCTCGCGGCCCTCCTCGAACAGGTACGAGCGCTGTGCGATGTACGGGTTGATCCAGACGCACACCTTCAGGTCACGCTCGTGCAGCCGGCGCAGCATCCCCTCCGGGTCTCCGAAGGTCGCCGGGTCCCAGACGAAGTCGACCCAGTGGAACTGACGCATCCAGAAGCAGTCGAAGTGGAACACCGACAGCGGCAGCCCACGCTCAGCCATCCCGTCGACGAACTCCGTCACCGTCTTCTCGTCGTACGAGGTGGTGAACGAGGTGGACAGCCACAGCCCGTACGACCAGGCGGGGACCCGCGCCGGCCGGCCGGTGAGCGCGGTGTAGCGGCGCAGCACGTCCTTCGGGTTGGGCCCGTCGATGACGTAGTAGGTGAGCGACTGCCCCTCGACGCTGAACTGGGTCTGCGTGACGACCTCGGAGCCGACCTCGAACGACACGTGCTCCGGGTGGTCCACGAACACCCCGTAGCCGGCGCTGCTCAGGTAGAACGGCACGTTCTTGTACGCCTGCTCGCTGGCGGTGCCGCCGTCGGCGTTCCAGATGTCGACGGTCTGCCCGTTCTTGACGAACGGGCCGAAGCGCTCACCCAACCCGTACACCGTCTCACCGACACCGAGCGCGAGCCGCTCGTGCACGTGCGGCCGGCCCTCGGCGTCGGTGACGACGCCGATGCTGCGCTCGGTGGACGCGGTGACCAGCCGGTCGCCGTGCAGGAAGTCGACCCGCCACCCGTCGACGAGCGCGACCCGCGCGGTCAGCTCACCGGTGGTCAGCGTCGCGCTGATCCCGGTGACGTCGACGGTGACCGGGTGCGTCTCGTCGGTGTTCAGCCCGAAGTGCGGCTCGCGGGGCAGCCCGCCGGTGTGGTGGGCGATGGTCACCCCGATGACGCCGGGGGCGGGGGAGAAGAACCGGACGGTGACGAGAGGCCGGTTGAGGGTGTCGCCGCGTCCGGTGATCTGACCGGTCGGCGCGAAGACGGTGAAGCCGCGATCGTCCGGCTCGACCGATTCCACGATGCCGGGGCGCAGGACGCTGACGCCGGGGCGCAGCTGCCAGTACCCGTCGGTGAACTTCACTTCTCGGCTCCTGCCGTGATGCCGCGCGCCAGGGTGCGCTGAAAGATGAGGAAGAAGAGGATCGCCGGCACGAGGCTGATCAGCGCGCCGGCGTTGGTGGTCGGAGCGTCCATCAGCCGGTCGCCCTGCAGCGACGCCAGCGCGACCGGAATGGTCTGCGTCTGGTTGTCGATCAGCATGACCAGCGGGATGAGGAACTCGTTCCAGGTCCAGATGAAGAAGAAGATGAGCAGCACCGCGAGGGTGGGCCGCAGGTTCGGGAAGACCACCCGCCACAGCACCGTCCACTTGCCGGCGCCGTCCAGCGCCGCGGCCTCGAGTAGCGAGCGCGGGAACGTGCTCATCACCGAGGCGAGCAGGTACGTGCCGAACGCGCTCTGGATCACGGTGAAGATGATGATCACCGAGAGTTGGGTGTTGTAGAGACCGACCTGCTTCGCCACGTAGTACAGCGGGTAGATCAGCGCCTCCTGCGGCAGCATGTTGGCCAGCAGGAAGAGACCGACGATCCAGAGCCGGCCACGGACCCGGCCGATGCCCAGGGCGTACGCGTTGAGCAGCGACACGGCGACGCCGAGCACGGCCACGGAGCCGGCGATGAGCGTCGAATTCCAGAGCTTGAGCGGGAAGTTCACCTCGGTCCAGTACGTCCGCAGACCCAAGGTGTAGAACTCCGTCGGCCAGCTCAGCGGGCCAGCAGACGAGTAGTCGCCGGGCGACTTGAACGCGTTGAGCAGCATGAACGCGAACGGCACCAGCATGACCAGCGCGCCGAGGACGACCAGGGCGAGCACGACCCAGCGGCTGACGCCGCGGTGGTGCCGATCGCGTACGGGCCGGCGTGGCGTCACCGGCGCGGCGGTCGGAGTGATGACGGCCATCTCAGAACCCCCGGTCCCGGCGCTCGCTGCGAGCCTGCAGCCAGATGAAGAGCACGGCCACCACAACGATGATCAGAGTCAGCACGGTGGAGATCGCGGAACCGTAGCCGACCTGCAGCTTCTTGAAGAACGTGTAGTAAGCGAAGTAGGACGGCACGTTCGTGGCGTTCTCCGGGCCGCCCCGGGTCAGGGCGAAGATCGGCCCGAACACCTTCAGTGCGGCGATGGTGCAGGTCAGGGCCACCACGAAGGTTTCCGGCCGGATCTGCGGGAGAGTGATCGCCCGGAACCGGTGGACCCAGTTCGCGCCGTCGACCTCGGCCGCCTCGTACAACTCGGGGTCGACCCGCTGCAGCGCCGCCATGAAGACGACCACCGGGTAGCCGATCTGCACCCAGATCATCACCGCCATCACGGCCGGCAGGGCAGTGTCCGGGTCGCCGAGCCAGTCGTGGCGTAGCGCGCCGAGACCGACCGCGTCGAGGAGGCTGTTGAACGCCCCGTCGGGGCGCAGGATCCAGCCCCAGACGATGCCGGCCACCACCACGGGCAGCACCTGCGGAAGGTAGAACGCGGCCCGCAACGCGGCGGCGGTGCGGGGCTTGAACCGGCGGCCGATGACGTCGAAGAGCACCGCGGCGAGCAGCAGCCCGAGCAGGGTGGGCACCACCACCATTGCGACGAGCATCCAGACGGTGTTGCGGAACGACGCCCAGAACACGTCGTCGTGCAACAACTGCTGGTAGTTGTCCAGGCCGACCCACCTGGGGTCACCGATGCCGGACCACTTGGTCAGCGACAGGTAGAGGGTGCCGATCAGCGGTGCGCCGATGACCAGGATGAAGAGCACCGCTCCGGGGAGCAGGTAGAGCCAGTACGCCGCGTTGCGGCCGCGACGTCGGCGGCTGGGCACGGGCGGGGTGGGGGTCACGGCCGGCGGTGTGGCGGCGACCGTCTCGGAGACTGCCATGGAAGATCCTTCCCGGCGGGGCGGGCGGGCGCGCCGGTCGTGCCGATCGCGCCCGCCGCTCGCCGTGTCACTTGCCGGTGATCTCCTTGACGCCATCCGCGTACGGCTTGGCGATCGAGTCGAGGACCTGGTCGGGCGACTTGGAGCCGTTGATCAGGCCCTGGAAGCCGCCCACCAGCACGTCGTAGTAGCCGGGGACCGGCCAGTCCGGGTAGAACGCGAGCCCGTCGGACTTGCTGACCGTGTTGAAGTCCTCGATCAGCTTGCGGTCCTTCGGGTCGCTGATCTTCGACGCGTCAGCGGCGACCGGAACACCACCGTTGTTGCCGATCAGGTCCTGGATCTCCGGACGCAGGGTGATGTCGATGAAGTCGTACGCCAGGCTCTTGGCCTTGCTGTTCTCCGGGACGACCCAGAGGTTGCCGGAGGAGCCGGCCTGCAGGGTGTTGCCGGGGAAGAGGAAGGTGTCCCAGTTGGCCTTCATCTCGGTCTTGAACCGGCCGTACCACCAGCTGCCCGAGACGATCATCGGAACCTTGCCGCCGATGAACGCGGTGCCCATGTCCTCGGCCTTCAGGCTGGCCGAGTCCTTGGCGACGTAGCCCTTGCGCACCCAGTCGGCGAAGGTGTCCGCGCCGTACTTCAGCGGGTCGGCCTTGAAGTCCACCGGGTTCTTGTAGAGCTGGTAGTTGTCGACGAACTGCCGGTCCGCCTTCGACAGCGCCAGCTGGTAGAAGAGCTGACCGGCCGGGTACTCGGCGCCGGCCACGCCCAGCGGGGTGATCCCCTTACCGACGAAGGTGTCCATCGCGGCGGTCATCTCGGCCATCGTGGTCGGAACCTTGACGCCGTTACGCTCGAAGAGGTCCTTGTTGTAGTAGACCGTCACGTACTCGCCGTAGTTCGGCACGCCGAACCACTTGCCCGAGCCCATCACGCCCTTGTCGCTGTAGCGGGCGGTGGTCTGCAGACTGGGGCTGAGCTTGCCGGCCCAGCCGCGCTTGTCGGCCTCGGCGCTCAGGTCGGAGAGCAGGCCCTGGGAGGAGAGCAGACCGGCGGTCGCGTTGCCCTTGTTGTACTCCATGATGTCCGGGCCCTCGGACGAGTTGATGATCATGCCAGCGTTCTGCTGGATCTGCTCGAACGCCTTGCGCTCGAAGCGCACCTCGACGCCCGGGTGCTCGGACTTGAAGATCTCGATCGCCCGGTTCCAGCCGACCCCCATGGCGCTGGTTTCGCTCTCGTAGTGCCAGAGCTTCAGGACCTTGGCATCGCTGTCGTCCCCGTTGTCACCACCGCCGCAGGCGGCCACGGTGGTCGTCGCGGTCGCCGCCAGGGCGATCGCGGCGACGAGCCGGCGGAATCGCTGCATTGCTATCCTCCTCGTTGAGTATCTAGCCGGTACTTCACGGGGCCCGTCGTCGCGTTGCCGCGCGGCGGCGGGCCGTTGTCGCTGGTCAGCCCCCGTCGCTCGACGACGGACGAGAGGTGACCAATGCCGGCCGACGTGGCGCGGCGGTCGATCCCCGGACCTCCAACGCACACGGCAGCAGTTGCTGGTGACGTTGGTCGCCAGGACCATCCAGGTGGCGCAGCAGCGCCTCGATCGCGATCCGACCGAGAGCCGAACCGGGTGACGTCATCGCGGTCAGCGCCGGGGTAGCCAACTCGGCGACCTGCGACGAGGTGACCATCGAGACGACGGAGACGTCGTCGGGCACCGACAACCCTCGACCGATCAGCTCGCCGAGGATGCCGAAGATCGCGGTCTCGTTCATGGCCAGCACGGCGGTCAGCTCCGGAGCCTGCGTGAGCGCGGCGGCCAGGGCCGCCCGCCCGCCAGCGGCGCTGTCCTCGGCCGCGATCATCACCGGGTCCAGGCCGTGCCCGGTCATCGCCGCGACAAAAGCGTCACGGGTACGCAACGCGGGCCCGTAACCGCTGGCCAGCGTGGCGGCCGAGTGGTTGACGTAGACGATCTGCCGGTGCCCGAGGCCGACCAGGTGCGCGACGGCCTCCCGGACGGTCTGGTCAAAGTCGATGTCGACGTAGGAGAGCGTGCTGGTGTCACCGGTGCGGCCGATCAGCACCAGCGGCACGCCGGCCTCCTGCAGAACGGTGACCCGTTCGTCGGCCAGCTGAACCTCCATCAGCACGACGCCGTCGAGCATCCGCTGGCTGGCCAGCCGACGCAGGTCGTCGAGGTCGCCGCCGCCGACCGGCGAGAGCACCAGGTGGTAGCCGGCGGCGCTGGCAGCGGCGGCGGCACCGGTGACGAAGGCGGTCTCGGTGGCGCCGAGGCCGCGCTCGTCCATCGGCATCAGCAGACCGAGGATTCGGCTGCGCCGGCTGGCGAGGCCACGGGCCATCGCATTGGGCTGGTAGTCGAGCTCGGCCATCGCGGCGAGCACCTTGTTCCGGGTGGCCTGCGAGATCGGCCGGGTGCCGGTAAGCACGTACGAGACGGTGCTGACCGAGACCTGCGCGAGGCGGGCGACGTCGTGCATGGTGGCCACCGCGCACCTCCTCCGGCCTGGCCTGGGATCGCTCCCGCATGATCGTCGAAACGCTTCGACGAAGCGGTTCGACAGACGCTAGGCCACCTGTTACGGCGACGTCAATAGGTGATGTCGAAAAGAAGTCCGGCCCGCTGCGGGGGTCGTTTCGGGCTTGCTGGCCCGAACTGCCCCTGCTCCGCGATCTTGCACTTCCTGTCCTGACACAAGGGGCATTCCACCCATGTCGACAACCACAACTGCAAGATCGACGCGATCCCCCGCTCGACACGCCCTGATCAACCTGGAGTCCCTTATCCAGCGCGGGGTGGAGCAGTCAGGGCAGGTCGAACAGGGCGGCGGCGCTGTCCCAGCAGACCGCGCGCAGCCAGTCGTCGCCCAGGTCCAGTTGGGCCAACCCGGTCAGTTGATCGGCGTACGGGTACGGGATGTTCGGGAAGTCGCTGCCCAGCAGGATCTTGCCGGCCAGCCCCAACTCGCGCAGCCGGGGCAACTCGTCGGTGGGGAAGGGGACCAACCGGTTGAGGAACGGCGTGAACGCCATGGTGGTGTCCAGCCGGACCCGCTCGTACGCCTCTGCCAGGTCCAGGAAGGCGCTGTAGTCCGGAGCGCCGAGGTGCGCCACCACCGCGGTCAGCCGAGGGTGGCGGGCGAGGAGGGCGGCGAACGGGCCCGGCCCGGTGTGCGCGGTACCCACCGGGGCGTGCCCGGCGTGCACCACCACCGGCACACCCGTTTCGGCCAGCATCCCCCAGACCCGGTCCAACATCTCGTCGGTCGGTGCGAAGCCGCCGACCTGCAGGTGCACCTTGAACAGCCGGGCGCCGCCCGCGAGCGCCGCTTCGACGTACCCGGGGGCGTCCGGCTCGGGGAAGAACGTGGCCGAGGGCAGACAACCGGGGGTGTTGCGGGCGAACTCCAGTGTCCAGCGGTTGAGTTCCGCGGCCATGCCCGGCCGGTGTGCGTACGCCAACGCGCTGAAGGCGCGCACGCCGAGCCGATGCAGGTGCGCGACCCGGTCGGCGTCGCTCCACCGGTAGCGGATCGGCCACTCGGTGCCGACCAGTGGCCCGGCGGCGTCGAAGTACGCCCACACCCGGCGCAGCAGGCGCGGCGGCAGGAAGTGCACGTGGACGTCGGCTAGACCTGGCAGCCCCAGCGAACGCCAGAACTCCGGCACCCGCGCATCCGCGGCTGGCGGTGGCTCTGGCGCCGCGTCTGTCATATGTCGATGTCGAACCGGCTCAGCACCGAGGGCGCGATCAGGCCGATGGTCGCGAGCACCGAGACGACGGTCAGGGCGATGCGCATCCCGACCACCTCGGCCTTGCTGCCGACTCGCAGGGCGATGCGGTTCGGCAGACCGATCATCATCCACATGCGCCGCTTGATCGGGATCGGCCACAGGATCGGCACGCCAGCTCGGGTGATCATGTCGCCGAGGATGTGCACGAAACAGCCCACCCCCAGGGCGGTGCCGATCAGGGGATAGCCGCGCCCGCCAGGGAGGTTGACGAAGGTGAACCAGGCCGCTCCGGCCGACGCGAGGGTCACGATCACCCAGCCGGCGCGTTCCGCCCAATCGTCGAACAGGCCGCGCATGGCGAGGCCGAACATGAAGAACAGGATGGTGATCACCGCCCACTTGCCGTACGCGGCGCAGAGCGCGGTGGTGCCCCAGCCGACCAGCACGGTGAACGGCAGCGTGTGGGTCAGCGTCCGGTGCCCGTTGTTGCGGCGGGGGTCCTTGCTGAGCTTCGTGGCGTAGTAGACCCCGAGTGAGACCTTCTCCATCACCTCGGCGGCGAAGAGCGAGAAGACCCCGAAGGTGCGGGCCACGGTGGCCCCACCCTGGTTCTTGGTCACCTTGCCCGACATGTCGAGGTCGGGAAAGAGCGCACCACCGGCGCACACCGCGGTGCCCACGGCCAACGCGAGCGGCGACTGGTGGTAGTCGGCAAACTGGTCCAGTGCCCAGGACCCGGCCAACCACACCGCCGCGCCAGACAGCGCGTGCTGCGGTCCCATCATTTCGGCTCACCCTCCCCAGGGATCTTGAGCGCCCAAAGCTACGCCACTGTAGTCAGCACCGGCGCCGCAGGGGCATCACCCGGATGGTCCACAACGGACAGCGTCACAGGGTGGGGGTGAAGCTCTGCCGGATCATCGGCAAGTATGCCGCGTTGACCTGCCAGTCGAACTCTTTTGTCAACCACGAGACGGTGTAGGAACGTTCGGCCGACGTGTTGGCCAGCATCCGGAAACTGTGCACCTGATCGCCGGCGGCGTTCTCCCAGCCGCACTCCCAGACCGCGCCACCCTCGAAGATGTCCATCGCTGAGATGTCCACCTTGCGGTAGCCGGTCAGTAGCGCGTCGCCGGTGGTGAGTCGCGCCTCCTCGGCCTGCCAGTACGCCACCGGGTCGGGCCGGGCGGGCCCCGCCTCGACACTGAGCCCCCGGGCGCCATCGGGCTCCCGGAAGCAGGTCACCGCCCCCTCGGTCCAGTGCGCCCAGCCCACCGGCACGGCGATCCGAAACCCGGCCGGGTCGTCGTGCCAGGTCCAGCCCTCACGCAGCTCGTATCGCGCGTCGGCCGGCCGGGGCACCGATGCCACCGGTGCGGCCGTCGATGGCGGTGGTGGTGGCGTCGCGCAGGCGAAGGCGGCCGGTCGGGGGGTCGCGATGCCGCCGCCGGAACCGGACGGTGGTTTCCGCTCATTGTCGCGGTCGACCAGCGTCAACGTGACACCTGTGGCGACGAGCAGGGCGGTGGCCGCCGCACCCAGGGCGATCAGGCGCTGGCGCCGCCTGCGGAGGCGGCTCGTTGGCCGTACCGTCGGCGTCGCCGGGGCATCGGACGGGTCCACCGGGTCGACCTGGTCCGCTGGGCCTACCGGGGCTATCGGGTCGGGCACGACGACCCGGCCCGCGCTGCGTACGGCGGCCACCGCCGAGGACCGGGCCGGCCCGACGGGCTGGTCGTGGTCCGCCGCGGCACTGCGCAGCAGCGGCTCCACCTCGGTGGCGGTCAACCGCCGCCAGGGGTCGCGCTGCAGCAGGCCGGTGAGCGCGGGACGTAGGGGACCAGCGCGGCGCATCTTGTCGGGTGGTTCGGTGGCCAGTGCGCTCAGCGTCGCCATCGCGCTCGACCGCGCGTACGGCGACTGCCCCTCGACCGTCGCATAGAGCGTCGCGCCCAACGACCACATGTCGGTACGCGGATCGGACACCCCTTCGCGGGCCCGCTCCGGCGCGACGAATTGCGGCGAACCGAGCACCGTGCCCGGCCCGGTCATCGCACCCTCGCCGCCATCGAAGGTAGCCAGTCCGAAGTCGGTGAGCACCACCCGCCCGTCGTCGGCCACCAGCACGTTGTGCGGTTTCACGTCGCGGTGCAGCACCCCGGCGGCGTGCGCGGCCCGCAATGCGGCGAGCACCGCCAGCCCGATCCGGGCGGTGCGCTGTGGGCTCAGTGGCCCCTCGGCGCTGATGATCTGCTGCACCGAGCGGGACGCCACGTACTCCATCACGATCCAGGGGTTCTCCCGGTCGTGCACCACGTCGTAGATGCGGACCACGTTGGGGTGGTTGAGCCGGGCAGCGGTGCGTGCCTCGCGCAACGTGCGCAGCCGCAACTCCTCGCGCTCGGCCTCGGCCAGCCAGGACGGCGGCACGATCTCCTTCACCGCGACGTCGCGGTGAAGCATCTCGTCGCGAGCAAGCCACACCCGGCCCATCCCGCCGGTGCCGACCAGGTCGAGCAGCCGGTACCGACCCGCGATCAGCAACTGCTGCACGGTCGCTTCCCCTCGGTCACCCCGGGTTACACGATAGCCACCGACGTCAGCATTCTCATCCACTGGGCGGCCTAGATCCACGCCGGACGGTGGTTTGGATCATGGCCGTACGGTGCAGGTCAGTGGGGTGGTTGGAAACTGTCTCGCACCTTCGCCCAATCTGCGCCGGCCATCGCCCAGTCCTCGTCGCGGGTGATCCAGCCCAGCGTCCAGCCAACGGCCCCGACGGTGTGCTGCCGGGCGTGCAGCCAGGGCCCCTCCGGTGCCCTCCAGCGGCACTCCCACTCCGCACCACCGTCGTTCGCGGCGAGCAGGACCTCGTCGTACCCCGGTAGTGCCCCGGCCCCGGCCGCCGCGTCGCGGGCGGCTCGTAGCCGGGCCAGAGGGTCGGCCGCGCCGTCCTTGTCGACGCTGAAGGCCCGGCCGGTCGCCGGGTCCTGGAAGCAGGCGACCGTGCCGTCGCGTGAGTATCGCCAGGTCGCCGGAACGGAGACCCGGAAGCCGGTGGTGTCGGTGTGCCAGACCCAGCCGGGTGGCGGGCGGAATTTTCCGCCGGGGACCGGCGCGCCGGCCACCACCGGCGCACCGATGACGTCCGGGCGAACGCAGGGAAACGGTGGCGGGGGCACTGCGGGCCCGCCCGGCGGGGGGCGGTCGGGGCCGGGACCGAACGGGCCATCCGGGCCGCCTCCGTCTGGCGGCGGGCCGTACGGCGGCGGCGCGGCGGTGCCGGTGGCGGTGCCGGTGGGCTTGTCGCCGGTGCCGGTGGGTTCATCGGCGGTGACGGCCAGGGCGGTGCCCACGCCGGCCGCGGCGGCCACCAGTAGCGCCACGGCGACCAGCGCGGCCCGCCGTGCCGGGCGCGGTCCGTTCGGCCGGGGGAGCGCCGGAGCCTGGTTACCCGGGTCGGCGGCCTGGCCGGGCTCGGGCAGCGGAACGGTGGGGTCCTGATCGGCCAGGTCCTCGGCCACAGTGCTCCGGTCGCCCGCCGTTGGGGCGAGGTGGTCGGTCGACGGCGGTGGGTCGATGCGGCCGGTCGCGGCCGTCGTGAGCAACCGGCGGGCCGTTTCGTGGTCGAGGCGGTGGCGTGGGTCTCGACGCAGCAGCCCGGCGAGCACCGGCGCGAGCGGCCCGGCGTGCGGGGCCGGGTCCGGTGGCCCGGCCGCCAGTGCGGTCAGGGTGGCCATCGCGGTGCTGCGGGCGTACGGGGAGCGGCCCTCCACAGCGGCGTGCAGGGTTGCCCCGAGCGACCACAGGTCGGCGGCCACCGAGGAGACCCCCTCGGCGGCCCGCTCCGGGGCGACGTACTGCGGGGAGCCGAAGACCATGCCGGGGCGGGTCATCACGCCGTCGCCGCCGTCGAAGGTTGCCAGCCCGAAGTCGGTGAGCATCACCCGCCCGTCGTGCGCCACGAGCACGTTCTGCGGTTTGATGTCGCGGTGCAGCACCCCGGCGGTGTGCGCGGCCTGCAGCGCGTCGAGCACGGCCAGACCGATCCGGGCCGCGTGGGCCGGCTCCAGTGGCCCTTCGGCGTCTACCAGGTCCTGCAGGGTGCGCGACGGGACGTACTCCATCACGATCCACGGGCTGCCCTCGACCGGGATGACGTCGTAGAGCCGGACCACGGCGGGATGGTTGAGCCGGGCCGCGGCGCGCGCCTCCCGCAGGGTGCGCGAGCGCAGCTCGTCCCGTTCGCGATCGGCCAACCAGCTCGGCGGCACGATCTCCTTCACCGCCACCTCGCGGTGCAGCATCTCGTCGCGGGCCCGCCACACCCGACCCATGCCCCCGCGACCCACCAGGTCGAGCAGCCGGTACCGACCAGCGATCAGCACCTGTGCACGCTCCTCCTCAACCGCTGTCCGGGCTACACCCTAACCAGCGGATCGGAAGTCACCTATCGGTCGCCCGACTCAGCTCAGCAGGCGGCGTGCTCGGCGCGGGCCAGCAGATTGCCCTCCGGGATGGCGATCCGGGCACGTCCGCCAGCCAGCCGAGCGGCGGCACGCCGGGCCTGCAGCGGGCCGTGTTCCCGACGGGCAGCGGTGTAGCTGGCAGCGGTGCGGGCCGCGATGCTGGCCCATCCGTACTGCTCGCCGACCATGGTGCGGGCCCGGCGGGCCACCCTTCGGGCGAAGACCTCGTCGCCGAGCAGTTGACCGACCGCGCCGGCGAGTGCGTCCGGGTCGCTGTGTGGGAACGTCACGCCGGTCACGCCGGACTCGACGATCTCGGCGAGGCCGCCGGTGCGGGCCACGGCGAGGGGCGCCCCGGCGGCAGCCGCCTCCAGCGCCACCATGCCGAACGGCTCGTAGAGGCTGGGCACCACTGTCGCGTCGGTGGCGCCGAGCATCGCCGGCAGTTGGGTGGAATCGAGGAAGCCGGTGAACCGGACGGTCGAGCAGAGCGCCAGCCGCCGGGCCTGGGCCTCCAACTCGGTGCGGTACGGGCCGTCGCCGGCGATCACCACGCGTAGCCCCGGGTGCTGCTCGCGCAGCTGTGGCACCGCGTGCACCAGGTGCTGGACGCCCTTCTCGTAGACAAGTCGGCCGGCGTACCCGACCAACGGGCCGTCCCCGGCGAACCGTGCTCGGGCCGATGCGACCGCTCGTGGACGGGCCCGCCAGGCCCGGCCGTCGACCCCGTTGGGCACCACGTCGACCTGGGCGGCCGGTACGTCGAACAGGGCGGTCACCTGCTCGCGCATGTAGCCGGAGCAGGCGATCACCCGGACCGAGGAGTTGCTGAGCCAGTGCTCGACGCCGTGGATGGTCCGGTTCATCTCCTCGGGCAACCAGCCCTGGTGCCGCCCCGCCTCGGTCGCGTGCATGGTGGTGACCAGGGGCAGGTCTAGGTGCTCGGCCAGCGTGATCGCGGTGTGGGCGACGAGCCAGTCGTGGGCGTGGATGACGTCGTAGGTGCCGGCTTCGGTGGCGCGTAGGGCGGTGCGGGTGAGGGTGTGGTTGAAGGCCATGGTCCAGGCGAGCAGGGAGCTGGTGGCGAGGGGGAAGGTGACGGGGTCTTCGGGGGCGCGCAGGATGCGGACGCCGTCGGCGTATTCCTCAAGGGGTGCGCCGTCGCTGTGCCGGGTGACGACTGTGACCTCGTGGCCGGCGGCGGCGAGGGCGACGGAGAGGGCGTGCACGTGTCGGCCGAGGCCGCCGACGAGCACCGGCGGGTACTCCCAGGAGAGCATCAGCACCCGCAGTTGCCGGGCGGGGTGGATGTCGATCACGTGGGCATCGGGTGACATGCGGGCCCCCTTTGAGTTGTCCCCGGGCGCGCGCCGACCGACACCGGAAGTCGATGTCGCCGTCGCGTCTGGATCGGGGCCAATCCTGCCGGCATCGCGATAACCAGCGGCGACACCACCGTTGCGGTCGTGTAAAGCGCTACTGACCCTTTCGGCGCACCCGCAGCAGCTCGGCCACCGACCACGCCTGGAATGGGCAGCCGGTCGCGGTGTGCGGCGCGAGGCCGTCGGCCGTTTCGCTTACCGAGCCTAGCCCATATTCGGTCAAATGGGCCTCAATACCGACGAAAACGTCATCGACTGATATCTTTCCCCGGCGCGCGGCGTCGACGTACGGGCCGAGCAGCCACGGCCAGACCGTGCCCTGGTGGTAGCCGCCGTCCCGGTCGGCCGGGCCACCCCGGTGCCGGCCCACGAACTCCGGCGCGTCTGGGGCGAGGCTGCGCGGCCCGAGCGGGGTGAACAGCCCGCCGGAGATGCGGCGAAGCGTCGCCTCGTCCGGCTCCATCGGTGCGAACGGCAGCGACCAGGCCAGCAGCTGGTTGGGGCGCAGCGCGTCGTCGTCGTGCAGGGCGGCCCCACCCAGGGGGTACGCCGGCGCGGGCGCGTCCAGCACGTCGTGCAGCCAGCCGGTCGGTGCCGGGAACCGCTCCCGGAACGAGGCGGTGGCCGTCCTGTGCCGTCGCCACAGCTCGGCCGCGTCCTGCCCGGCCAGCTCGGTCAACTCGGCGAGCCCGGCCAGCCCGTTGATCCACAACGCGTTGACCTCGACCGGCTTGCCGGTACGCGGGGTGACCGGTACGCCGTACACCCGGGCGTCCATCCAGGTCAGCGCGGTGCCGGGGGCGCCCTGGGTGAGCAGCCCGTCGGCCTCATCGACGCGGATCCCGTACCGGGTGCCCGCCACATGGGCGTCGATCACGGCACGTAGTGCGGGCAGCAGCTCGTCGCCGAGATCGGTGTCACCGGTGACGGTGACGTGCCGGCTCACCGCGTGCAGGAACCACAGCGTGCCGTCGACGGTGTTGTACTCCACCCGACCGGTGTCGGCCGTGTTGGCCAGCATCCCCTCGGACAGCGTCGCCGCGTACGACCGCAGCAACGACCTTCCCAGGTCGGCCCGACCGGTGCAGAGGAACAACCCCTCGTAGGAGATCATCGTGTCCCGGGACCAGGCCCCGAACCACGGGTAGCCGGCGACCACGTCCGCTGCGGCGTCGTTGGTGCGCACCACGAACGCGTCGGCGGCCAGCACCAGGGTGGCCTCCACGTCGTCGGCCGGCTTCGCCGTCGCCACCACGTGCCGGTTGCGCCGACGGGCCGCCGCCACGATGCCCTCCGCCGGCCCTGGTTCCAGGTCGAGCGGAGCGGCCCAGGCCCGCACCGACACCGTGTCGCCGGGGCGTTCCAACTCGCCGGCGAAGCGTCCCGCGTACCAGAGATCCTCGTCCGGCTGCAGACCCCGGTTGGCCTCCTCGCGGTGGTGTACGCCCAGCCACCACTGCCCCTCGGGCGTCCAGCCCGGGCCGGCCAGCCGGTACGCACCCTCGACCACCGCGCCGTCGGCCACCGCCTCGACCTGCGGGATCGGGCCGTCGGCACGCCGCTCGCCGTGCGCGTCGCGCCAGGTGCAGGCGGCGGAGAGGTCCAGCCGGACGGGCCCGCCGGCGACCAGCCGGTGCACCACCGCCACGCAGGAGCGGCCGGGCAACATGGCCACCTCCCGCTCGATCACCACCGCGCCGATCCGCCACCGCCACCGGGGCAGCCCGTCGACCAGGTCGAACCGCTCCAACAGCTCGAAGCCGCGCGGGTCCACGTCGCCGGAGGACCACTCGTGCGCGCCGAGCCGCACCCGGGCACCAGACGGCAGGGTGACCGTCGGGTCCAGACTGACCAATCCCACCTGACGGGACGCCGGGGTTTCGCCCGGGACCACCAACAAACCGTGGTAACGACGCGTTCGCAGCCCGCCGACCGTGCCCATCGCATAGCCGCCGAGGCCGTCGGGGACCAGCCACTCCCGGCTAGCCGCACTGGTCAGATCGCCGAGGACCTGCGGGCCGAAGTGAATGTCAATCAACTTTCCTCCACCGGCAGCGGGGTGTAACACGCCACGACGAGAATGGCCGCTGTGGTCAAGTACCGCGGCGGCGTCAAAGATGTGCACGTGATCACTGACCGATCGTCCTCCGACGACTCGCCACCCGACGCTGAGCGGCTCCGGCTCGCCCAGGCCGACTCGGGGGAGCAGGACTGGCGCGCATGGGGTCCCTATCTGTCCGAACGGGCGTGGGGGACGGTACGGGAGGACTACAGCGAGCACGGTACGGCCTGGGACTACTTCCCGCATGACCACGCGCGGTCCAGAGCCTACCGGTGGAATGAAGACGGGATGGCGGGCGTCTGCGACGAACGACAGACGTTCGCCTTCGCTCTCGCGCTGTGGAACGGCAAGGATCCGATCCTCAAGGAGCGGATGTTCGGCCTCGGCGGCGACAGCGGCAACCACGGCGAAGACGTCAAGGAATACTGGTGGTACGAGGATTCCACGCCCACCCACTCCTGGATGCGCTGGCGCTACCACTACCCGCAGGCCGCCTTCCCGTACGACGAACTCGTCGCGGTGAACGCGTTGCGCGGCCGCGACGACACCGAGTACGAGCTGGTGGACACCGGGATCTTCGACGACGACCGGTACTGGGCGGTGACCGTCGACTACGCCAAGGCGTCCCCGACCGACCTCTGCATCGTGGTGACCGTCACCAACCGGGCCGACCAGGCGGAGACCCTGCACGTGCTGCCCACCCTGTGGTTCCGCAACACCTGGGCCTGGGGCCTGCCCGGCGGCGACCGGATCCCGCAGCTGACCGGCCAGGGCACCCGGCTCGTCGGCGAGCACCGGGTGCTCGGCCAACTGCTGCTGGAGGGCGACGGTGGCCCGGTGCCGCTGCTCTGTGACAACGACACAAACGCCGAGCGGCTCTGGGGCCTGCCCGGCCGCTCGCCGTACCCGAAGGACGGCATCAACGACCACGTGGTCAACGGCGCGGCCACGGTCAACCCGGCCCGGGAGGGCACCAAGGGCGCACTGCACTACGTGCTCGACGTGCCGGCCGGCGAGCAGCGCCAGATTCGGCTGCGGCTGACCCGTACCGCCTCACCGCCGGCTGCCGCGCCGCCGCCTCCGGCGGACCTCAGCGACGGCTTCGAGGCGGTGGTGTGGGCGCGGCGGGCCGAGGCGAACCGCTTCTTCGCCGGGGTGATCCCGCAGGCCGCCACCGCGGACGAGGCGTTGGTGGCACGGCAGGCCATCGCCGGGCTGATGTGGGGCAAGCAGTTCTACCACTTCGACGTCAAACGCTGGCTCGAAGGCGACCCGGGCTCGACGCCGCCGCCGGCCGGGCGCCGGCACGGGCGCAACAGCGCCTGGTGGCACATGACCAGCTTCGACGTCATCTCCATGCCTGACCCCTGGGAATACCCCTGGTACGCGGCCTGGGACCTGGCCTTCCACTGCGTGAGCATCGCCCGGGTCGACCCGAGCTTCGCCAAGGAACAACTGCTGCTGCTGCTGCGCGAGTGGTACCTGCACCCCAACGGGCAGATCCCGGCGTACGAGTGGGCGTTCGGTGACGTGAACCCGCCCGTGCACGCGTGGGCGGCGCTGAAGGTGTTCGAGATCGACGGCGGCCGGGACTACGAGTTCCTGGCCCGGGTGATGCACAAGCTGCTGCTCAACTTCACCTGGTGGGTCAACCGCAAGGACACCGGCGGCAACAACGTCTTCGAGGGCGGTTTCCTCGGGCTGGACAACGTCGGGCCGTTCGACCGCTCGGCGGCGCTGCCGGTGGCTGGTGTGCTGGAGCAGTCCGACGGCACCGGCTGGATGGCCATGTACGCGCTGAACATGCTGGACATGGCGATCGTGCTCGCCGAGCACGACCGGACCTGGGTGGACACCGCCACCAAGTTCTTCGAACATTTCGCCTACATCGCCGCCGCCGCGTACGAGCAGGGGTTGTGGGACGACGAGGACGCCTTCTTCTACGACGTGCTGCGTCTCGCCGACGGCACGAAGGTGCCGCTGAAGGTCCGTTCCGTCGTTGGTCTGCTGCCGTTGGCCGCGACCACCCGGCTCACCGCGAAGACCCTGCACCGCCTGCCGGAGTTGGGCGCCCGGTTGCGCTGGTTCCTCACCAACCGCCCGGAGTACGCCCAGGTGATCGGCACCCGACGGCTGGGCCCCGACGGACGGCAGCAGCGGCTGCTGTCCATGGTCGGCCCGGAGCAGGTGGTCCGACTGCTCGCCCGGATGTTGGACTCCGACGAGTTCCTCTCCGACTTCGGCCTGCGGACGCTGTCCCGCGCGCACCTGGACAAGCCGTTCTCCGTGACCCTCGGCGGGCAGGAGTTCTCCGTCGGCTACGAGCCGGCCGAGTCGACAAGCGGGTTGTTCGGTGGCAACTCGAACTGGCGGGGTCCGATCTGGATGCCGACGAACTTCCTGCTGATCAGTGCGCTGCGTGACTACGCGGCGTTCTTCGGCGACGACCTGCAGGTGGAATACCCGACCCGCTCCGGGGTGAAGCGTTCGCTGGACGAGATCGCCGACGACCTCTCCGCTCGGCTGATCTCGCTCTTCACCCAGGACGACTGGGGTCGACGGCCGATCTACGGCGCCGCTCAGATGTTCCAGACCCATCCGGACTGGCGGGATCTGATCGCGTTCCCCGAGTACTTCCATGGCGACAACGGGGCCGGCCTGGGCGCCTGGCACCAGACCGGCTGGACAGCCCTGGTGGCCGACCTGATCCTCACGCTACGACGCTGACGTCCGCCAGGAGGCTTCCCGAACCCCTGCTCGGCCGGGGTCGGCTGCTGGAAAGTAGCTGAGTGATGCCGGTCCGTATATCGCCCGTTCCTAGCCTGCACCCGACGTGTCTGTCTCCAGACCGGAGGAAAACGGGTGAGGAAGAAATTGCGGGGCCCCCTGATCCGGGGGGCTGGCGCTGGCCCTGGTGGCCACGCTGGGCGGGATGGAGGTCCTACCGGACCAACAACCCGACAGCGCGGATCGCGCGGCGAGCGCCGCGGAGGACGACGGTTTCCTCTCCAGGATCGGGAAGGCCGCCGAGAACCTGGTGGGTGGGAGCGGATCTAATCGGGCCAAGCCCGAGGTGGTCAGCGCCGGCTTGGCGGTGCAGGAGAAGCCGCCGCCGGCGAAGAAGTGGCCGCCGCAGAAGCGGGTCGAGGAGTTGACCGGTAAGCGGACCGCCAACGGCAAGGTCTACCAGCTCTCGGACGGTCGGACGCAGGCCGAGATCTCGATGGTTCCGCTGCACTACCGGGACGCCAACGGCAAGTTCCAGACCATCGACACCCGGGTCCGTCCGGTCAAGGACAAGGGGTACGTCCAGGGCAACCGGACGAACAGCTTCACCAGCCTGTTCGGTGACAGCTCGGATGAGCTGGTCCGCTTCGAGCAGGGTGGGCGGAGCATCGAGCTGGGTCTGGAGGGCGCGGCGAGGGGCGTGACGCCGACGGTGTCCGGCTCGAGGGTGACCTACGCCGGTGTGGCCGGTGGCGCGGATGTCGTGTATGACGTCACCTCCACGGCGTTGAAGGAGAAGATCGTCCTGCGCCGGGCGCCGAGCGGGCCGGTGTCGTACACGTTCACGTTGGACACGGCCGGCCTCACCGCCCAGCAGCGGGAGGACGGCTCGATCGCTTTCGTCCGTATGGGTGGCGGTGAGCCGGTCTTCGTGATGCCGGCGCCGTTCTTCTGGCTGGCTGACCGCTCGGTGGACGCCGACCAGTGGCCGGTGATCGCCCGAAAGGACCCGCTGGAGTCATGGCACCGGTTCGACGTGTCCACCACGGAATTCGTCTATCGGTTACTTGCGGATCCGGAGTTCACGCCTTTCACGGTAGCCGATCCGCCGCGCCGAGCGTTCTATCTGCCAGCCGGGCAGACGATCTCCAGCGCCGAGGAATGGGATGCCCTTGCCAGCCCGAACCGGCAGAGCTGAACTAGCTGGCCGGAGTCTTACCCGGGCAGGTGTGACCACCGGCTGCGACAACGGTCGATGACAGGCAGGTGCCCTCCGAGTTGGGACAGAACCTATTAGGTTCGCCAACCTGACTCGGAGGGCACCAACGCCACCAGTGCTCCTTCGGGAGCCGGGTAGCCGGCCCAGTGCCGGAGCTGGGCTTCACGTCCGCCGGCCATGGATTTGCAGGAGGCAAGCTGACATGATCTCCGGCGTGCGAAAGATTGTCGCCCTGATGGGACTCGTCCTCTGTCTGACCGCCTGCACGTCGCTTGTTGATGGCTCCCAGAGCAAGCGCTACGAGGTCAACTCACCCACTATGGAGCCGACGATCAAGAAAGGATCCACGGTCAGCGTAACGGCGGTGAAGCCCGGCGACTACCAGCCACGCACAGGCGACGTCGTGATGTTCTCTCCACCGGAGAGTCGCGGGTGGAACCCCGATGGACGGCCCCGGTTCTTACGCGTGGTGGCGGTTGCCGGCGACACGATCGCCTGTTGCGATCCCCAGGGCTGGGTCATCCGTAACGGCACCGGGCAGGACGAGCCCTACATCCAGATAGATGGCCCACCAGCGCAGATCCAACCCATCACGGTGCCGCCGGGCGAGATATATCTCCTTGGCGACTACCGAGGCGTGGCGAACGACTCCTCGCAGAATGGGCCGCTCCCCGCCAAGAACGTGATCGGCGTCGTGGAGTTCTGAGCGGGCGGGCGCCGATTGCGCGTTGGGCGCTGTGGAAATACGGACGGAAGGACGGACCGAGTCCCTTGCCAGAAGTCGTTCAGGTTTTGATTGGCAGGACACGGGCAGGTCAGGATTCCTTTGAACCGCTGCTGGTAACCCCTGATGAGGCGGAGTTGTATGTGCTGGAGCGTTCGCCGCTGATGGCGGACGGTATAGCCCGCGGGGACACCGTCCGCATCGGAGATGGCGGACGGACCTACCATGTGGTTCGCGACGGCGACTACTACGCGCTGCAGCTTTACTACCGACGGGACTTGGAGATAGAGGACCTTAGGAGTATGGAATCGCAGCTTTCCGAAGTTGGGGGTGAAATCGACGCACACGCGGCATGTGTGATTGCGGTCACTGTTCCTGCTGCGGCAACAACCTCAAGAGTAAGTACTCTTCTTGAGGGGCACGCGACAGATGTGGCAGCTATGGAAGGTGAGCGGTGCGCGGCGCTGGTGTCGCTTACAAAGCGTGATGGAGTTGAGGCGTCGGACGTTGCCGTAGCATGTTTGGCTGACGAAAACGCTGCGGTGCGACGTTACGCCCTTCGCTGTTTAGCGGTCGCTGGTGACGGGCGATCTAGGGGCGGCGTCTCGGAACTTCTCGACGCGATACTCTCGGGTCCTGCGCCGAAGTTCGCAGGGGCCCTTAACCCTGCGATGCTTTCGGCGCAGTCTGAAGCGATTCCCGCAGTAGTGTACCTCCTGCGGTATTGCGCCACCGCTAATCAGACGGGGCTGCTCGCAAAGAAGGTCTCCGCTGGCTGGGGGAAGCTCTACAAGGCTGAACAGGTGTGGCTCAAGGCGGCCTGGCCTGCTTGCTCTCCCGATGTCCAAGGCGAGATGGCGACGCTGCGGCCCGATCTGACGGGCATGATCAGGTTCGTCATGCGACCACTGTTCGCGCCGCTCGCATAGCGCTGATTGAGTAACCAATGCGCGGCGCAACTCCGATGTTCTCGTCTATCATAAACAAATAGCCCCGAACGCTGGGGCCCGCCGACTGTCGGCGGGCCCCAGTGAGCTTCTGAGTCGAAGGCTTCTCCGGTGGCGACGTCTTTCACCTATTCGGGTGACGACTATGGGTTCATCTATCAACTCCTGAACTGGAAGTGAGAATGCGGGTCGATTTGGATGGTCGGCGGATCAGATCGGCTGCTGAGTTTCATGCTGAGATAGCTCGTCTGCTTGACTTCGGGCCCTATTACGGGAAAAACCTGGACGCTCTTTGGGATCGCGTGAGCTTCGATGTTGAGCGTCCTGTGCGGCTGGTCTGGAACCACGCGCGGGTCAGCATGAAAGCCATGGGAAGGGATCGCTTTGACGAGATCGTGGCGATCCTGCGGCGAGCGGAGGAGTGCGATCGAAATCGAGGCGAAGCTGAACGCTTTGAACTGTCAATAAGTGACTGAAACGGTGGCTGCCGCTTAGCCCGAATACCTGATCTGAACGGCAGCACTTTTCGTCGGTCTGACGCCCGTAATGCACGGGATGACCTATACGAGGCTGAACCAGGTCGACAAGGTCACCGAGTCGAAGTCGGGCACGGTGGTGAACTCGACGTCGTTCACCTACAACGAGAACAGCGCGCCGCTGACCACCAGCTACGACAAGCAGTACTCGTCCTACGCGTACGACGCGCTTCTCATCGGTGGCGGTTCGGCCGCCTTGATATTCGGCGGATGGGCCATTTTTGGTGGTGGTGCAGCAGCCGGCACCGGCGGCGCTGCTGCCGGCGGTGTGGGGGCGGCCTCTCGAGGGCTTTTCGAACTTGTCGGCTAGCTGATTTAAGTTGGCGTGGCGGGTCAGCCTGCACCGTGGCCCGCCACGCCATGCAAGGTGATCCATGCCATGATCACGTGGTCTGCTCTAGCAGGGAGTTGCTGGTGGAACGTCGGCGAAGGCCAACGCCCGAAGAGGTCAATGCGGTCTGGAATCGGTCGGCAAGTTTGGTTCGAGCCCACCTTTGCGTAGCCATCGAGGATGATATGGAGAAGGTCGTCTCGGTGATTAAAATGTTCTTTGGCCGGGCATGGGATGACTTGGGCGCACGTTTCCACCAACGGGTTCTTGATGTCTCTCCCGAGCAGTTGACTGGCGAGGCTCGTGCGGTACGAGGCCCAAGCGCCATCAGTGCGATGATCGGGCTTGAGAGTGATGGGAGCGACTTCAGCCGGCCTTACTCCCCGGAGGCGTGGCGGCAATTCCTAGACGGGTTTGACGAAGTGCCTGATCTCGCCTGGTTCGACATCATCACGAACGATGAACAGGGGCGTCCAGACGGGCAGGGGCTGATTGTCCAGTGCAAAAGGGTGGGCGATGGCGATCGTTGGCTGCTCATGCAGGTTTCCGGCGACAGCTTTCTGGCCGAAGGGGCAAACCAGCAACGGTTTGTCGGCTTCCTGGAGGCGGTGGCGAACCATGCCGATCCGGTGTACGGCGAGATTTCCTGGAAGTGGGAAGTTTATCCGTCTGTACTGGAACTGGCCTTGGGTGTCGATCCGGTCGATGTACTTCCCCGAGCCCGGCGGGTTCTGCGCGGTTATGGCTGGATCACACTTCTGCCTGAAGAGATCGGCAACCGGCTAGGGGGCGAGGCCGGACTGAACGGGACCGGCGCTTTCGTAAGGGTCAAGCATCTCGCTGGCGGCGGCTACCTGGCTCAGGCCACCGAGTGCTTCTCGCAATACGACGAGGGTGCGGCCGAGCGGGTCTACCAGGCTCTAGTTCCGGTGTTGCCGCCCGGACGGCCGAATTTCTGGAACGTGCATCCCCCCAACGTTCTAGCCGATCGGGATCCAGCCGAGGACCGCGCAGGGCGGATCTCCGCGTATTAACGATCTTTGGTCCCTAGGTTCTTCACACTTGTGTCAAGTTTTCACGCAGCCTTGGCCCAGGTCTTTCACGATCTAGGTGGAGCAGGCCCGTGCGGCGGGTCTGAGCTGACCCGGGACGGTGGCCTGCTGCAGCAGTTCACGAAGCGGGAGTTGAGCGTGGATGACGTCCATGGGATGTATTGATAGGCTTGTCAGTGCCGTGGAATTGCCGGACGGTCAGTCCGGCAGGCCTTTCGACTGGTCGTTGATAGAGCGGTCGCTGGGAAACCTGGCGTTGCCTGGGGACTACAAGGCTTTGGTGGAGCGGTTTCCAGACGGGAGGTTCGCCGAAGCGATAACCGTTATTCGTCCCGGTGTGAAAAGGGGTGATCCTGAGGATTTCCTGGGCTACTACAGCCACCGGCTGAATGACATGCGCGAATGGAGGGCGGACGGTGACGGAGTCTTCCCCTACCCTATCTTCCCCGAGCCGGATGGCCTTCTGCCGTGGGGGGAAGGCCCGCGCGGGGAGCTCTTCTTCTGGCTCACCAATTCGACAGAGCCTGACTCATGGATTGTCGTCTGGGCTGACGTTGACTTCACTGAGTGGCATTCTTTTTCGGGTGGCGTGTGCCAGTTCCTCCTCAAGGTTGTACTGGGGGACGTGGTCGCGCTTGCCACTACGGAGGCGGCTGCGCCCTCCTTGCTAGGAGGCTTCAGGGCTTTTCAGCCCAAGGTCCGACAATCGCTTCCGCGCGTCCTTGAGCGTGATCAATTTAGGTGGGGCAGTCGGGCGCCGAGCAATGAATTCCCTGAACTGTCCCATGTCCTAGGTTCACCGGCCGTGAGGCCAGAGGCACGCAACTGGGAGAACGTGGAACGGCAGTTGGGAATCCCCTTCCCGGACGATTATAAGTCGTTCATCGACGAATTTGGTGTCGGTATCTTCTGCGACGTACGAATTTATGCCCCCATGGCGGCGAGTGAGTTTGACATGGTCGAACTCATGCAGCGTCAGGGAGCGCGGGCGGCCGGCATGCCTTCAGATGTAATGTCGGCCCTCTATCCGGAGCCGGTTGCACTCATAGCCTGGGGCGCAATCGCCGACGGTTGGACTATCAACTGGAAGGCTGGCGGTGCAGACCCCAACCAGTGGGGGGTAGCGATGATCGCACCCGATTTTCAGCCGGTGTTTCTTGATGACTTCTCATTCAGTTCATTTCTTCTCAGGTATAGCGATCAACACAGCCAAATCGGGGTCTCTTTTGCGCGCTCCCCCTGGACTGGCGCGTAAAGTTCCTTCCCGAAGGCTCGGCCGGCTGACCGGTGCCGCCCCGGCACTTCGAGCACGCCAGGGCGCGGGGCGTGGCGAATGCCGGATCGGTTGGCGGTGCGGATCTTTCCGGAGCGTCCTCCCTGCTGATTTCGTTACATCGACACGTTGCCGATAAACATTGACATTAGCCACCTTGTCGCGCCATCGGGCGGGTACGGGCACCAACGTGTTCACCTGGCAGCTGAACGTGCCCCAGTCGGGCACCTACCAGGTGTACGCCCGCTTCCCGACGGTGTCCGGGGCGGCCACCGAGGCGAAGTACACGGTCAATCCCAGCGCGGGTCCGACGGTGAAGACGGACAACCAGACCGCCAGTGCCGGCACCTGGGGCAGAAGCGGCTCCAGCCCGCAACCCGCAGCGGTGATAGGTGCGGTAACTACCCCCGCAAGCGCCGGCGCAGTGAGCCTTTCCGCGCAAGGTAGTGACTACGGACGGTCGTCATGTTGTGCGATCGTGGTCGATGTGGAGGATGACCAGCGCGGCGGCGACGATCTTCCCGATCCGCCACGGGTTGAGGCTGATATTGCGTAGCGCTCTGAAGGTCGTCTTGAGCAGCGAGTTGCCGCGTTCACCGATCGCGCGCAGGCTGTTGTGTGCCTTGTTGAACTGCTGCTGGGCGAGGAGCAGTCCGCCGGTTTTCGGTTTTTTGAACGCGACGGTGACCGTGTCGGCGAGACCCTCGTAGCCCAGATCGCCCAAGGTACGCAGGTCGGCGCCGGCCTCGGTGAGAGCGGGCAGGATCTCGGCGTGGGCGCGTGCGGCGGTGGTGTCGTGTTCCCGGCCGGGCCGTACCTCGGAGGTCCAGATCGGCCAGCCGTTCGGCACGGTGACGACCTGGACGTTACCGCCGTGCTGGTCGTGTTTGCCGGACCACCACAAGTCCACGCCCTCGGTCGGGCCGGGAGTGCGGCACCGGTCGGTCTCGATCAGGGTGCCGTCGATGTTCACGTAGTCGTGCCCGGCCGCCTTGGCCGCGAGTAGCGCGGCGTGCAGGCTGGGCGTGCGGGCGGCGAGGACATCGATGCCCTTGTTCAGATAGTCGTAGCCGGTCGAGATGCTGGTCTGGTTGTCGGTGGCGAGTTGCCGCATCCGGGTGCCGTCGAGGAACCAGCGCAACACCATGACGGCCTGGTCGCGGCAGCACGGGGCGCGGGTGCCGGCCCGGGTGCCCCGGCGGACGCGCTCGGCGGCGAACAACCCGGTCAGGAAGTCCACGGTGTGCTCGTCTACGGGTAACACGGCGGTGTACGTGACACTCATCGTCGGCGCAGGACCCCTGTGAAGTTGATCTGTGAGAGGACCACTTCGTACCGGGGTTCTGCGCCTTTTCTACGTGGCATGGCCGATCAGGCGCGTCTCGGACCTTCCGGACACTGAGCCCACTACAGTCGGCAAGCGGACCGTTGCGCGCAATGGCTCAGTCAACCAGTGCGGGCCACCGTCGGCACGCTTAGCCCAGTAAGCTATCTTGCCCGCCATGATATCGGTTGTGGTCGTCGGTCTAGTCGGGCTGGCTGCCGTTACGCTGCTCGCGGTGTGGCTGGTCAGTTTGTACAACAAGCTGGTCCGCATGCGTAACCAGGTCGATGCGTCCTGGTCGCAGATCGACGTACAGCTCAAGCGGCGGCACGACCTCATCCCGAACATCGTCGAGACCGTCAAGGGATACGCGGCGCACGAGCGCGGCACCCTCGACGCCGTGGTAACCGCCCGCGGCGCGGCCATGGCTCACTCCGGCGGCGACGCCGGCCAGGCCGACGCCGAGAGCGCGCTGAGCGGGGCGCTGGGCCGGCTCATCGCGCTCGGCGAGGCGTACCCGCAGCTGCGGGCGAATGAGAACTTCGCGGCGCTGCAGGCCGAGCTCGCGACCACCGAGAACAAGATCGCATACTCGCGGCAGTTTGTGACGTACGCCGTACAGCAGTACAACACTGCGATCGAAAGCTTTCCCGCCAACCTGATTGCGGGTTTGCTCGGCTTCCACCGGCGGGAGTTGTTCGCGGTGGCCGGTTCGGAACGAGGCCCGGTCGAGGTCAGTTTCTAGACCGATGCTCGAACTCATCATCGCCGTGGCCAGCGTAGGGCTCTGGCTGATCGCGTATGCAGGCTGCCGAATCGTCACCCGGCCCGCGGCGCCGCCGGTGGGACCAGCCACTATGGACCTCGGCTCGGAGTCGCCGGCCGTAGTCAGCATGCTGGTCAACGGCTGGTCCACGAGCGTCGACACGGCTGAGTCGACGGTGCTCGATCTGGCTGCGGCCGGTTACTACGAGCTGCGCCAGCCGGATGCCGACCCCTACCGCACCACCGTGCACCTGGCCCGCAATCAGCCAGACCCAAGCGGTCTGCGGCCGTACGAGCGGCAGGTGCTGGACCGCATCCGCGGGCTCGCCGTCGACGGAGTGGTACCGCTGACCGCGCTGGCCTTCCGCAACGAGAACGAGTCAAAGGCTTGGAACAGCCGGCTGCGCGCCGCCGTGGTCGCCGACGCGAGGGCGGCCGGGCTGTCCGAGCGCCGGTTCGGCCGAACAATGATGACGGCACTGCACTTCGGCACGCTCGCGATCGCCGTGACGTGCGGCTCCATGGCCGTGCACCACACCCACCGCCTCGTGGCGTTCTGCTTTGTCCTGCCGTTCGCCGCCGCGCTTGTCGGCCTGGTGCAGCACATCGGCGAACGGGACACCCCGACCGGGCTGGAGGCCGCCTCCCGCTGGTTCGGGGTACAGGTCTGGCTGCGGAACCACGAGCAGTTCGCGGAATTGCCACCCTCGGCGGTGGCGGTCTGGGACCGTTACCTGGCGTACGGCTCCGCTCTGGGCGTCACCCGGCGGGCCAGTGACGTGCTCGATCTCGAGGTCGGCACGCGGCGCAGGCTGTGGTCGTCGTACCAGGGCGGCTGGCGCCGGATCCGGGTGCGGTACCCGCGAGGCCCCTGGCGTGCCAGCACCACCCGCACCCTGATCCTCCAAGCGATGCTGTTCGTGGCGGCAGGTTCGATCGCCGCGGCCATCGCCGGTCACCCAAGCCGGTACTCGCTACCCGGATACGCGCTGATCACCGTCGGCGTCTACGTGCTGGTCCGTGCCCTGCTCGACCTGGCGAGGTCCGAGGAGGTCACCGGCGAAGTCCTCGCACGCCGTCCCTGGCGGCAGCACAACGGCCGTCCCCGACTCGACTACCTGGTAATCGACGACGGCACCACGGACACGACCACGGCCTGGGGGCTGCCCGCCAGGTGGAGCGACCGATGCCACTCCGGCGACGTCGTAACGATCACCGCCCGGCCCTGGAGCAGACGGGTCACCGCGGTGATCCGGCGATCGGCGGCGCAAGCCCGGCCGGCGGCCGCGTTCGCCGACGAACAGACCGGCCCGGCGCTCAGGGATTTCTTCGGCGAAGTCCGCACGGCAGGACCCCTTCCGCTGTCGGTCGACGACGTGGCACGGCTCGTCGGCCAACCGGTACGCGCGGACCGTCGGCAACAGCCACAGCGCGTTGACTTCCGCTCCGAGGCCGACAACAGCCTGCTGCTGCGCGCGGAATGGGCCGCCGGCATGGCCGGGAGGCTCGCGTGGCAAACGAACGGGCGCAGGGCGGCGACCCTGCTTCCGGGCATCGGCGACGAGGCGTACGCCAGCGGTGACCGCGCGGTGATGCGCGTCGGCGACGTCACGCTGGTGGTCGTCGCCCGCGGCCGCGGACAGATCGGGACGCCGCACCTGCCCTGGCTGCTCACCCGCTGCGAGATCGCCGCCCTCATCCCGCCCAAGTAGAGAAACCATCCGAACGACGGCTGCCCTGGCCGGTCACAAACGGGGTCTGGAGAAAGGCGCCAGATCGCTTCGCCTCGTACATTGCCTGGTCGCGCGGCGTTCCGTTCCCCGGCCGAGGTGATCGTCGTGGCGGTCTGGTGGTACCTGCGATACGGGCTCTCCTACCGCGATGTCGAAGAAACTGCTCGCCGACACGGGATCGAGGTCGACCATGTAACGGTCTACCGGTGGGCGCAGCGGTTCACTCCGATGCCGCCCGGTTCGCCCATCACTCACCCCGTGACCGTTGGTACGTCGACGAGACCTATGTCAAGGTCAACGGCGGGTGGCGCTGCGTCTACCGGACGGGAGGCCGTATCGTCGCCGCTGCCCTGGTCATCCTCCACTTCGACCACGCCCGTACCACGTGACAACTCTCAGTCACTAACACGTTGCGCGGAAAGGCTCAGTAACCGCGCATGCGGCGAGGCCGGAAACTGTCAGCGTAAGGCCTCCGCCGACAGCAGCGCCTCCAAGGAGGATTTCAGCGGAATCTACTGCAAGATTGGTGAGGGCATCGGAGTTGTGGTCAACCCACGGACCTACGTAACACCTCCCTAACTCCAGATCAGGTCGAGCACTCCATTATCAAAGATATTGAAAATTACAAGTCGGGAGGTGAGACGCTGCCGGCGGGTGGACGTGGAGCCCAGGCTCCGGCTCGAACAGTAGACGTTGACGGGAGCTCCATCAGCTACCGAGTGGTGCAGACGGGACCAAATTCAGTCAGTGTCGGCATGTACTGGCTCAACTAGTGAGAGTGACTTTGAGAAGCCTGTTAGAACTGGGACGGTTGCTTTCTGCGGCCAGTTGGAGCCAGGGCCAGGTGGAACTTGCAAAGGTTGAATCCGAGTTCCTCGAAGCGGTGACATTCGCTTCGGCGGATGAAATCGTTCGCATGCTTGAAACGGTCCTCGACGAGGACTATGCCGGTCTTCCGATCTGGGCCCGCAACCTCGCCTATCGCTTGGCCTGCCTGCAGCGACCCGAAGATTCGGCCCTGCTGCGGGAAGCATCGGCTGACCTGTTCAATCATGGCCCAGACTGGGACCGTATAGCAGAAGAGTTGCGAAAGCAGGCTGACGCCGCAGAGGAATAAGATCAAGTCGGCCGGGTCTGTCGTCGTACTGGCGACAGGCCCGTGCCCGCGCTTAAGGTGATCCTAAGGAGGAGTTCGAATCCCGCTGGGAATATGGCGGCGACATCTTGAAGTGGACACCTGTTTCGTGAATCGACGGAGACTCATTCAGAATCTTCGGCAGCGGCCTCGTATGTTCGGGCTGGACGGCTCGTACGGCATGTACGTGGCCTTCCTCAAGGGGTACGAGGAGGGCTCTGGTGATGATCTGCTGGCCAAGCTTAAGGAGAAGTTGGTTGGCGACCTCGGAACTGGGCAGAACCTAGGGGTGGGAAGCTTTGCTCCTTCGGAAGCTGGCTCCTGACGATCCTGCATCCTGGCTGCCCTTGGAGATGCGGAATAACTCGTTCGATCGTCTGATTTGCCAAGCTCTGTTTGATCACTTGGAGGACCTTGAGACGAGGCGTAAGAAGCGGCGCTGATTCACAGCATCGAGCCGGGGTCGTAAACTGGCTCAACTGACGGGGATGTGGAGGCCGAGTGGAAACATTGCTTGACCTGGCCCGGAAGTTGTCGTCGGGTCAGTTCGGCGAGCGCGGTCTGGCCGAGGTCAGGAACATCGAGCAGGAGTTCGTCGAGGTGATCACATTCTCACCGGCGGACGAAATCGTCGCCGTTCTCCATGCCGTGCTCGACGAGGATTGGATGGGCCTACCGGTGTGGGCGCGCAATCTCGCGTACCGGATGGCCTGTCTACAGAGGCCGGACGACGTGGCTCTGCTGAGAGAGGCGGCGACGGATCTGCGAAACTTTGGTCCCGACTGGGGTGAAATCGCCGCAGCGTTGAATGAAAGAGCGGAATCGCTGGAGAAGAATCAGGATTGAGAATGGCGACAATGCCCACCATCCGGTGGGTATCGTTCCGCACAGCCGGTTCATGATCGATAGTGGCGGGGAGTGATGATGCCCGCGTTGGCGTGTCGGATATGGGCGAAGTTCCGTTGAGATCGAGCGCATGGGCTGGGTGGATATGGGGATGTGGGGAGTTCCCTGGTGGTCAACCCCCGAGGCGGTCTCTCCACCGACCGGGGCGCGAGTGTTCACGGTTGGAGGGTCGCAACGGACATGGCAGGCTTGATTTCTTTGTCGGAAAGTCGAGACCTGGCATGGTCGGCACCGTCATGGCTCTTTGACTGGGTGGTTCGCCGGCTATCGCGGAGTGTCGTAGACAAAAGTGCGGCTGGCGCGCTTGATGAAGTTGTAGATGAGAACCTGGGAATAGTTGTACTGGACCAGTTCGATGAGAATGTGCGGCAGGAGTTGCTGCTGTCGATCAGAGACCGGTTGGTGCCTTGGGCGGAATCCGAACTTTTTCTCCGCCCTGGGGCGGATCGAGAAGGTGCGTTGAATCAGATACGCGATCTGGCAAAGATGGCTAGTTTTCATTAACACAGTTCCATGAGCAGTTGTGGGCGGATGGCACGGTTGCTGTGCCATCCGCCTACTTGGGGCGAGAGGGGGGTCGGCTTCGACCTCGGGCTGCTCACCATGGACAGCCCGAGGTCGGGCCGGCCGCGAACACGTTGATGAGCGCACGCGTGACCGCCGAGGCGAGCAGCGCGTCGCCGACCGCGAGGACGGCGACGGCCGGCAGCAGTTCAGGCTGCCTGGATCGCTGGTAGCAGGTGCGAGTCGGTGGCTTCGAAGGCGGCGGGGCTGAGGTAACCCAGGGTCGAGTGCTGGCGGCGGGTGTTGTACCACTCTTAATGTACTCGAATATGGCCTGGCGGGCAGCTTGATGGGTGGGCCATGGCTGGCCAAGGCCCCGGCGAAGTCGTAGACCGAACGACCAGTGGCAGGGTATGTAGGCGTGAAGATGCCTGGATACGAAGACTTTCCCTTGATCGACGGTACGCCATTCCTGGCTGAGCCGATCTTTTGGCCGACATATTTGTGCGATACGCTTGCCTTCGGTGGTCACGGAGGCATTTGAGGTTGACGAATCGGCCTGTCTGAGTTACTTCAGCTTGTTGACCGACGCGGACAGGTGGCCAGTGTTCCCGCTCGGGTTGCGTGGCGGGCATGAGGTTGATGTGGTATACCGAAATTTGACGGATGACCTAAGCATGGAATATATACTTTGTCGGTCAAACGGTGAACACCCGATCGGTTTGGCGAACGTTGGGGGTCACGAATTTCGCCCAGGATTGAGTTGGCCCGAGCTGATTGCAGTCGCTAGTTGGTCGGGAGCGCCATACGGAGTGACTGTGCCGCAGCAACGGCTGTTGCTGCTGCTGCCCGCCTTCGGGGATGCCGATCTGCCCGCCGATGCGACAGCGATTGTGGAATCTGCACTGAGGGCCTGTGGGGGTGGCGCGGGCTCCGGCGAGCTGGCCGAATGGCTACTGCGGGACCCTGAGAGATGGCCACAATGGCGCCAGCAGAGCCAGGGTGGGGTAGTTTGTGACGGCCGCTACAGCCGTCGCAACCCTGGGGACCGGCAGGGCATGTGCTTGCTGATCTACTTGAAATTTCGTCGGCGCTGTCGGTCTAACTCGGTCTTTGGCCCGCGAGGGGTCCTCTGGTGCCCGACCGATCACGGAAAGCAGCGCCGGCGAGTGCGGCGATTGGCCGCGCCGTACAAGCCCAGACAGCCGTGCTGGCCATCGTCGCCGTGCGCACTTTTGTCACCCTTGCCCCGGCAGAGTGGATGATCTCCTCGGTTATACGACGGACGCTATCGGTGGGGATCGTGGTGAATACCGGTCGGGTTGAATGCGCAGATGTCTCGCCGGGGCGTCCGTCCTGCCAATTTCGTTACATCGACACGCCGTCGTAAACATAGACGTTTGTCACCCTAATGTCGCCCTGCGCAAGCCTTGTCGTGCCGTTGCGCCGCCGCCTAGCCTGAGCGCGCTCAAGGTTCAACGGGGGAGCGGTGAGATGAAGATCGATGTCCGACTGCTGGGCACTGTGGAGCTACGGGTCGATGACCAGCTCGTGACAGTCGGCGCTGCCAAGCGTCGGGCGGTGCTCGCCGGGCTTGCCCTCGAGGCGAACCGGCCGGTCTCGCTGGACCGGCTCTCGCAGATGGTCTGGGCCGGTTCCACCCCTGCTTCGGCGGTGGCGAACCTCCGCTCCCATGTGGCCGGTTTGCGCCGCGCGGTCGGCGATCGGATCGTCGCCCATCCGGGCGGGTACGAGCTGCGGTTGGCCGCGGGTGAGTTGGACGTCGTCGAGTTCCTCCGACTGGCGGGGGACGCTCGGGCAGGACGGGACAACGTTGCCCCGGTGACCGTGATCGGCCGGCTCACCGATGCCCTCGCCCAGTGGCGCGGGCCGGCCGGTGGGGGCGTGCCGCGTAGCACGTCTTTGGACAACCGGTGGGCGACGCTGGACGAGCAGCGGCTGCAGATCTTCGAGGAGCTGGCCGAGGTCCGGCTGACCGTCGGTGAGCACGCCGACCTGCTCGCCGATCTGCGCGAGCACCTCGCGGCTCATCCGTTGCGGGAACGCGCGTGGGGTCAACTGATGCTCGCCCTCTTCCGGTGCGGCGACACCCCCGCCGCGCTGTCGGCGTACCGGGCCGCCCGAGACAGCCTCTACGACCAACTCGGCATCGAGCCGGGCAGCGAACTGGCGGCACTGCACCGCGCGATGCTCGACCGATCGCCCGAGCTGGGCTGGGCGCCGCCTGTGGTGGTCGAACCAGTCCCTGTCGCCCAGCACCGGGTGTCGGCCGTCGACGGAAGCTGGGTGGCCCCCGTGAGCTGCCGGCGGACCTGGTCGCCTTCGTGGGGCGTACCCGGGAACTGGCCGATGTGGTCGCTGCGGTGACCGGCCCGACGCCCGCCGTCGCGGTCGTCTGCGGGCCCGCCGGCGGCGGCAAGTCGGCACTCGCGGTCCGCGCCGCCCACACCGTCGCGGCCGCCTTCCCCGACGGCCAGGTCTACGTCGACCTCGGGTACCGGACCGACGTGCCGGCCGAGGAGGTCGTCGCCCGGGTGCTGCGCAGCCTCGGCGTCGTCGCCGCCGACGTCCCGCAGCACCCGGAGGAGCGGGCCGGTCGGCTCCGCTCCCGGCTCGCCGGCCGCCGCATCCTCCTGGTGGTGGACGGGGTCACCCACGCCGCGCAGGTACGCCCGCTGGTCCCCGCCGGTCCCGGGCCCGCACTCGTCGTGGTCGGCCAGCGCCAGCTGCAGAGCCTCGACGGGGTACGCCGGATCACGGTCGGCGCACTCGGTGACGCCGACGGGCGGGCCCTGCTCGGCGCGCTGGCGGGCCCGGAGCGCCTCGACGCCGATCCCGCCGCGACCCGCGAGCTGCTCCGGCACTGCTCGGGTTCGCCCCTGGCCCTGCGGGTCGCCGGCGCCCGATTGGCCGGCCGGCCAGCGTTGCCCATGGATCGGCTGGTCGAGCAGATCGGCGACGGGCGTCGCCGGCTGGACTGGTTGGCGCACGGTGACCTCTCCATGCGGGAACGACTCGCCACCGGCTACGCGGCGGTCCGCTCCGAGGATGAGGTAGCCGGTCGGCTCTTCGAACTGCTCGGCGGCGCACCGGACGGGCAGCTGCTGCCGGACGGCGCCGCGGCGCGGCTCGGCGTCAACACCGAACGGGCGTGGCGGGCACTCGAGGAGCTGATCGACACGCACCTCGTGTACCTCGACGAGCTGGCCGGATACCGGCTCCCGGGGTTGGTCCGCGAGTACGCCGCCGAACTGGCCGCGCTGCCGTCCGTGCCCCGGCAGCCGATCAACCGGTGGCGGGCGCTCCCGACTGATCAGTGCGCTGCGTACCACGCGGCGTTCTTCGGCGACGACCTTCAGGTGGAATATCCGACCCGCTCCGGGTGAAGCGTTCGCAGGGCGACTGGGGCCGCCGGCCGATCTACGGTGCCGCTCAGATGTTCCAGACCCATCCGGACTGGCGGGACCTGATCGCATTCCCCGAGTACTTCCGGCATGATCGCGCTCGATCCATGTTGTAGTGGTGTCCTCGGCGTCGGGAGGCCACTCGAACATGGATCGAGCGCGATCATGCGGCCTGCATGACCGTCAGCCGGTCACGAGGCCGAACTTGATCAGGCTGTCGGCGGTGTCGGTGATGGTCGTCTCCACCGGGCGAGGCCGCCAGCCGAGGACATTGCGAGCCTTGTCGTTGCTGATCAGCGGGACCTGGCCACGAAGGGCGGCCGCGTCCCGCAGCGCCGGTTCGGTCTTCGCGGCCTCGCGGACCTCCTCGTCGGTGAGTTCCCGGGCGGGCACCCGGTCGGCGAGGCTGGGCAGGTGCTTTGCCAGCATCTTCGCCACCTCGAAGAAGCTGACCGACGGCCCGCCGACGCCGATGAACCGCTCGCCGGCAGCGGCCGGGTGCAGCATCGCGCGCAGGTGCAGGTCGACCACGTCCCGAACATCCACCACCCCGAAGTACATCCGGGGTACGACCGGCATCGACCCCTGCAGGAACGCCTGCACCAGGCCGGTCGACGCGGACACCCGCGGTCCCACCAACGGCCCGAAGATCCCGGTCGGGTTGACGACGCTCAGCTCCACCCCGCCGTTGTCCCGGACGTAGTCCCAGGCGGCGCGCTCGGCGAGCGTCTTCGACTTGTGGTATGCGGGAATGTTGTCATCAACGTTCGTCCAGTCCGCCTCGCTGTATCGTCCGTCGGGCTTGACCGTGTAACCCACCGCCGCGTACGACGAGGTCAGCACCACCCTCCGTACGCCGGCCTCGCGGGCGGCCCGCAGGACGCGCAGCGCTCCGTCGCGTGCTGGCCGGATGACCTCGTCCTCGTCCTTCGGCGGGGTGAACGGGAACGGTGACGCGTGGTGCAGCACGTACCGCACCCCGTCGACCGCTTCGGCCCAGCCCTCGTCGGTGGACAGGGCCGCCGTCCGGAACTCGACCCGGCCGTCTGGGTTCGTGCCGATCTGCCGGAGCCGGTCGAGCACCTCGTCCTGCTGGCCCGGCTCGCGGACGGTGACCCGCACCCGGTAGCCCTCGTCGAGCAGCCGGACGACGGAGTGCCCGCCGAGGTGTCCGGTGGCACCGGTCACCAGCACGGGGGTGTCGTCGGTGGCGCTCAGCGGTATGTCGTTGCGCATGATCTCTCCCATCGTTGTTCAGAACTCCTGAAGGGTTCGTTCGACCTGCTTGATCGCGCGGGCCTCGGCAGCGCTGTCACCGCGGTACCGGGCGGCCCACATGTCCGCCTTGCCGCGCATGTACGCCTGGCGTACCCGTAGCCGCTCGATCTCGGTGGTCAGCCGCTCGGCATGCCGCGCGAAGAGGTCGTGCTGTTCGGCGGCGGCCGCCCGGTCGCCCTCGTCGAGCAGTGCCAGGTACCGGCGCATCTCCGCGACGCTCATTCCGGACGATCGCAGGCAGGCCAGGGCGTCGACCCGCTCGGCGAGCGGGGTGTCGTAGCGGCGGTGGCCGCTGCTGTCGTCGCGCGGCACCACCCCAAGCAGGCCGACCTTTTCGTAGTAGCGCAGCGTCGGCTCGCTGAAGCCCGACCGCTGGGCCATCTCCTGGATGGTCAGGGGTGGTTGTGTCCGGTCCCGACCGGCCCTCGTCGCTGCCATGACCGAAGCGTCCCCAACCTCAAGCGCTTCAAGTCAAACGTCGTGACGCGGGGCACGCGGATACCGACGAACGACCGCCGCCTTCGGTATGAAATGCCCGTAATGCCACAACTTGTCTTTTTTGCCCTCGTTCAATCGTTGACGGGTGCCGAACACGCTGAGCACGCCCGTCAGTCGAGCTGAACGGGGGAAATTGGTGAGTTCTGTCCTGCGAAGAATGACGACCGCATCCACGGCGGTGCTGGTCGCCGGCCTGGCGACCCTGGGACTGGGGACGCCGGCGCGGGCGGCACCGGGCGACGCGAGCGCGCGGGGTGTTGTCGTCGGCCTGTCCGCAGCGGTGCTCGGCACTCCTGTGATCGATGCGGACCGGACCATCGGTACGGCCACCGCTCCGGCCGGCGGCGGCACCGACACCGACAACCAGGCCGTCTCGCTGCCCGGGGCGATCGGCGTGACCGCCGGCGGCACCGTCGAGGTAACCGCCACCCGCGCTGCCGCTTCGTCGTCTGCCGCTGCCCGCGTCACCAACTTCAACCTGGCCGTGCTCGGCGTCGACGTGCTGGACGCGACCGAGGCCGCCGCTACCGCGACCTGCCCGCAGGTCGGTGCGACAAGCGCCGGCACCACGCTCGTCGGGATGGAACTCTTCGGCGTGACGGTGGCGCCGACGCCGAACGGCCCGCCCACCGTGGGCAGCGTGCCCGTGGTGGTGCCGGGGCTGCTGGGTGCGATCCTGGACGCCTCGTTGACCCGGACCGAGATGACCACCGCCAACGGTGCCGCCGCGGTCGCCGTGCGGGTCACTCTCTCCTTGTCGGGCACCGTCCTCGGCACCCCGACGATCATTCCGGTCGGAACCGTCATCGTGGCCGAGGCCACCTGTGAGCGGCCGTCGGCGACGCCCACCGCCGCTACGGTCACGCCGGACGAGGGCCCACAGTCGGGCGGCCAGACGGTGACGATCACCGGCACGGGCTTCATCCCGGGTGGCACCACTGTCACCTTCGACGGCGTGCCGGCAACCGGTGTCACGGTGGCACCGGGCGGCACCTCGTTGACGGCGGTCACCCCGGCCGGTGCGATCGGCCCGGCGTCGGTGGTGGTCAGCACGGTGAACGGCACGGCACCGCCGCTGGGCTACACGTACCTGGCCGGCGGCGGCGCCGTCACCGGCCTCACGCCGGACTCCGGGCCGACCGCCGGCGGTACGACGGTGACGATCACCGGGACCGGGTTCACCGGCGCGACGGGCGTGACCTTCGGCGACACGCTGGGTACCAACCTCGTCGTAGACCCGAGCGGCACCTCACTGACCGTGGTCACACCGCCGGGGCCGGTCGGCCCGGTGGACGTGAGCGTCCTCCTCCCGGGGGCGAACGCGGACGCGCCGGGTGGCTTCACGTACGTGGCGGCTGCTCCGACCGCCGGGGCGGTCACTCCGAACCAGGGCCCGCAGGCGGGTGGACAGACCGTGACGATCACCGGTACGGGCTTCGTCCCCGGTGGCACGACTGTCACGTTCGACGGTGCACCAGCCACCAACGTCACGGTGAATCCGCAGGGCACGTCGTTGACGGCGGTCACCCCGCCCGGCGCCATCGGCCCGGCGGTCGTGGTGGTGACCACTGGCGGTGGTTCGTCCGCACCGTTGGACTACACGTACCTGGCCGATCAGGGTGACGCCGCCGTGACCGGTCTGACCCCGACGACGGGCCCGAACTCGGGTGGCACCACGGTGACCATCACCGGGACCGGCCTCACCGGCGCGACAGGCGTGACGTTCGACGGGGTGCCCGGCACCGGGTTCACCGTCAACCAGGCCGGCACGACGATCACCGTGGTCACCCCGGCGGGCCTGCCCGGCCCGGTGGACGTGACCGTCCAACTTCCCGGTGACGACGTCGTCGTGCCGGACGGCTTCGCGTACCGGATTGCCCCGCCGGTCGTCAGTGCGCTGTCCCCGGCTCAGGGACCGGCCGGTGGCGGCACCACCGTGACGGTCGGTGGTTCCGGCTTCGTTCCGGGCGGCACCGTCGTCACCATCTGCGGCCGGACCATCCCGGTGAACGAGGTCACCGTGGCACCGGATGGGCGTTCGTTGACCTTCCGTACGCCACCCTGCGCGGCCGGGAACACGACAGTGGTCGTGCGCACCGACGGTGGGGTCTCCAGCGCGCTCACCTTCCGCTACGTTCCGCGGAGCCTGCCGGTGACCGGTGACGCCATCGCCGCACCGCTGACCGTCGGCGCGATGCTGGCGCTCCTCGGCATCGTCCTCGTGCTGCTGACCGGGCGCAGGCAGCGCGCCGGCCGGATCGGCTGACCGGTCGTCCCGGTCAGGGCCCCCGCAAGGGCCCTGACCGGGACGCTCACCTTGCCGCGTTGTGCTTCGCGACCAGGCTCGGGAGTTCGTCGAGCGAGTCGATGCGGAACAGGCACTGCTCGGACACGGCCGGAAGGTCGAGGATGTGACCCCACGGACCGCGTCGGATCAGGCACGTGTGCATACCGGCCACCATGGCCGGGCGTACGTCGTTGTCGGGGCGGTCGCCAACGTAGAGGATCGAGGACGGATCGCCACCGCCCTCGCTGATGACCCGCTCGAAGAAGACCGGTGACGGCTTCGCCACGCCCCAACCGTGTGAGGTGCCGATCGCGTCCACCGGGAGGTCGAGAGCGTGCAGGAGCGCTTCGGCATGAGCTGGCTGGTTGCCGGCCAGGCCCACGAACAGACCTTGCTCCTTCAAGGAGGTCAGGCAGCCCCGCGCGTCGGGGTAGAGGTCGTCCTCGCCGAACGACTCCGGCTTGCCGGCAGCTGCTCGGCGCTCCAGCTCGGCCGCGAGATCGAAATCGGGCCGGAAGACCCGGAACGTCTCCTGATAGTCCAGACCCCGGGCGATCACCGCACCGAAGACCGCCGAGAACGTGTGCCGTGGAACGCCGAGCCAGTCCGCCCAGGTCTCGAACTCGCGGGACTCGTCAAGAATCGTCCCGCCGATATCAAAGAAGATCGTGTCGATCACTGCGGTCTCCCGTCACGGTCGCGTTGCCGGTGGAGCATAGATGCGATCGACGCTCATGCTTACGGCGTTGTCGGGGCGTGCACTCATCGCTCAGCGCTCCGATCGGCGACTTCGAGATAGATCCGCTTGAGGAGTGGCGGCATCGGATGCCCCACTGCGGGTCTCAAGCTCGGCCACGGCCTCGGACATCAACCACACCGCCCCCGGGACAACGAGGGCCTCGGTCAGGTACGGGGAGACCCGGGTGCGGGCTCCGCCCAGGGACCCGCGCTGGGAAGTCCGACGAGTGACCAGCTCGCAGCCGACCTCTCGATCCGCACCCTCAGGACCGAATTCATGGCGCGCCGTGTCCGACCGCCGCTGGTGGGCTGCGGCAGGGCTTGACGGCCCCGGCGAGCCGCTGACCGTCCGTCACGGTCACCGGCTCGCCCGGCCGGGTCAGGGGTTGTAGTAGCCGGTCACGTAGGTGCGGTCGAAGCGACCGGCCTCCAGGTCCGCGCGCTGGATGACCCACTGCATTTGCGTGCCTTCCCGGTCTGCGACATCCGCGTCCCAGTAGGCCAGCGCAACCCAGTCCTCGGGGTCGCCCGACACCGGCTCACCGCCACCCCACCGCCCTTGCTCGGCCTGCTGCACAGCGCAGCTCACGATCTCCTCCAGCGGGTCCGGGTACGCCGCGTAGCCGCCGAGCTGCAGATGCCGGTTCCGGTTCCTGCCCGCGACGTCCCACCAGACATCGAAGAGCCCGTCCGCGTGCGGGAAACCGTCAGGTGATTGGTCCGGCAGGTCCGGTTCGGCCGTGACTCTCAACTCGCCCTGCGGGAAGTTGTCGAAGTTCTCCCGGAACTCGTCGACGTCGTTGTACCCGTAGGTCAGTCCGTAGGCCGTCCAGGTATACCTGTCGCGCTCTGTCACCGGGGTGCCGGCCGGGACATAGACGGCATGGCCGCGGTTGTCGCCGTCCCATAGCTCCCAGATCTCGGCGAAGAGCAGCAGGCGTCCGTCCGGCGGCAGAGGAAGGTCCGTCGAGCCCTTCGGCAACGCGGCGAAGTCGATGTACCCGACGTACGGGTGCCTCGGGTCCGGGACGTCGGCGGGCAGCAGCAGCGGCCCGCCGAACCTCCCCGCGACCGGCCCCTCTCCGTCCAACCTGAGGATCGCGCAAGGCCGGGCGTGGCCGATCCACCGGTCCACCTCCTCCGCCGGTATCGGGTCCACACTGCCCACCTCAACGGCCCTCGTACGAAAGGGAATCAACGCTTCACGGAGATCATTTGTCACACCGGCAAAGGTAGTTGCCGCCACTGACAACGTGCCCGGGCTGCCCGAGGCAACTCATAGCGGTGGCATCCTTCTACAGCTGGAGTGCTCACGACTCAGGGGTCGGCTGTGGCACGTGGGGGCAGGTTCCGTGGCCGCCGTACCTGCAACACCCCATCATCGACGACCGGCTGGCGTAGTTGGCCTGAGGATCCGGCACAGTCGCCAATCCGTCACCGGAAGACTACGGCTGGTGTCCACCCCTAGGCTCGGGTGCGTGCCCGGACCTGCCGAGAAGGCCACCGAACAGGACCGGCGTGACCTCATCGTCGCGGTCGCGCGAGAGCTGGCCGAGGTGGAGGGCTGGGCGGGTGTGAGCACCCGACGCCTCGCCGAGCGGGCCGAGATCGACGTCGGCGACCTCTACCGACACTTCGCGGATCTGGAGGCGCTCCTCGCCGCCGTCGCCGTGTGCGCCTTCGCCGACCTGGCCGCCGATCTGGCGGAGGCGCACGCAGAGGCCGCCAGCAGCCCCGAGGGTGCCTGGCCGGCGGTCGCGAGCGCGTACCTCGACTTCGCGTACACGAATCCTGAGGTCTACGACGCGATGCTCGCGCTGACCCCCGACCTGGCCCTCGGCGTCGATGGGGTGCCGGCCGCGCCGCGGGCGGTCTTCGCCGAGCTGCGTGCGGCCCTGACCCCACTGGCCGAGGGCCGGGACCCGGACACCCTCGCCGAGGTGGGCTGGAGCCTGCTGCACGGGGTGGTGATGCTCACCCGGGGTGGCCGGCTCCGCCCTGAAGGGCAGGAGGAGAGGGAAGCGTTGATCGCACAGCGCTTGCTGCGTTGGCCGTGACCAGCAACGCGCGCCGCTGTCAGGCGGGGGAGATCGCGCCGAGAAAATCGGTAGTCGATCTCGCGCCTATCCTGTTTCCTCGGCCTCGACAGCTGGCACGAGGAGGACTTGGTATGACGGCGCGGCGGCAGGCGCAGGTGTTGATCTTCGATGCGGACGACACGTTGTGGGAGAACAACGTCGTCTTCGAGCGGGTGATTGACGACTTCCTCGAATGGCTCGATCACCCCACCTTGGATCGGGCTGAGATTCGAACGATCCTCGACGATATCGAGCGGGCCAACGCGGTGGCGCACGGGTACGGCAGCAAGGTCTTCCTGCGCAGTTTGGCGGAGTGCCTGGAGCGGCTGCGGGAGCGGCCGGCCACCGACTCCGAACGTAAGGAGATCGACCGGCTGTCGGTGGCCCTGATCGAGCACCGGGTGGAGCTGATGCCCGGTGTGGCCGATGCGCTCGACGAGCTGGCTGATCGGCACAAGTTGCTGCTGCTGACCAAGGGCGACCAGGCGGAGCAGCAACGCAAGCTGGACGCCTGCGGGCTGCTGCACCACTTCCGGGCCGCGCACATCGTCGCCGAGAAGAACGTCGAGACGTACCGGTGGTTGGTGCGGGAACACGGCTTCGACCCGTCCGGCGCCTGGATGATCGGCAACTCCCCGAAGTCGGACATCCTGCCGGCGCGAGCTGCCGGGCTAAACGCGGTGTTCATCCCGAACGAAAACACCTGGGTGCTGGAGGACGACGAGCTGGACCCGACCGACGGCGGTGTCCTGCGGCTGGCCGCGTTCCGCGACCTGCTGTGGCACTTCTGACCGCAGCAAACGCGAACAGCATCGACGATTATGATCGCGTACGCCGACAGGCCTGGAGACGCCAAAGCCCGACAACCCGACGAAGCGTGACGACCGGTGGTTCAAGCGCAACGGGGTCGACCCGCACACGGTCAAGGATGGCCTGCCTGATAAAGAATCCTACTTCGATCTCTAGGTCGACAAGAACGACAACATCTTCGCCGTCCAGAAGGGTACTGATCCGAACGAGGGTTTGTATGTTGGGGAACATGGCGGATTTCTAGTGATCCCGCGCATATTGAAGGGCGGCTTCCGTGGGTGATGGCCAAGGTGCGGAAGCTGGGTACCTGGGATTCACGGTGATGCGACCGCCTCGCCTCCTGCAGAACGTCGGCACGCTCAAGCGCATCGCTGTGGCCAAGCTGGCCGGAATCCGAATGATCAGTGCCTCTTTTGCAGGGGACCGATTGCTGTTCCAGCCTTGGCTGACGGCCATGATCGATGAGGGCCCCGGTGTTTCCGTCACAGGGATCTACCGGACCGACACCTCGCTGGAGGACGAGCCGGAAGGCGAGGCTCCGAGCTTCTGCCTGAGACGATCCACCTGGCTGTGCGATGCCGACCTCGCCTCGGTGAAGAAGGCATCCGACCTCAGGTCGTACCTGTCGGGCGGCGAGCAGGTCGTGGATTCCTTCACGTTCGTCAATCGAAACGTCGGTCGGGAGGTGGTCGGTGTCACGGGGGAATTCATCGCCTCCATAAACAACTCTGAATTGACGCTGCGTGCTGCGGACCGCGCCAGTTCCCGATGGCAGTTCATCAGGTTGGATGTAGGCGACGACATCCGAGCCTTCACTATCGGGTACTCGCCGGTGACGACCTCTATCGACCTGGTGGAGTCGGCACTGCCTGGATGGTTGGCGTCGGTCGATCGGGCCGTCGGTGTTTCTGGACTTCAGCCGGACGGTCCGCTGACTATCAGCATCGACCGATCGGTGCCGGAGCTCATCGGTTAGTGCCCTGGTCGGCCAGTTGGCCGACGGGCGGGAACGCCTCGATCTGCTGGACTACGAGGACCTGTCGGTACGGGCCAGTCTGGCCACCGTGGTTTCCGCCCTGCGATCTGACAACGAGGTGGCCGGACGGCTCCTCGCCCTGCTCGGCGCGGCGTCCGACGCCCTGCGTCAGCCGGAGCGGGTCGCCCGGCAGCTCGGGATCCCCGGCGCGCGGCTGCGTCGCACGCTGGAGGACCTGGCCGCCGCGCCCACCGTCGCGGCGCACCCGACGACCGGCTGGCGGGTCGACCCCGTGGCGGCCTGACCGATCCAGAGTCCCAGCCCGGCCAGGGGACTATCAGGATCCTTCGCGTCGGACGATCGCCACCGCCACCCGGCAGAACTCGTCCATGTCGGGGTTGAAAGCGGCCGCGATGTCGGGATGCAGACCCGAGCGGGTCTCGTCCAGGAGCCGCTGGCAGACCTGCTCGACCGGCTCACCGGCGTAGCCGGTGCGGACCCGGTCGGTGGCCGCCTGAAGCGCCGAGGTCAGCTGCTCCTCCAGCGGGCCCCGCAGCTTCTGCTGCACAGGGTCGAGCCCGCGTGGGTCGAGCGTGACATGTGGCTCCGACATCGGTGCTCCCTTCGTCGGCGTCCGCGGTACCCCACCGCGGACGTTGATCAAACCCCGGCCGGTACGGCGGCGACCCGCACCTGGTACGAGAAGTCCTCCGCCGGCTCCTCCTGGTACGACAATCGGCGGATCTGCCGGTCGTCGTCGAAGAGGGCGACGTCCACCAGCACGCCGAGGTGGGTGAGGCCGATGCTCGACACCCGCTTCTTGTCTTGCAGCACCGTGCAGACGCCGCCAAGCAGGGTGCTGGCGTCGGCCGTCCGGTGCCCAGGCGGGCAGCGCAGGACCAGGTCCACCTCGATCGGCCCGGGCAACGGCGTCCAGCCGGTGCGCTGGGCCGCCGTGAGGGCGGCTTGGAGCAGGGTGCGGACCCTCGTCGCCTGCCGATGCCCGGCGGCGAAGATGGACAACGCTTCGGTCTTTACCGGTGGCAGGCCGCTCACCTCGAACGTCAGGGCGAGAGCGCGGGTGTCCTGCACGACGGCACCTCCTCGTTGGGACGATCCTGCCGAACCGGGGGAGCGGCGGTGGGACGTTCCCGCGATTACCAACCGATCGGGCAGGCTGGGGGTCGGCCGAGGCGTGTCGACGGCGGCGGCGACCGCGCTGGCTGCGGCGTTACGAAAACGCTAGCCGACACCGCCCGCGCTCGGTAGTCGGTCGTTCACCCAATTGAGCGTGGTGCGAAGGCACAGAACTCGTTGCCCTCCGGGTCGGCCAGCACCCACCAGTTGCTGCGGGCGCTCGGCTCCGCCAGCAGCGTCGCACCGGCGCCGATCAGCGCGGTGGGCTCCGGGTCGACCAGGTCGACGTCCCAGTGCAGCCGGTTCTTGACCGTCTTGGGCTCGGGCACCGCGTCGAAGACCCAGTAGTCCCAGGGGAACCCGGACGCGCCGACCACCGACGCGTGGGTCCCCTCGTCCTCGACGGTGCCGCCGACCACCCCGGCCCACCACGTTGCCTGCGCGGCCGGGGCGGTCGAGTCGACGACCAGCTCGAACGGGCCCGGCCGGGTGCCGTCGCGGGCCGGGAACGCGCAGAACGGGTTGCCCTCCGGGTCGTCCAGCACCCACCAGGTCGCCTCGCCGGTGGGCTCGCGGACCAGTCGCGCGCCATCCGCGAGCAGCGCCGCCGGCTCCGCGTCGGCCAACCGCAGATCCAGGTGTACGCGAGTCTTGCCGACCCGCGGCTCCGGCACCTTGTTCACCCAGATCGACTCGGCCTTTGAGCGCGCCGAGCGCGGGTCCACCCGGGTGTCGTCGTCACCGGCGTCGGCCACGTCCGCGTCGAGCATCCGGGCCCAGAAGGCACCCAGCGCGAGCGGGTCAGCGGCATCCAGACAGAGATCCTTGAACTGAGCGATCATGGTTCCAACCTGCCTGGTCCAGTGGGCCCGGTGTCGTGCGGGCGTGCAAGGAGGTCCGCAAGATCCGCGCAGTTTCGGTGATGGTGCTGCCTCCGGCGGCCCCGAGGCAGCACCATCAGGGAAGTTGTGCGGATCTTGCCGGGCGCTCGCCCCGGAGACAGCCCGCGAGGAGCGGGTGCACGGTCAGTGCTGTTTGACGTACTCGACGAACGCCGTCCAGGCCGTCGGGTCGACGTGCAGGGTGCCGCCGTCGCGGTCCTTGGTGTCACGCACCAGGACCACGTGCGGCAGGTTGTCGGCGACCTCGACACAGGACCCGCCGTTGCCGCCGGACCTGGTCGACTTGCGCCACTGCGGGGTCAGCATGTCCATGACTTCGCCACTTCCTTGATCAGCTCGACTGACTGCCGGCGCGGAAGCACTTCGTTCCGCACGATCTCCCATGTCTTCGCCAGCTTAGCGATATCGGCCGGCGTATCGATGATCTGCGCGGTGAGCTGGTTGTCGGCATGAGCGACCCGCGCGCCGTCCGGCAGTTCGGCGATGATGAACTGGCCGGCCAGCCCCAGGTACATCCCAGCATCCGCCGGCACGATGTGCACCTGGATATGCTCCGCCGCCGCCAGTTCGACCAGGTGCTCACACTGCTCGACCATCAGCCCCGGCTGGTCGAGCACCGGCCGGCGCAGCACGGCCTCGTCCAGGACGGCGATGAGCTGAGGCGGGCGCGGGCGTTGCAGGATCGCCTGCCGTTCCAGCCGGGAGGCGACAATCCGGTCCACGTCCTCCGCGTCGAACCGGCCACCGGCCAGCGTCGCGCGGGCGTACCGCTCGGTCTGGAGCAGGCCCGGCACGTACGCCAACTCGAACCAGCGCAGCGTGGTCGCCTCCCGCTCGAACTCGATCCATTCGCGGAGCCAGGCCGGCTCGGCGTCGAGCTGGGCCAACCCGTCCAACATGCGCAGGAAGCGTCCGCCGGTTTGGTGGTGGGTGTCGACCGCCCTCATGTACTCCTTCGTGGGCGGTCGCCCGCCGGTCTCCACCGAGCTGACGTGCGATCCCGAATAGCCGATGCCCTTGCCGAAGTCGTCCTGACTGAGCCCGAACCCCGTCCGGAACAGGCGTAGTTCCTCCAGCACGTAGTCGGTGACGGTCCCCATCGATTCCCCAACCTTCGCTCAGTCTGGCTCGGCGTGTCCCTCTTAGGTGCTCGCCTGGACCGTTGAGCTGCACGGATGGCGCGAGCACGTATCGACCGTAGTCGCGTCATCACCACACTGTCACCAGTGGCGGGTCCGCTGGTGGCCGCAATGGCGGCGGCGGGCCCTGCACCCGGGGTCGCTCCCGTCTCCCCCTTGCGGGAGCGGCCCCTTCCCTGCCCCCCGAGGAGGTCGATGTGTTGAGCCCGACAGACCAGCAGCCCGCGGTGCGGTGGCGGTGATGGTGATCCGGCCGCCCGTCCCGCACGTCGCCATGCGCCCGCTGTGGCGGTGCCGCAGTTGCGGCAAGGAGTGGCCCTGCCAGCCGGCCAAGCTCGCCCTGCTGGCCGAATACCGGGCCAGCCGGACCGCACTGCTGATCTATCTCGGCACCCTGATGCACGAGGCGACGAACCAGCTCACCCAACTCCACCCGGATCATCCGCCAGCCAGGATGACCGAGCGCTTCCTCTCCTGGGCGAGGGCCCGGGGCTGACGATAGGTGGCGCGTCACACGGGCCTGATTACCGTGGTATCTGTGTGAGGGGTGTCGGAAGCGGTCCGGCCCTCGCGGAGCGACAGACGGCGGGCCAGGACCGTGGCACCAGCGAGCGCGGCCAGGACCATGGCGATCTCCGTAGTCACCACTTCGGGTGCCGTGCTGTAGCCGGTGGCCCAGGCGAAGCCGACGGTGATCGGCGTGATGACGATGCCGGCCGCCGGCACGAGGACGCTCATCAACCGAGCCGTCCGCCGGATCTTGGGCAGGTCGCGTAGCCGGGTCCGCACCGCGATGACCGCTCCCGCGGCGACCACGGCGGCCGGTATGCCGTATCCGACGGCGACGGCGAGCTGGATCGGTACGTCGATCGAGCGGGGGATGTCGACCACGCGGACGAATATCGGGTAGACCGCCATCAGGAGGCCGTAGCCGAGCACCGCACCGGCCATCGCGCCGATCAGTGCGGTGCCGAGAACGCGGCCGTAGTCGCTGCGCACGCGTCGGACACCGGCCTCGTCGGCGAGCCGCCGCGCGAAGCCGGCCACGTCATCGCCGATCAACTGCGCGGGGTCGCCCCCGTCGGCAGCCGCGGCCCGCAGGTCGAGGCGCAGATCGGCGCCGAGTGCCGCCCGATCGGCCGGGCCGACCCCGTACGCGCGCCACGCCTGGTCGGCTTCGCCCAGAAGACTGTCGATGGTGTCCATGGTCAACTCCTCGGGGGGCGATGGTCGAGCGGGTCGAGAACGGCGCCGACAGTGTCGGCGAAGTGGTTCCACTGTTTCCGCCAGGCGTCCAGGTGGGTCCGGCCGGGCTCGGTCAGCGCGTAGACCTTGCGGGGTGGGCCGGTGGGGCTGGCCTGCTGTTCGTGGGCAACAAGGCCAAGTCGGCGCATCCGGGTCAGCAGGGGATAGATGGTGCCGTAGCTGATCGCGCCGAACCCGGCTGTCTCCATCCTCCGAACCAGCTCGTAGCCGTGCGCCGGCTCGCGCGCCAGCAGCGCCAGCAGGCACATGTCCAGCGCGCCCCGCAAGAGTTGGGTCTGCCGCTCGTTGTCTTCAACCGGCTGACTCCCTGCCACTACCATGCGACACATAATACCTTGCTATTTGGCGTCGCGATATACCGAAGCGAAAACCCGTGTTCGGCCGTCCTCGTGGCCAGGTTTCGCGGCTTCACGGGTGGGGCAGTGTAGCCCGCACGGAGCACCCGGGCGGGCGTGTTTGCGCAGCTCACCGGCTCGGAATGTCTCGCCGTGCACCGGGGCACGGTTGCCCCTCCCCGGTTCTCGCCGAAGAGAGGGGGAGGGCGATGACGGACCCCGAGACGGCTCGACGCCGGCGTCGGCCGATTGTTCGGCTCGGAGCGGCAGCTGCCGCGCTGGCGCTGGTCGCGCCGCTAGCCGCGTGCGGCGCGGACGAAGCTGGTGGCCCACCGACGATCAACCTGTACTACCCGCCCGAGCAGAACCTGCAGAAGGTCGTCGACGACTGCAACGCGCAAGCCCAGGGGCGGTATGAGATCGCCTACCGGGTCCTGCCCCGGCAGGCCGACGACCAGCGGGTGCAGATGGTGCGCCGGCTGGCCGCCGAGGACAGCGGGATGGACCTGCTCGGCCTGGACGTGACCTGGACCCAGGAGTTCGCCAGCGCCGACTGGATCCGTGAGTGGACCGGCCAGGACAAGGCCGAGGTCGAGCAGGGCACCCTCGCCGGGCCGCTGGACACCGCCCGCTACGAAGGCAAGCTGTACGCGGCGCCGAAGAACACAAACGTCCAGCTGCTCTGGTATCGCAAGGACCTGGTGCCCCAGCCGCCGACGACCTGGGACCAGATGATCAGCGCTGCCCAGCAGCTCAAGGACCAGGGCAAGCCGTACCAGGTGCTCACCATGGGCGCCCAGTACGAGGGTCTGGTCGTCCTCTACAACACCCTGGCCGAGAGCGCCGGTGGAAAGATCCTCGACGACGACGGTAAGCAGGCCGTGATGGACGACGGCACGGTTCGGGCGCTGGAGCAACTGCAGCGCTTCGCCACGTCGGGCGTGACCTCGCCGTCGTTCAGCAACGCCACCGAAGATCCGGTCCGGCTGGAGTTCCAGTCCGGCTCGGGCGCGTTCCAGGTGAACTGGCCGTTCGTCTACCCGGCCCTGCAGGAGGCGAACCCGGAGCTGGCCAAGCAGGTCGGCTGGGCCCGGATCCCCGGCGTCGACGAGGGCACCCCCAGCAAGGTCACCATCGGTGGGGTCAACCTGGCGGTCAGCTCCTACTCCAAGCACCCGGAGCTGTCCTTCGAAGCCGCCCGGTGCATCCGTAGCGCCGAGCACCAGAAGTTCTCCGCCATCAACGACGGCGTGCCGCCGACCATCGAGGCCGTCTACGACGAGCCGGAGATGACCGAGGCGTACCCGATGAAGGACACGATTCTGGAGGAGCTGAAGGAGCCGGCGACCCGTCCGCTGACCCCGGCCTACCAGAGCATCTCCACCGTGATGTCGGCAATCCTGTCCCCGCCGTCGGCGATCCGCCCGCAACAGACCGCGGACGAGTTGCGCGACGCCATCGCCGACGCCCTCCAGTCGAAGGGGGTGCTTCCATGAGCATCAACGCCGCGCCGACAGACTCCGCCACCGAGGAGACCGGCCAGCGCGCCACCGTGCCCACCCAACGCGCCGGCCGCCGCAAGCCGCCGCTGAGCGAAAACAAGAAAGCCGAACGCAAACTCGGCCTGCTGCTCTGCGCGCCCGCCGCGCTGGTCATGGTCCTGGTGACCGCGTACCCGATCATCTATTCGTTCTGGCTGTCGTTGCAGCGCTACGACCTGCGCTTCCCCGACCAGCGCGAGTTCATCGGGCTGGAGAACTACGTCACCGTGCTCAGCAACGAGTTCTGGTGGACCGCATTCGGGGTGACAACGCTGATCACGGTGGTCACCGTGGCCGTCGAGCTGGTGCTCGGCATGGGTCTGGCGATCATCATGCACCGCACTCTGGTCGGCCGTGGCCTGGTCCGGACCTCGGCGCTCATCCCGTACGGGATCGTCACCGTGGTCGCCGCGTTCTCCTGGCGGTACGCCTGGACGCCCGGCACCGGTTACCTGGCCGACCTGTTCAGCGACGGCGCGCCGCTCACCGAACGGGCCAGCGCCCTGGCGATCATCATGCTCGCGGAGATCTGGAAGACCACCCCGTTCATGGCGCTGCTGCTGATGGCCGGGCTGGCGTTGGTGCCGGAGGACCTGCTCAAGGCGGCGTCCACCGACGGCGCGACGGCCTGGCAGAAGTTCACGAAGGTGATGCTGCCGGTGATGAAGCCGGCGATCCTGGTCGCGCTGCTGTTCCGCACGCTGGACGCGTTCCGGGTCTTCGACAACATCTTCGTGCTGACCGCCGGAGGCAACGAGACGTCGTCGGTGTCGATGCTCGCCTACAACAACCTGCTCCGGGGTCTCAACCTCGGCGTCGGCTCGACGATGTCGGTGCTGATCTTCATCACCGTGGCGATCATCGCTTTCGTCTTCGTGAAGCTGTTCGGCACCGCTGCCCCCGGCAGCGACGACGGGGAGAGGCGCTGACATGGCTGTCGAAACCACCACCCGGGCGAAGCTGCGCTGGGGTCTGCTGGACGTCCTCGTGGTCGTCTTCGCGATGGTCCCGGTGCTGTGGATCGCGTCGCTGTCGTTCAAGACGCCAGCCACCCTCACCGACGGAAAATTCTTCCCCCGGGAGTGGACGCTGGACAACTACCGGACGATCTTCGAAACCGACCAGTTCGTCCGGGCGCTGGTCAACTCGATCGGCATCGCGTTGATCGCCACGCTGATCGCGGTGGTGCTCGGCGCGATGGCCGCGTACGCGATCAGCCGGCTGGACTTCCCCGGCAAGCGGCTGCTGGTCGGCATCTCCCTGCTCATCGCGATGTTCCCGCAGGTGTCGCTGGTCTCCCCGCTGTTCGAGATCGAGCGTCAGCTCAAGATCTTCGACACCTGGCCCGGGCTGATCCTGCCGTACATCACCTTCGCGTTGCCGCTGGCGATCTACACGCTGTCGGCGTTCTTCAAGCAGATCCCCTGGGACTTGGAGAAAGCAGCCAAAATGGACGGTGCCACTCAGGGGCAGGCGTTCCGGCGGGTGATCGCACCGCTGGCCGCGCCCGGGCTGTTCACCACGGCGATCCTGGTCTTCATCTTCTGCTGGAACGACTTCCTGTTCGCCATCTCGCTGACCTCCACCGAGCGGTCACGCACCGTGCCGGCCGCGCTGTCGTTCTTCACCGGCGCGTCGCAGTTCGAGGACCCCACCGGGGCGATCTGTGCCGCCGCCGTGGTGATCACCGTTCCGATCATCCTGTTCGTCCTCTTCTTCCAGCGCCGCATCGTGTCCGGCCTGACCTCCGGCGCAGTCAAGGGATAGGTGAGTAGTCATGGCTGACATCGTGCTCGACAAGGTGAGCAAGAGTTTCCCGGACGGGACCGTCGCCGTGCAGGACGTCGACCTGGAGATCGCCGACGGCGAGTTCGTGATCCTGGTCGGGCCCTCGGGCTGCGGTAAGTCCACAACCCTCAACATGATCGCCGGTTTGGAGGACATCAGCTCCGGTGAGCTGCGCATCGCCGGGCAGCGGGTCAACGACAAGGCTCCCCGGGACCGGGACATCGCCATGGTGTTCCAGTCGTACGCGCTCTATCCGAACATGACCGTGCGGGAGAACATGGCCTTCCCGCTGCGATTGGCGAAGCTGGACAAGGAGACCATCAACCAGAAGGTCGACGAGGCGGCGAAGGTGCTGGAGCTGGTTCCGCTGCTCGACCGCAAGCCTGCCAACCTCTCCGGCGGGCAGCGCCAGCGGGTGGCGATGGGCCGGGCGATCGTCCGCCAGCCGAAGGCGTTCCTGATGGACGAGCCGCTGTCCAACCTCGACGCCAAGCTGCGGGTGCAGATGCGCACGGTGGTGTCCCGGTTGCAGAAGAAGCTCGGCACCACCACCGTCTACGTCACCCACGACCAGACCGAGGCGATGACCCTCGGCGATCGGGTGGTGATCATGCGCGGTGGTGCGGTGCAGCAGGTCGGTGCCCCACAGGAGCTCTACGACCACCCGCGCAACCTCTTCGTCGCCGGCTTCATCGGTTCGCCGTCGATGAACTTCCTGCACGCCGCCGTGCAGGAAGGCGGGTTGCACACCGCACTGGGTGAGGTGCCCCTCGGCGACCGGCTGCGCCGCGAGCTGGAGGCGGCGGACGCACCCCGCGAGCTGATCCTCGGCATCCGCCCCGAGCACTTCGAGGACGCCGAGCTGGTCGACGAGGACACCCGCCGCCGGGGCATCGAGTTCGAGGCCCCGGTGGACATCGTCGAGTCGATGGGCTCGGACAAGTACGTCTACTTCACCGTGGAAGGGGAGCGGGCCAGCGCTGCCGAGCTGGAGGAGCTGGCCGCCGACGCCGGTGCGGCCGACTTCGCCGGTGCCGGCGGCAACCTGGTGACCCGGCTGTCCGCGGAGTCCCCGGTCGCCGAGGGGCAGTCGCGTCGGGTCTGGTTCAACCTGGAGAAGATCCACCTGTTCGACCCGGCCAACGGCCGCAACCTGACCCTGCACGAGGGCCGGGCGGCTGGCGCGCTCGCCGACTGACAGTGCCACCCGGACGGGGCCGGTGGGTTCGCCCGCCGGCCCCCGTCGTGCGCGAGCGGCGGTCAGGCCGGCCAGTCGAAGCGAGCAGGCAGCCCGAGGAAGTCGGCGTACCGCCCCAGCGCCTGCTCTACCCGGGCGCGTGCGGCAGCGTCCAGCGGCGTCAGCGGTTGGATCGTCACGGTGACCGCGGACCGCCCGATCTTGCGCTTCCACACGCCTACCACCCGGCCTGCGCGGACCACCGTGGCCTGGAAGATGCCGTTGTTGCCCGGCACCACGGCCGGCTGGTGCGCCGGGTCGAGCATCAGCGCGCGGTCCCGGTAGCCGAGCAGGTACTCGTCGAACCCGGGCAGCGCCAGCACGTCGTCCAACGGCGTGCGTGCGTCGGCCAACGCGATGTCGGCCAACGCCGCGTCGACGTGCATCGGCTCACCATCGACCCGGACCGTGCCCAGCACATCGGCGGCAGCGGCCAGCCCGCGCCGGGCATCGGTCAGGGTGAGGCCGGTCCAGCCGGCGAACTCGCGGGCAGTGACCGGCCCGTGCCCACGGGTGTAACGGTGGGCCAGCAGCGCCAGGGCCTCGTCCCGCTCCAGGTGGCGTTGCTCGGGCGCCCACTCGTCGAGCAGGGCGAAGGTCTGCTCGGTGCCGACGTTCGGTGCCACGCAGGTCACCCCGCGCACACTCGCATACCAGAGCAGGTGGTAGCCGCGCTGGTCGTCGGTCGACAGGCCGGCCGTGCGAAGGGCCGCCAGGCACTGCGCTCGGGTGAGCCGGCCCCCACCGACAAGCGCGGCGCCGAGCACGTCCACCGCCCGGTCCGCGTCGACATCGGTGAGCCCGAGTTGCGCCCGGCGCGTCGCCGCGGCCGCCAGCGAGCGGACGCCGGTCAGCTCCAGCATCCAGCGGGCGTCGGCGGGTGGGACGAGGTGCACGGTGCCCCGCATCGGCCACGTGCGCAGAGCCTCGCGGCGCTCCAGCGCCGCCTGCACGTCGACCATGGTCCGTCCCGGTAGCCGGGCGCCCAACGACCACAGGCCGCTCGCCAGATCCTGCGCCTGCATCGCGCCGAACCACTCGACCACGTCGGCGACGCCGCCGGGTTGGGCGTTCGGGTGCGCCCGCAGCAGCAGGCTCGTCATCCGCAGATCGAGCGCCTCGGATGCCGTGAGGTCCCTGGTCATCGGAATCCTTCCCCGGAGGTGGTTGCGTCAGGGTAGGGCACGCGCCCGGGCACCGGATGTGGCATAACCGCACACGCAATGGGAAGGCGGCCATCCGGAAGTGCGCGCGCCGCGCGTACGGAAGGGAGTCTCATGACTGCCGCAAGCGAGCCGGCCCGGGGTGCCGGCGCACCGGCCGGGTCCCGGACCCATCGGGCAGACGGCCACGCGAAGACGAGCGCCGCCGCGACCTTCGCCCTGGTGTTCGGGGTGGCCGGTCTGTTCAGTGCGTTGACGGCCATCCTCGCCTGGTTGGGGCTGGTGCTCGGCATCATCGGGATCATCCTCGGCATCGTCGGCCTCAAGATGGCCCGCCGACCGGGGGTCACCGGCCGTGGCGTGTCGATCGGCGGCCTCGTGCTCAGCATCGTGGCCGTACTGATCGGCTTGGGGTTGGCCGCGGGCATCACCACGTTCGTCAACAACGAGAACGCGGTGGACCGCCTCCAGACCCAGGTCGACAAACTGCGCGACAAGCTCGACTGACGCCCGCACCGACTCCGGCCCGCACCCGTGCGCGTGCTGGCTCTGAGGTATCACCACGACTCAGAGGTGCCGCTCTCGCCGGGACGGGCATGGTCGGGCAGGGCGGCCGCCCTGCCCGGCCAATCACAGTAGGGTGGGCGGCGTGCTCCGCCAGGTCACCGCGATCCGCTAAATACGCGCTCATCCGGCTGGTGCCCCGCATCGAGCGCGGCGAGCAGATCAACGTCGGCGTGTTGTTCTACTGCCAGCAGCGGCTGGTCCCTCCGTTAGAGATCTGACCCAACGGGTAGTCGCGGGAGCTGACCCGAGACGAAAAGGGGACATCTGATGGCTGCCCAGACCAAGGTAGCGGTGATCTACTACAGCGCCACCGGCACCACGTACCAGATGGCGCAGGCCGTGTGCGAAGCCGCCGGGGATGCCGGCGCCGACGTGCGCCTGCGCAAGGTGCGCGAGTTGGCGCCGGACGAGGCGATCCGCTCCAACTCCGGCTGGCAGGCGCACCACCTGGAGACCCAGGACGTGCCCGAGGCGATGCTCGACGACCTGTCCTGGGCAGACGTCGTGATCTTCGGCGCGCCGACCCGGTACGGCATCATCGCCGCTCAGCTGAAGCAGTTCATCGACACCTCTGGCCCGCTCTGGGCGCAGGGAGCTCTGGCCAACAAGGTCTACGCGGGCTTCACCTCGACCGGGACCTTGCACGGCGGGCAGGAAACCACGCTGACCTCGCTGTTCAACGTCTTCTACCACTGGGGCGGCATCGTGGTCACCCCCGGATACACCGACACCAGCCAGTTCATCGCTGGCAACCCGTACGGCGCCTCGCACACGAGCAACAACGGGGAGATCGCCCCGGACTCCGTGGCACTCGGGGCCTGCGCGCTCACCGCCCGACGCGCGGTGCTGATCGGGGCCGCGCTGAAGGCGGGCATGGCTGGGTGACGGCGGCTGTGAGTCGGGTGACTGCGACCGGTGGCGCGGGCGGGGGCTCTCAGCCCGTCCGCACCACCGGTCGATCCAGCCCTACCCCAGAGGCGGGGCGACTATGCGCGTCCACCCGCGGCGGACAGCTCGTCGGCGCGCGGTGCCGGCAGCAGGTCACTCAACAGCTCGGTCAGCACCGCGAGCCCGTCCGGGCTGAGCACCGACTCCGGGTGGAACTGCACCCCGGCGAAGCCGCGCCCACGTAGGGCGTGCACGGCGCCGTCGCCGGCGTCCCGGGCCAGTTCCACCGGCCCGTACGCGGTGGCCAGCCGGTCCGACTCGGCGCGGGCGGTGAACGTCGAGTAGAACCCGACCCGGCGGGTCTGGCCGAACAGCTCCACGTCCCGCTGCAATCCCTGATAGGTCGTCTCCCGGCGGTGCAGTGTCAGCCCCAGCAGCCCAGCGAGGACCTGGTGGCCGAGGCAGACCGCGAGGGTCGGACGGCCGTTCGCCAGCAGCCCGGCCAGCAGCCTCCGCAGCGCCGCCATCTTCGGCTCGTCCAGGCTGCCCGGGTCGCCCGGCCCGGGCCCGGCCACTACCAGGTCGTATGAGTCGACCGGGCCGCTGACGTGCCACGGCCGCAGTGTGACCGCGAGCCCCAGAGCTCCCAGTTGATGGGCCAGCATCCCGGTGAAGGTGTCCTCCGCGTCCACGATCAACACACGGCGGCCGACAAGCCCGGGCAGGCCGGGCGCGTCCGGTGCCCGCTGGTCCAGCCAGAACCGGGCCAGCGGTGCGTTGCGCGCGGCCAACGCGTCGCGTACCTCCGGGTCGTCGGCCAGCCGCGCGACCGGCCCGCTGCCGCCGACGGGCGCCGCCGGCCCGAGGCCGAGCGCGGCAAGCACTCCGGCCGCCTTGGCGTGCGTCTCGGCCACCTCGCCGGCCGCCGTCGAATGACGGACCAGAGTGGCGCCCACCGGCACCCGCATCCTGCCGGTGGGGGAGATCTCGGCGGTACGGATCAGGATCGGCGCGTCGAGCGTCTGCCGGCCAGCCTCGTCGTGGCCGAGCAGGGCCAGCACACCCGCGTAGTAGCCCCGGCCCCGGCGCTCGTGCCGGGCGATCACCCGGCAGGCGTTCTCCATCGGGCTGCCCGTGACGGTGGGGGCGAACATCGTCTCGCGCAGCACCTCCCGCACGTCACGGGTGCCCCGCCCGGCGAGCAGGTACTCGGTGTGCGCCAGGTGCGACATCTCCTTCAGGTGCGGACCGATCACCTGGCCGCCGTGCTCGGCGACGGTGGCCATCATCTTCAACTCCTCGTCGAGCACCATGTACAGCTCCTCGACCTCCTTCTCGTCGGCGAGGAAGCGCAGCAGCGCCGCCCGGTCCGCGGTGCTACCGGCGCTCCGGAAGGTGCCGCTGATCGGGTTCATCATCACCAGCCCGTCGTCGACGCTGACGTGCCGCTCCGGGCTGGCACCGACAAGCGTCCGTGTGCCGGTGTGCACCACGAACGTCCAGTACGCACCGCGCTCGGCGACCAGCAGCCGGCGCAGCGCGGCCAGCGCGGCCACCAGCGGTGGGCCCTGCACGGTGGCGTGCAGGGCGCGGTGGATGACGAAGTTCGCGCCCTCCCCACGGCCGATTTCCTCGGCGAGCACCCGCTGCACCGTCCGCGCGTACTCCTCGTCGCTGACGTCGAAGGCGGCATCGATGGTGCGGACCGGTTCGTCGGGCAGCGTGGCCAGGGCGTCGGCCAGTGCGATCCGCCGATGCTCGCGGATGTGCAGGCACTCCAGCGGAGCGCCGTCGTCGACGCAGGCGAACCCGCGTTCGGTGATTTGCCGGTACGGCACCAGGGCCAGCGTCCGTGCCCCGGGGGTCTCCGGCGTCAGCGGGATGTCCGCGAGCCGCTCGACGGTGTCGACCGGGCCGGTGAACAGCTCCAGTTCGTCCGCGCCGTCTCGGCGCAGCAGCGCGAAGGGGCCAGGATCGACACCGTGGGCGACGGCGGCGAGCAGGTCGGTGAGGTGGGTCATCGGAGTCTCCGTCGGGCCGGGCGCCGCCGTCGGGGCGGGCTATCCGGACGGGAGATCCGGCGACCGCCTCGATGGCGGCCGCGTGGATGGAGCTACGCGCGGAAGTGGACCGCCAGGTCGGCGGGCCACCAGTAGGTCGGATGCGCGAGCATGTCATCCACCCTACGCGCCCTTGGGCGGCCTGACAGCGGGTAACTTGACCGGCGATGAACATTCTCGCGCTCGATCTGGGCACCTCCTCGGTACGCGGGCTGGTGCTGGACGGGGACACCCGACCGTTGCCCGGCGCCCTGGCCCGGCGCAAGATCGACCTCGCCATCGGTGACGACGGCACCGGCACGCTGTCCGGGCCCGACTATCTCGCCTCCCTGGTCGGCTGCCTGGACGAGCTGGCCGACGCGGGGCACCTGCACGACGTCGACCTGGTGGCGGTCTCCGCCCAGTGGCACTCGGTGCTCCCACTCGACCACGACGGCACCCCGCTCGGCTCGGTGATCACCTGGCTGGACACCCGGCCCGGGCCGGTCGGTGGCACGGCGGGGCCGGCCGACCCGGACGGTTTCCACCAGCGCACCGGCTGCTGGTGGCACCGCTCGTACTGGTCGATGCGGTTGCCCTGGTTGCGCGAGCAGTCCGGCACACCGATCGCACGGTTCGTCGGCCTGCCCGAGTACGTGCTGGGCGAGCTGCTCGACACGGCGCCCATGTCGGTCTCCCAGGCCTCCGGGACCGGTCTACTGGACCTGAGCACCCTGCGCTGGGACGAGGAGGCGCTGACCCTGGCCGGGGCACGACCGCAGGATCTGCCACCCCTCGGTGAGCTGGACTGGCACGGCCGGCTTCGCGCTGAGAAGGCCCGCCGTTGGCCGCAACTGGCGCAGGCCCGGTGGTCGCCGCCCGTGGGCGACGGTGGGGCGTCGAACGTCGGCTCGGGTTGCGTCGACCCGAGCCGGGCCGCGGTCACCGTGGGCACCTCCGCGGCCGTACGGCTGATGCAGCGGATCCCGGCTGGCGAACCGATGCCGCGGCTCCCCGAGCGACTGTGGCGGTACCGGGTCGACCACGACCATGTGGTGACCGGTGCGGCGTACGCCAGTGGGGGCAACCTGTTCGCCTGGGCGGACCGGGAGTTGCGGTTGCCCCAGGGGGCGGAGCTGGACGCGGCACTGGCGCTGGTGCCGGCGGGCGGTGGCCGGCCGGCCGACCCCCGCTTCGGCGGCGACCGGCCGCCCGGTCTGGCGCCGGCGGGCACCGGCCGGCTCGGCGGCCTCAGCTTCAGCACCACCTCGGTGGACATTCTGGCCGGGCTGATGCAGGGGCTGTGTGAGCTGGTCGCCGAGGATCTCGCGGTGCTGGAGTCCACGATCGACAAGCCGGTCGGTGTGGTGCTTGGCGGGGGTGCGGTGGCAGCCTCGACGTGGTGGCGGCAGGCCTTCGCCGCCGCGCTGGCACCGCGACCGGTGTCGCACCAACGCAACCCGGAGATCGGCGCCACCGGCGCGGCACTGGTGGCGTTGGGCCGGTTCGGTGACGCGATCGACCTCGCCGACATCGGCCAGACGGACGAGCTGGTTTTGCCGACCACGACAGGACGTTCCACCCGCAGTATCCTTCCTGAGCCTCCGCGTCGCCCGGGCCGTTGACAGCGCTCCCGAGCCTGGTTGGATGGACGGCGCTCCCCGGACCGCGGTGGACGCGGTAGGACGGAGGAGGCAGGGTGGCGGCAGGTCCCGACCCGGCGAACGGCGCGGTGTCGAACCACCGTCGGCGCCGCTTCGACGTTCGAGTCGTTCCGCATCGACGCCGGTCACCGTTCCGGCTGCGGGACTGGCGGATGAGCACGAAGCTCGCCACCGTGCTGATGGTGCCGTCGATGGCGTTCCTGGTGCTTGCGGGTGTGCAGACCAGCGCGCTGGTGGGGCGTACGACGGCATTGAACGACTTCTCTCGTCAGGTCGGCATCGGCCGGCAGATCACCGCCGTGGTGCACGAACTTCAGCAGGAGCGCGACCGCTCGGCGGGGGAGCTGGGCGAGCGGCACAGGGGCGGCGACCGGGACACTTCGGCGTCCGACCTGAAGCCGTTGCAGACGGCCACCGACCGGGCCATCGAGGACCTGCGTCGGGCCGCCGAGCCTCTCGCGGACGCCGACGCGTCCTGGCGGGTCGCGTTCTCCGAGGCACTGGCGGCGTACGACCAGGTGGTTGACATCCGGCCAGCGATCCCGCCGGCGGTGCTCAGCAGCGACACCATCCTGAGCAACTATCACCGGGCCGTCGGCGCGATGATCGACCTGCTCGCCGAGCCGGCCCCTGGACAGGACCAGCCCGAGTTGAACGACGCGGTGCTGCGCTACGTTCAGCTGGCTCGGGTCAAGGAGCTTTCCTCCCGGGTCCGGGCCCAGCTCTACGCCGCCGCCCGCGCCGGTGGGTACGGCACAGAGGACCGGGTGCTCCTCGCCGATCTGCGCGCCCAGCAGCTGACCGCGCTCGGCGCGTTCCGGGTGGCCGCGACCAGCGACCAGATCCGCCGGTACGACGAGACCACGGTTGCCCCGACGTTCCTGGTCGCCGTGCGGCTTGAGGAACGCAGTCTGTCGACCGGCGACGCGTCGCCGGAGGTGCTGCCGTCGGAGCAGTGGTGGGTGGCCAGCCAACAGCGCCAGGAGTTGCTGCGTCAGCTTGAGGCGGGCGTGCTGGACGACGCCGTGCGGCAGGCCGACGACGCCAGTGACGGTCAGCTGCGGGCCACCCTGCTTGTCGTCGGCGGGGTCGTCGTGGTCCTGCTGGTCGCCCTGCTGATCTCTTTGCTCGTCGGGCGGTCGGTCGCCCGGTCGATTCGGTTGCTGCGTAGCCAGGCGCTCCGGATCGCGCAGGTCGAACTCCCGGACGCACTGGACCGTTTGAAGACCGTCACCGGAGGCGTGCCCGGCATCGACGTCGCGCCGGCGGTGGTCCGCTCGCTCGACGAGATCGGCGAGCTGGCCGAGGCGTTCGTGGCGGTGCACCGCAGCGCGGTGACGGTCGCCGTCGAGCAGGCGCTCATGCGCCGCAACGTCAACGCGATGTTCGTCAACCTGGCCCGCCGTAGCCAGGTGTTGGTGGAGCGTCAACTGGAGCTGCTGGACGACCTCGAGCGTGAGGAGGGCGATCCGGACCAGCTGGAAAACCTGTTCAAGCTCGACCACCTGGCCGCTCGTATGCGCCGAAACGACGAGAGTCTGCTGGTGCTTGCCGGCACCGATTCCACCCGTCGGTGGAACCGGCCGGTCGGCCTCGGTGCGGTGCTGCTGGCCGCCGCAGCGGAGATCGAGCAGTATCAGCGGGTCCAGATCGAGTCGGTGGCCGAGGTGCACGTGGTCGGGCACGCCGTCGGTGAGCTGGTGCACCTGTTGGCGGAGCTGCTGGAGAACGCCACCGCTTTCTCCCGCCCGGACACCTCGGTGGTGGTGACAGCCAAGGTCGAGGCTGCGGCTCCGCTGATCGAGATCACCGACCAGGGTCTGGGCATGAGCCCGGCCGCACTGGTCGAGGCGAACGCGGTGCTGGCCAGCCCTCCGGCCGCGGACGTCGCGACGGTGGAGCGGATGGGTCTGTTCGTGGTCAGTCACCTGGCGGCCCGGCTGGGCCTACGCGTGCGGCTCGACGGGGGCGAGGGTGGCCTGGTCGCCCGGCTCGCGTTGCCCGCGGAGTTGCTGGCGCCAGGGGGCCCGGTGCAGCTGGACCCGCCCGCGCCGGCCCGGATGTTGGCGACGAGCGCCGCTCGGGGAGTGGCAACGCCGCCCGGGGTCTCCTGGGGGGCCGGCGCCCCGGGGCTGGGCAACGGAGCACGGGATCTGCCGGTTGCCGGCCGCCCTCCGGGCCTCGCCGTGCCGCGCCAGGCACGTCCGGTGCCGGTGCGCGCCGAGGACGTGTTGACCCCGGCCGCCGCCCGTGGTGACGGCGGTGGCTGGTGGTCGCGGGAGGGCCCGGTCGCGCCGGCAGCGCCCGCGCCCGCGGTGCCGCCGGCCATCCCGGTGACCGGTGGCACGAATGAACGGGGGCTGCCGGTGCGGGTGCCGATGGCGCAGTTGAGCGCGGTCACCCGCCCGGCACAACCGATGTCGGCGCCCCACCGCGCCGACCCGGACCCGGAGGCTGTCGGCGGCATGCTTTCCCGGCTCTACAGCGGGGTGCGGCGCGCCGAGGCCGAGGACACCACCGAGATACCCGTGCCGCCGTCCGTGGGGCACGATGAAGGGGGACGACGACAGTGACGACGTTGAGCCAGGAGGCACGTGACCTGAGCTGGCTGGTGAGCGCGTTCGCGGAGCGGGTGCCGGGCGTGTCGCACGCGGTGGTGGTCTCCTCGGACGGGCTGCTGGTGGCGCTCTCCGACCACCTGCCCCGCGACAACGCGGACAAGCTCGCGGCGGTGACCTCCGGGCTGATGAGCATCACCGCGGGCGCGGCCCAGATGTTCGACGGCGATGTCGTCAAGCAGACGGTGGTCGAGATGGGCCGTGGCTACTTCCTGGTGATGCAGGTACGCGACGGTTCGATCCTTGCCACGCTGGCCGCCGGTGACGCGGACATCGGTGTGGTGGGCTATGAGATGGCCCGGCTGGCCAAGCAGGCGGGGGAGATGCTGACACCGGCGCTGCGGGCGGAGTTGCAGCAGGCGTTGCCCCGTTGATGTGCCGGCCGAGTCCCGGACGGTCATCGGCTCACCGGAGCCGAGCCGTCCGGGCCCGGCCGTCCGGGTGGCGGCCCGCTCAGAAGCCGCCGTCGGTGATGACGGAGCGGTACCAGTTGGCGCTGCTCTTGAGCACCCGCCGCTGGGTCGGGTAGTCCACGTAGACCAGCCCCCAGCGCTGGTCGTAGCCCGCATCCCACTCGAAGTTGTCCAGCAGCGACCAGACGTGGAAGCTCTCCAGAGGCACCCCGGCGGCGATGGCCCGGTGCACGGCGGTGAGGTGGTCGCGCAGGAAGTTGATCCGACCCGCGTCGTGGACGGTGTCGTCCGCGGCCAGAGTGTCCGGTGTGGGCAGACCGTTCTCGGTGATGGTGAGTGGGATCGGGCCGTAGTCGCGGGTGATCCGGGTCAGGAGGTCGTACATCCCATCGGGGTAGATCTGCTGCCATGCGGCTTCGGAGGTCGCCCAGCGTTGCTCGGTGCCGCCGTCGGCGGTGACGTAGATCGGCGTGTAGTACTGCACCGCCAGCACGTCGACCGGCGCGGAGATGATCGCCAGGTCGCCGTCGCGGATGCCCTGGACCATCCGGCTCTGCGGGCCCAGGTCGGCCAGCAGATCCTCCGGGTAGCTGCCCTTGAGCAGGGAGTCCAGGTAGAGGCGGTTCTCGTAGCCGTCATAGAGGTGGGCGGCTGCGGCAGCCTGCGGGGAGTCGTCGGCGGGGTAGCAGGGGTGCAGGTTGAGTGCGGGGCCGATCCGGCTGTCGCTGCCGGTGGCCCGCAGTGCGCCGACGGCGAGCCCGTGCGCGAGCTGCAGGTGGTGCGCGACCAGGTAGGCGGCGTCCGGGTCCTGCCGGCCGGGGGCGTGGTGGCCGGTGAGGTAGCCGTTCTGCACCACCGTCTTGGGCTCGTTGATGGTGAGCCAGGCCGGCACCCGGTCGCCGAGGGCAGCGAAGACCAGGTCGGCGTAGTCGGCGAAGCGGTAGGCGGTGTCGCGCGACTCCCAGCCGTCGGCGTCCTGTAGTGCCTGCGGCAGGTCCCAGTGGAACAGGGTGGCCATCGGAGTGATCCCGCGGTCGTGCAGCCCGTCGAGGAGCCGTCGGTAGAAGTCGAGCCCGCGCTGGTTGGGCGCGCCCGTGCCGTCGGGCTGGATTCGTGGCCAGGAGATGGAGAAGCGGTAGCTGCGCAAACCGAGGTCGCGCATGAGGTCGAGGTCCTCGGCGTACCGGTGGTAGTGGTCGGCGGCCACGTCGCCGGTGTCGCCGTTGCGGGTGCGCCCTGGGACGCGGCTGAAAGTATCCCAGACTGACTCGCCGCGCCCGTCCTCCTTGGCGGCGCCCTCGATCTGGTAAGCGGAGGTTGCCGCGCCCCAACCGAAGTTGTCGGGGAAGCGCAGCGGGCTGGCAGGCCCAGTAGGTATCGACATGGATTCTCCTCGTGGATACGGGGCCACCGCCGAGATTCGGGAGCGCTCCCAGATTAGGCCAGGAGTGGCCAACCCGGGTCACCTGGCCGTCATGGCGGCCGGCGATGGCGGGTCGAGGCGGTTGGAGGCCCCGGACAGCGAACGAGGCCGCCGGGCGGCGCGGCGCGCCTGTCCCGTCGGCCTCTTTTCCCATCGTGTACGGGGGTTTAGTGTGGGGACGGGGGAGGGCAACCCCCGTCCCCACCGTAACTGCACACACACGGGCGGAATTTGGGTCCTGCCGTGCGTGTCGCGCGGGAGCCGGGCCACGCGAGTGGCTCTGGTTCCACCTCCCTCCGTGTGGCGGGACGATGGCTGACGACGGCGTCCGGGCTGGCCCGTCGTCGGCCCTCGGGCTGGTTCACCGGGCCCGTCAGAAACAGCCCCGGTGATCTTCTTGTTGGAACCTTGTCGATGGAAGCGCTCCCATCGACCGATGTTGCGACTGTAACGCCCGTCACGCCTTTGTGAAAGACCCAAAACGAGATCGAAACAACGAGCTGAACGAGTGGCGTCTGCGCTTGTTGTGGGAGCGCTTCCATGGCAGACTGTCGATTCAACGCGACAGGAGCCACATCGCGTGAGCGCGGGTCCACCGAGGGCAGCCGGAGCACCACTTCCGGTCACGGTCACCCGATCGCAGCCGGCGGGACCCCTCCCGTGCAGGCCGCACCGCCCCACCCCGGCCGGGCCCGGGGAAGACCACCTTCCCGGCGCCTCACAACCCCCGCAGACCACCACCATCGCGGGCAGGCGCCTCGCCGGGGACCGTCCCGGCCCGGTCCGAGGAGACACCGCGCACATGAGACAACTGGCACGACGCCGTCGAGTGGCGATGGTCGCCGCCGCCGTGCTCGCCATCGGCGGGGTGACCCTGCCCGCCGGCGCAGCACAGGCCGCACCCGCCTGCGACGTGGTCTACGCGACCAACGACTGGAACAACGGCTTCACCGCGAACGTCACCATCAAGAACCTGGGTGACCCGGTCAGCAGCTGGACGCTCAAGTGGACCTTCCCGAACAGCAGCCAGCGGGTCACCCAGGGCTGGTCGGCCAAGTTCAGCCAGTCCGGCAGTGAGGTCACCGCGACCAACGAGTCCTGGAACGGCAGTCTTGGCACCGGGGCCTCCACCACCATCGGCTTCAACGGCTCCCACTCGGGCAGCAACCCGAAGCCCACCTCGTTCACCCTCAACGGCACCGTCTGCAACGGCACCGCGGCCAACCAGCCGCCGACGGTCTCCCTCGGTCTGCCGACCGGGCCGTTCACCGCACCGGCTGACGTGCCGCTGACCGCCACCGCCAGCGACCCGGACGGGACGATCAGCAAGGTCGAGTTCTACCGCAACGGCCTGCTGATCAACACCGACACCTCCGCCCCGTACGCCTACACCCAGGAGGACCTGCCGGCCGGCAGCTACACCGTCCAGGCCAAGGCGTACGACAACGCCAACGGCATCGGGGTCGACGAGAAGGCGTTCACGGTCACCGCCGCAAGCGGCCCGAGACTGGTCGCCACCCCGTCCGCGGTGAGCGTCACCGAGGGTGGCACCGCCACCTTCAACCTGAAGCTCAGCGCCGCGCCGACGGCAAACGTGCCAGTGACCCTCACCCGCACCGGCGACACCGATGTCACGGTCTCGCCGGCCACCGCCACGCTGACCCCGAGCAACTGGAACACCGGGGTCACCGTCACGGTCGCCGCGGCGGAGGACACCGACACCGCAGGCGGTGCCGCCACCATCACCGCCTCCGCCACCGGTCTCGCCTCGTTGGCGGTCACCGCCACCGAGATCGACAACGACACCCCCGGCGGCGACAACACCTACATAGCGAAGTTCCTCGAGCAGTACGGCAAAATCAAGAACTCGGGCTACTTCAGCCCCGAGGGCGTGCCGTACCACTCGGTCGAGACGCTGATCGTCGAGGCGCCCGACCACGGGCACGAGACCACCTCGGAGGCGTTCAGCTTCTGGCTCTGGCTGGAGGCCCAGTACGGCCGCGTCACCCAGAACTGGGCGCCGTTCAACAACGCCTGGACCGTCATGGAGAAGTACATCATCCCGACGCACGCCGACCAGCCGACCGCCGGCTCCGCGGGCACCCCGCAGTACGCCGCGGAGTACAACCTGCCCAGCCAGTACCCCTCGGCACTGAACCCGAACATCTCCGTCGGGCAGGACCCGCTCCGCGCCGAGTTGCAGTCCACCTACGGCACCGGCGACATCTACGGCATGCACTGGCTGATGGACGTGGACAACACCTACGGCTTCGGTCGCTGCGGTGACGGCACCACCAAGCCGGCCTACATCAACACCTTCCAGCGGGGCACACAGGAGTCGGTGTGGGAGACCATCCCGCAGCCGTCCTGCGACACCTTCAAGCACGGCGGTCAGTACGGTTACCTCGACCTGTTCGTCAAGGACACCGGCGCCCCCGCCAAGCAGTGGAAGTACACCAACGCCCCGGACGCCGACGCCCGCGCCGTGCAGGCCGCGTACTGGGCGCTGACCTGGGCCAAGGCGCAGGGCAAGCAGGCCGACGTGGCGGCCACCATCGCGAAGGCCGCCAAGATGGGTGACTACCTGCGGTACGCGATGTTCGACAAGTACTTCAAGAAGATCGGCAACTGCGTCGGGGCCAGCACCTGCCCCGCCGGCAGCGGCAAGGACTCGGCGCACTACCTCCTGTCCTGGTACTACGCCTGGGGTGGCGCGTACGACGCCAGCCAGAACTGGTCCTGGCGGATCGGCTCCAGCCACAACCACTTCGGCTACCAGAACCCGTTCGCGGCCTGGGCGCTGACCAACACCCCGGAGCTCAAGCCGCAGTCGTCGACCGCGGTCGCCGACTGGACCAAGAGCTTCGACCGGCAGCTGGAGTTCTACACCTGGCTGCAGTCGTCCGAGGGCGGCATCGCCGGCGGCGCCACCAACAGCTGGGACGGCAGCTACGCCCAGCCGCCGGCCGGCACCAGCACCTTCTACGGCATGTTCTACGACGTCGACCCGGTCTACAACGACCCGCCGTCGAACCAGTGGTTCGGCATGCAGGCCTGGTCGATGCAGCGGATCGCCGAGCTGTACCTGCAGACCGGCAACGCGAAGGCCAAGGCGCTGCTGGACAAGTGGGTGCCGTGGGCGATCGCCAACACCACCGTCGGCACCAACTGGTCGATCCCGTCGGACATGGCGTGGACCGGTCAGCCGACCACCTGGAACCCGTCCAACCCGCAGCCCAACACCAACCTGCACGTCGAGGTGATCAGCAAGGGCCAGGACGTCGGCGTCGCCGCCTCCTACGCCCGGATCCTGATCGCGTACGCGGCCAAGTCGGGCAACGCGGCGGCCAAGACGACCGCCAAGGGGCTGCTCGACGCGCTCTCCGCCGCCAGCGACGCCAAGGGTGTCTCCACCACCGAGAAGCGTGGCGACTACCGGCGCTTCGACGACACCTACAACGCCACCACCGGGCAGGGCGTCTACGTCCCGCCGGGCTGGACCGGGAAGATGCCGAACGGCGACACCATCGCCGCCGGCAAGACCTTCCTCGACCTCCGGTCCTTCTACAAGAACGACCCGGACTGGCCCAAGGTTCAGGCGTACCTGGACGGCGGTGCGGAGCCCAGCTTCAACTACCACCGGTTCTGGGCACAGGCTGACGTCGCCATGGCGTACGCCGACTACGGCAGCCTGTTCCCGAACGGCTGAGGCAACCCGGGGTGGGTGGCGTGGACCGCCCACCCCGGGGGCCGGCCCGGGTCCGGGGAACGACGGACCTTGGCCGGCGGACGGCCTGACACCCACGGTCAGGCCGGGGTGGGTCAGCCATCTGGCCGACGCAGCGGATCGGCTGGCCCACCCCACCGCCCGGACTGGAGCCAAGCGCGAAAAAGCCCAGAAATTCGGGCCGTCACGGGATCACGCCGAAGTCCGTGACGGAGTAACGTACGTCACCGGAGAGGCCGCTCCCCCCGTGGCGGCCTCTCCACTTTTTTGCCCTCCACCGCCCGGATCCGCCCCGGGTCAGCGGGGCGGTGCGGCCGGGTCTTCAGTGACCGGATGACGCAGACCCGGGTGCCCGGCCGGCAACGACCGCCGCAGCACCACCCAGCTCAGTGCCAGCGCAGCGGCGACCAGCGGCCAGGTCAGGGCCACCCGGGCCACCACCAGTGCGAGCACCTGCCCACCCAGGTACAACGGCACGAACACCGCGAGCCGCACCAGGTAGGTCGCCGTCCACACCCAACTGGCCCGGCCGTACCCGCGCAGCAACGCCCGGTCGCGCCGCCACCGGGTGCGCTGGCCCAGCACCGCACCGACGAGCACACCGAGCAGCGGCCAGCGCACCACGACGCTGATCGCCCAGGCGAGTGCGCTGGCGGCGTTGGAGAGCACCTGAATGAGAAAGAAATCCTCGGCCCGGCCGGTGCGTACCGCGATCAACGCCGCGACGCAGACGGCCAGCAAACCGATCAGCACCGAACGCGGCCGATCACCGCGGCGCAGCCGTACGCCGGCCACCACCGCGCCCACGGCCAGCGCTGCACCGACCCCACCCCAGAGCGACTCGCCGCCCAGCAGCCACCCCGCGGCGAACGCCAGCGGTGGCAGGGTGGCATCGATGGCACCGCCTCGCCCGCCCAACAGATCTGCCAGTGACTCGGCCCGCCTCTGCCCGCGAGGACCCGGTTCGGTGCCCGTCCGCTGGTCCGGGTCGGGTGTGACCTGGTTGATGTCGCGCTCCGGTGTTCCGCCCACCACCGCCTCCTCGCCTTTGGCACAACCTAACCGGCGACGGCCGGCGGGCCACCGGTCGACCGGCCACCGTGGGCCGTTACGGTGTGCGGATGCGCGCGACGGCACGGGGTTGGACCGCGGTCTGGTTGGTCATACTGGCCCTCGTCCAGGCGGCTGCCTTCCTCGCCGTGTGGCGGGTGGCCGTGCACAGCGAGATTGGCCAGTGGGTGGACACTGTGGCGCTCACCGGCAACCGGATCGGGCAGGACACCATCGACGGCCCTGTCAACCGGATCCTCAACGCGATGTCGGTGGTCTCCCTGCTGGCCGCCACCGCGATGATCGGGTTCATCGCACTGATCCGGGGACGGATCGCACTGGCCATCACCGCGACCCTGCTGATCGCCGGAGCGAACATCTCAACCCAGCTGCTGAAGCATGGACTCAACCGGCCCGACTACGGCCTCGACCCGGAGCGCCTCGCGGTGGGCAACAGCCTGCCCAGCGGGCACACCACGGTGGCCGCGTCGGTGGCGGTCGCGCTCGTGCTCGTGCTGCCGGCCAAGGTGCGGGCGGTCGGTGCCTTCCTCGCCGCCAGTTATGCCGCCGTCGCTGGAGTCGCCACCCTCTCCGCCGGCTGGCACCGACCCAGCGACGCGGTCGCCGCGTACCTGGTGGTGGGTGTCTGGGCAGCGCTGGCCGGGATGCTCCTGCTGATCACTCAACGAGAGCAGGCCGAGGTCGCCCCCGGCGACGCGCACCGGATCGCCGCGCTGGTGCTCGGGGTGGTTGGTGTGCTCGCCCTGGTCGCCTGTGATCTGTCCCTGTCCTGGCTGGTCGACCTGCGCGACACCGGGCCGGACGAGCTGACCCGCCGACCACTGTTCGTCGGGTACGCGGGCAGCGCCGCCGGCATCGCCGGCACGATGGCGGTGGTGATGGCGTTGGTGCTGACCGTCGTGCACCGGCTGGTGCCCAGGGTCAAGGGCTGAGCGCCGGTGGACCCCGTCCGCGTGGCGTTCTCCGCCGAGTGCGCGCAGCTCACCGAGATCCTGGCCGAGTTGGTCGACGCCGACCTCGACCGACCCACCGACTGCCCGCCGTGGACCGTCCGGGAGCTGATCGCCCACGTCCGCACCGGAGTGGGCCGGCTGGCCGACATGCTCGCCGCGCCGGCCCCGCCACGCGCGGAGGTGGATGCCGCCGGCTACTTCGGCAGGGCGAAGTTCACCGCGCAGGTGGACGCCGACCGGATCGCCGGCGGCCGGCAAGACGCGCTACAGGTGGACCGAGCAGCGCTGGCGACCGAGTTGGACACGGCTTGGCGGGCCACCGACGCCGCAGTCGCCGCCGCGCCGCCCGATCGGGTGGTCCGAACCCGGCACGGCGACGCGATGCTCCTCACCGAGTTCCTGCGGACCCGGGTCGTCGAAGTGGGTGTGCACGGTCTGGACCTGGCCGCCGCGCTGGGCCGGCCGCCGTGGCTGACCTCGCAGGCGGCCGCGGTGATCGCCGACCTGCTCACCGGCGGGAAGCCGACACCCGCCGGGCTGCGCTGGGACGAGCTGACCCTGATCCGCAAGACCACCGGCCGAGCGGCGTTGACCGCCTCGGAACAGGCCGCGATCGACGCCGCCGGCTTCCGCTGGCTAGCCTTCGGCCGTTGACACCGGCCGCTGCTGACACCGGCCGCGGCCGGCACCGGCCTGGGTGGGTCAGCTCGCGGAGCGCGGTGCGGGGACGTGCGGGGCGACGCCGCGCAGGTGCGTCAGCACCACCGGATCGATTCGCCCCGGCACGAGCCGCTCCTCCAGGTTCTCCAGCCCAGCCCAGGAGATCAACGCCGCCTCCGTCCCGTCGTCGACCACCGAATGGCCCAGCGCGCTGAGCAACACCGCCACCTCCTCGGCGACCGCGCCGCTCAGGTCGAGCAGGGTGGCCGGATCGGGCCGGCTGAACAGCATGGTGTGCACGGCGAGCAGTCGACTCAGCTCGGCGACCGGGTCCGGGTGGTCGTCCACCCGAAGGTCGACCAGCACGTCGCTGCCGCCGGCGTACCCTCCGCCGCGCTCGACCACCAGCAGGCCGGCGCTCTGCCGGCCACGTCGGTCGCCGCCGGCCTCGTCGCCCGCTCGCAACGCGGCGACCAGCCGCTCGGCGAACGGCAACGCCGACCCGGCCAGCCAGGCATCGCCCAGCGCGTCGACGACCTCCGGGCCGGTGAGCACGTTGCCCTGCGCGGCCCAGCCGTCGCCGGTCCGCCCGCCCGCCCACGGATGGCAGGCCGGCCCGGTCCAACTCGCGCCCGAACCGCTGGCCCCCACGACGCCGAGCTGGCGGTGGTCCCGTTCGGGGTCGGCGGCGATCAGCCCGGCCACCACGTCGGCGGCGGTCACCCCGGTGCGCAGCAGGGTGAGGCCCTGCGGTCGATAGGCGAGGTTGACGTGCGCCTGGGTGGCCAGTGCGCCGACCTCGGCGGCGGCGGCCGGCACCAGCGCACCGGCGGCGAGGAACTTACTGGCGACGGCGACGCCATGCAGGCGGCCGTCGGCGGAGCGGGCGACGAGCGAAAAGGTCACTCGGCAAGATTAACCGGCCGCGCCGTCCGCAAGATCACCGCACGTCGATGGCCTGAGCACCGTTGCGGCGGGGCGGTGGCCGTCATGTCAACGCCCTTAGGAGACTGGGAACAGACCTCCTGGTTGGTCATCTTGTGTCGAGACATCGGAGGCAGGCAGGCAGGCAGGCACCTATGCATCGCCGCCTTTGCTCTGCTTCAATCCAGGCAACACCGCGCGTCCGATATCCGGACACCGGGTGTTGCCTATGGTGAAGCAGAGCAAAGGGGACCCGAACACCCCTGCCAACCGCCCTACGAGGCGCCCACGCGTGATGACAGGCTCTTCCGCCACGGACCCCAAGGTTCCCTTCCCAGTCCTCAGAGGGGTTGTCACGCCGACCCCCAGCCAGCAACGCAATGGTGTTGTCGACGACTCAGAACGGTGGCGCGGCGGCCTCCGGCGGGGCGCCGCGCGCACGGCGGATGTCGGCGACCGCGACCGCGGCCAGCACCAGCACCCCGACAGCGGTGGCGGCCAGTCCCGGCAGGAACAGCAGCGGCACCGCCGACGCCGCCAGCACCAGGACAGCGATCCACCGGGACGGGGAGACCCGCCCGAACACCTCGTACTCGAAGCGGGCCCGGCCAACCAGGAACAGCGCCGGCCCACCGAGCACCATGGCCAACCACGGCCCCGGGATCTGTTCCAGCGGATGTCCGATGATCAGCTCGTAGCCGATCGCGGTGGCAGCCAGGCCGATCACCATCACCAGGTGGGTGTCGGCAGCCGAGCGGCCGATGTTGGCGGGATGCCGGGCCTTCATCACCGCCTCGCCCAGAATCTGACCGGCGCGCTGGACGTAGATCCGCCACAGCATGATCGAGGTGGCCACCGCCAGCCCGAACGCCCACGCGTGCCCCGACTCGTACGGCTCGGCGCTGTACGCGAAACCCGCCACCAGGATCGTCTCGCCCAGCGCGACGAGGAAGAACTGCTGGTATCGCTCGGCCAGGTGCTCCCCGGCGATCTCCCACTTCGAGACGGTCGATCGGCCCAGCCCTGGGACCGGCCACCCGAAGCGGGCGGCCCCGTACTCGAGGGTCAGCGCCGCGGTCCAGAGCGTCACCTGCCCATCGGTCGGCAGCGTCGCCCCGCCGATCCAGAGCACCCCGCTGACGGCGAACACCACCGCCATGCGCACCTTCAGCCGGCGGTACGGGTGCGCGCCGAGTGCGACCGCCAAGATCAGCGGCCGGGACACCTGCGTGACGACGTACGCCACCGCGAACATGATCCCGGTCGCGCTGAACGCTCGAGGGATCGCCACTCCCATCACCATGCTGCCCACCAGCGCGATGATCACCACGACCTGCAACGCCAACCGGTACGGGTCGTACCGGCTGGTCGTCCACGCGGTGCCCTGCCAGACCGACCAGAGCGCCAGCAACAGGAGCAGAGTCTTGCCGCCGCTGGTTACCGCAGCCCAGGCCTGAGCCATGGCGCCTTCGTGGGTCAGTTCCTCGAAGGCGCGCGCCGAGATCCGGGTGAGCGCGAAGACGAAGACCAGGTCGAAGAAGAGCTCCAGGAAGGTGGCCCGGCCGGGAGTAGCCGACGCAGGGACCGGCTCCAGGCGTCCCGCTGCCTTGGAACCCACGGTCAGTGGCCTACGCCGTTTGTCTGGTCCACCTCGCAGTCGTAGCACCCCACGCTGGCGCGGAAAGCCGGAAACCGGCGATTCTGCCCAGTACGGGGATCTTGCTCGCGCGCCCCGTCAACGGGCACGATCGATCGGTGACGAATCGATGGGGCATGACCGTGCCACTGGACCGGATCGCGCTGGCCCACCATGACGCCGCCTACGCGGCCCTCGACCGGGCCGGGTTCACCGACGTGTGGTCGTCCGAGGTCGCCGGGACCGACGCGTTCACCCCGCTGGCGCTCGCGGCGGCCTGGCAGCCCCGGTTGCGGCTCGGCACCGCGATCGCACCGGTCTTCACTCGGGGCCCCGGGCTGCTGGCGATGAGCGCGGCGGCGTTGGCGGAGGCCGCGCCCGGCCGGTTCTCGCTCGGCATCGGCGCGTCCTCGCCGGTGCTCGTGCGGGATTGGAACGCCGTGCCGTTCGACGAGCCGTTCCGGCGGACCCGCGACATGCTGCGCTTCCTGCGCGCCGCGCTGCGCGGCGAGACGATCGACAAGGCCTACGACACATTCACCGTTCGCCGGTTCACGCTGGAGCTGCCTCCAGCGGTGCCGCCGCCGATCCTGCTCGCCGCGCTGCGCCCGGGGATGCTCCGGCTGGCCGGCGCGGAGGCCGACGGGGTCATCCTCAACTGGCTCAGCGCCGACGACGTGCCACGCGCCCTCGCCGAGCTGGGCGAACGACGTGCCGGCTTCGAGGTCGCCGCCCGGATCTTCGTCTGCCCCACCGAGGACACCGCGTACGCCCGAGCGTTGGGCCGCCGACTCATCACCAGTTACCTCACCGTCGGAGCGTACGCCGAGTTTCACCGCTGGCTCGGCCGCGACAAGGCCCTGGCACCGATGTGGGAGGCCTGGGCCGCCGGTGACCGGCGCGGAGCCAGCGCGGCGGTGCCAGACGACGTGGTCGACGCCCTGGTGCTGCACGGCACACCGGAGCGGTGCCGCGCCGAGGTGCGCCGCTATGTCGACGCTGGCGTGGATGTGCCGGTGCTCGCGCTGCTGCCCACCCCGGAGGTGACCGCCGGCGGCGCGACCGCCCTGCTCACCCTCATCGCCCAGTTGGGCGCCGACCCCGCAGGAGCGTCCGAGTGAACCTCACCGACCGGATCGTGGTGGTCACCGGTGGCGCGGGCGGCATCGGGGCCGCGCTGTCGCGCCGCTTCGCCGCCGAAGGTGCCGCCGCCGTCGTGGTCGCCGACCTGAACGCCGAAGCGGCGGACGCGGTCGCCGAGGGCATCGGCCCGGTCGCGCACGCCATCGCACTCGACGTCACCGACGAGGAGCAGGTGCGCGACCTGGTCGCCGACACCGAGGAGCGGTACGGCCGCATCGACCTGTTCTGCGCCAACGCGGGCGTGACCACCGGCGGGGGAGTGGAGGTCGACGACGCCGGCTGGGACCGGGCGTGGCGGGTCAACGTGCTCGCCCACGTCTACTCGGCCCGGGCGGTGCTGCCCGGAATGCTCGCCCGGGGCGGCGGTCACCTGCTGCACACCTGCTCGGCGGCGGGCGTGCTGACCGCGGTGGGCGACGCCGCGTACACCGCGACGAAGCACGCCTCAGTGGGGTTCGCCGAGTGGCTGGCCATCACCTACCGCGACCGGGGCATCCGGGTCAGTGCGCTCTGCCCGCAGGGGGTGGACACTCCGATGCTCGCCGACGGGATCGTCGAGGGCCACCTCGGCGCCCGGGTGGTCGCCGCGTCCGGTGCGGTGCTCACCCCTGACCAGGTCGCCGACGCGGCCATCGCCGGGCTGACCGAGGAGCGTTTCCTGATCCTGCCGCACCCGAAGGTCGCCGACTACGCGCGCCGCCGCGCCGAGGACCCGGACGGCTGGCAGGCCGGCATGCGCAAGTTAATCCGCCGCCTAACCCCCTAACACCCCCCACCCACCACCCCCCCACCCCCAGGCGTTCCTTCCGGTGATCAAGAGGTTTGCGTCAGGGATGGGCCCGGCGGTGACGCAAACCTCTTGATCACCGCCGGGAGCGGTGGGGGCGACGCAGCGGGGCGGGGTGGACGGACCAGAGCACGCGTCGCCACCAGGGGCGGGCGGAACGCAGGGTTGCCACGTAGGCGCTCGCCACCTCGGCGGCCCGAGTTGCCTGATCCGGGGTTGCCGCATCCGGGGCGAAGCCCATTCGATTCAGCAGCTCAGCCAGCTCGTCGACGCCACCGATGTCCGGATCCGCAGCGGCGGGACCGCCGCTGCGGGCATCGGCAAGCGCCCTGCGGGCGTGCCCGGCCACCTCGGTGGCCGCCAGATCAGCACCGACCGGTCGACCGGCCAGCCGCAGCGCGTCGGTGACCTCCCGCCAGGCGCCGACAATGCGTTGACCGGGATCGCCCCGGACGAGCCGGGCGCGGGTGAGCGAGCGGCGCATCGCCAACAGGGTGAGCAGCAGCGCCCCCACCAGCAGCAGCAGGCCGCCGCTGCCGCCAGCGACAAGCACCGGAGTGGACACACCCCCACGACCGGGCTGCCCTGCGGGGGCGGCGACCGGCTCCGGCGACGCGCTCGGCTCCGCGGTGGGCGCCGGCACCTCCGACGGCGGCGGGTCCTCCGGCGTCGGGCGGAAATCCTCCTCCACCGGCCTCGGCTCCTCGTTCGGGCGAGGCCGCGGGTCGAACGGCACCCAACCCAACCCGTCGAAGAGCACCTCCGGCCAGGCGAACGCGTCACCGGCCAGCACCGGCCCCTGCCCGCCAGCCCGGAAGCCCACCACCACCCGGGTCGGCAGCCCGGAAAGCCGGCCGAGCACCGCGAACGCCGCCGCGAACTGCTCCGAGGTGCCCTCCTGCCCGCCGCCGTTACGAGGCCCGAAAAGAAAGAAACCCAGATTCGGGTACGCGTGCCCGCTGGGCGCGTCCGCCACCACCCGGTAGTGCTCGGCCAGGAACTGCTCGATCGCCACAGCTCGCGCGTACGGCGCGCCGTTCTCCTCGGCGAGCTGCGTGGCCAACCGGCGCATCGGGTCGGGCACCCCTTCGGCGACCCGCAGCACCCGGGCCACCTCCGCACCGGCCGGCACATTGGCGGTGGCCAACAGGTTCGAGTCCGGGTGCTCCTCGGCAGAGGTCACCGCGTACCGCAGCCCCGGCGTCAACCCCTCCGGCCGGATCAGCGTCCCGCTCTCCTGGTCGTACGCCACCCGCGCCCCACTGACCTCCCGAGGTGTCGCGACGGCGGGCAGGAGGCGACCGCTCAGCTCCGCCACGGTGATCTGCTGGCGGACCGTCTTCACCGTGCTGTCGTCCGGCGGTGTGGCGGCCGGCAGGATCCGCCCGGCGTTGCGGTACGTCGCGCCGACCCGCCAGGTCACCCCGTCGTAGTCGCTGAGCACCGCCAACCGGATCCGGACGCTCGCGTCGGTGTCGTCCGCCGCCGCTGTGTCGTCGGTGGCCGGCCCGGTGCTCGGTGCGGTAGCGCCGGTCTGGGCAGCGGAACTCTCCGTGCTCACGTCGAGGAGTTTCTGCTCCGGATGCAGCGCCCAGCCGGAGATCCGGATCAACGGGTTCTCGTCGAGCGTCTGCACCTGCGGTGGCTCCACGTACCGGCGCGGGTCCACGGGCCGACCGTCGATTCCCTCGGCGACGGCCGGGCCGAGCAGCGCGACCAGCCCAACCACCAGGGCCACTCCGAGCGTCGCGCTGGTGGCCAGCCGCAGTCGCACCGCCGCGCGTACGCGGGGGGCCAGATCGGCGGTCGGATCGCCGGCAGTCGATGCCGCTGGAGTGGGGGCCGCCAGGCCGACCGCCGCGATCGTGACGAACGCCAGCGTCGCCCCTACCGCCGGTGTGGCATTCGGGCCGACCACATAGAGGGCTGCGGCGTAGAGCCCCGCCGCCGGCAGGTAGCCCAACAACACCCGACCGGCGCGCAGCGCCACCTCCGCACCGGCCAGCCCGGCCAGCCAGGCGGCGACAACGGGCACCAGCACCGTGTCCGGTGTGGGCTCCACCGGAATCATCGCGGTGAGCAGCCGAGGAATGCCGTTACGAGCGGCGTCCGCCGTGATCTCCAGCAGGCCGCCCGGTAACTCGGCGTGGGTGGCGGCCAGCCGCAGGGACCAGAGTGTCCAGCCGGCCATCGCGGCGACCGACACCGGTGCCACCAGCCAGGACGGCAGCCGACGGGCGGCCACGCTGACCAGCACCGAACCGACCGCGGCACCGATGACCAGCCGGGTCAGCAGGTCACCCGCGTACACCCGGCCGAGCACCACCCCGGCGAGCGCGGTCAGCCCGATCAGCGCCAGCGGGACGACCGCCGCCCGCAGCACCTTCACGACGCGCGTCACCACCGGCGTACCCCGTCCCACTCGGCGGCGAACTGCGCGCCGTCCGCCGCGTCGACGACGACCAGGCCGGCTGCGCCCGGCGGCGTCGGCTCGGCCGCGCCGAACACCCCGACCACCACCGACGGGTACGCCCCGCGCAGCGCCCCGACGTGCCCCAGCTCGTCCCGACCACCCGCCCCGGTCAGGAAGATCAGCGTGTCACCGAGACGGTCCTGGCGCAGCCGGGTGGTTGCCGCGCGTACCGCGTTGTCGTCACCCGACAGCTCGGCGGCGGCGAGCCGGTCCAGCGGCCCGAGAGCCTGCCCGACGTCCGGGTCCCCGCCGGGCGTCCCCGCCTCCGCTTCGGAGTCCGGGTTCGCTGCGGCGAACAGCAACAACACCGGCAGGTCCGCGCGGTGCGCGGCGGTGACGATCGACGCCGCCGCCTCGCAGGCCGACTCGAACGACTCCGCCACCCCACCCGCCCGCTGCGGGTGCGCGGCGGCGCGGTTGTCCAGCAGTACGACCAGACGCGGCAGGCTCGTGTCGACGTTCTCCCGCACCATCAGCTCACCCACCCGGGCGCTGGTCCGCCAGTGCACGCGGCGCAACTCGTCGCCGACCACGTACTCCCGCAGCGAATCGAAGGTGATCGAGCCGTGGGGCACCCCGTCCACCCGGCCGTCGAGGCTGCGCCCCGAGCCGCGGGGCACCGCCGTCAGCGGGTGGATCCGGGGATGCACCCAGACCGGCACCGCCGCACCGTACGGGCGGGCCAGCGCCACCAACCCCAACGGGTCACGCCGAGTCACCCGCAGCGGCCCGACCGGCACCACCCCGCGACGATGGGTCGGCACGTCGTAGCGGACCTCGGTGTCCCGACCGGGGCGCAGGCGCAGCACCGGCACCGGCACGGTGCGCTCCCCGCACCGGTCCTCGGCCAGCAGGTTCGCCGACCGCAGCCGGCCGGTGTTGCGCACCGTCAACGTCATGCTCGCCGGCTCGCCGCGCGCCACCCGGTCCGGGTCGGCTCGGCGGGTCACCGTCAGCCGGGGCCGCCAGGCCGCGACCAGCGCGGCGTAGCCGACGGCCGCGCCGGCCGCCGCGCCAAGCAGCGTCAACTCGGGGTACGCGAACCGGAAACCCGCCCCCAGCAGCACGATGGCGGCGACGAGCAGCCCGACCCCGCGGGCGGTGATCCCCATGCCGCTGCTGCCGGTCAGCCCTGCACCGGAGCGGGCTGCCCCGACGGCAGGGGCACCGGCACCGAGGCGATTGCCTGGCGCAGCACCTCCGCAGGGGTCATCCCGCGCACCTGGGCGTCCGGGGTGAGCAGCAACCGGTGCGCGAACACCGCTTCGGCGAGCGCCTTCAGGTCCTCCGGCATGATCCAACCCCGCCCGTCGATCAGCGCGTACGCACACGCGGCCCGCGTCAACGCGATCACACCTCGCGGACTGACCCCCACCCGCACCTGCGGGTGGGTGCGGGTGGCGGCGGCCAGCCGGACCGCGTACGCGTAGAGCGGCTCAGCGATGTGCACCCGGCGGGCCATCCGGACCATCTCCCCGACGGTGGCGGTGTCGGTGACCGGGGCGAGCGCCTCCGGGGAGCGCACGGTCGCGCCGCGCAGCACCTCCACCTCGACCGCCTCGTCCGGGTAGCCGACGGACAGCTTGACCAGGAAACGGTCCAGCTGTGCCTCGGGCAACCGGTAGGTGCCGTCCATCTCGACCGGGTTCTGCGTGGCCACCACCAGGAACGGCGACGGCACCGGATGCCGGACCCCGTCCACGGTGACGGTGCGTTCCTCCATCACCTCCAGCAGCGCCGACTGGGTCTTCGGCGACGCCCGGTTGATCTCGTCGGCGATGACGATGTTGGCGAAGACCGGCCCCGGGTGGAACTCGAAGTCCCTGCTCGCCTGGTTGAAGATGGTCACCCCGGACACGTCCGACGGGAGCAGGTCGGGCGTGAACTGGATGCGCCGCCACTCACCCTTCACCGTGGCGGCGATGGCCCGCGCGAGGGTCGTCTTACCGACCCCCGGCACATCCTCCAGGAGCACGTGACCCTGCGCGAAGAGCGCGGTCAACGCCAGCCGAACCACCTGCGGCTTGCCGAGCACCACAGCGTTGACGTTCTCGGCGAGCCGGGCGGCGAGGGCGGCGAAGCCCTGCACCTCCGGCTGGGTGAGCGGCTCGTGGGTGTTCACGGTCGGCGGTGCTCCTTGCCTGGTGTTTCAGCAGGTGGGCAGGACGTTGATGTTGTCGCCGCCCTCCAGGTTGAGCCAGGCCCAAGGGATGTAGTTCTTACCCTTGAAGTCGACCTGCACCCACCAGGTGCTGCGCTTCCCATTGTTGTAGATCCAGGAGTCGACGTCGTCACCGGCCTTCTTGCAGTACGCCTTCAGCCGGGTGCCGGGCTCCGCCCAGCCAACCTGCTGCTTGTTGTCCTGCTCGGCGACCTTGAAGACCTCGTTACCGTTGCGTCCGCTAACTTCCTCGTTGCAGTAGGTCCGCTGGTCGCCGTCCGGCCCGTTGTTGCAGGTCGCAATGCCGTACAGCGGAGGCGTTTCCTGCGCCCTCGTCGCCGTGCCGTTACCGGCGGCGTTGGTGGCCGTCACCGTGAACGTGTACGCCGTGCCCGGCGTCAGGCCCGGCACCGTGATGCTGGAGCACGCCCCGGCCTTCGCCGGCTCACCCGGCGTGCTCACCGAGCAGGTGGCCTGGCCGCCGCCGGCGTCCACGGTGAACGTCACCGTCGCCGAGGTGGCCGTCGCCGACGACCCGGTCACCGTGACCCGAGGCTCGGCCACCGTACGCGCGGTGGCGGTTGCCTCCGGGCCGGCCCCCGCCTCGTTGACCGCCTTCACCTTCACCGTGACGTTCTGGCCGTTGCCCAGCCCGGTGACGGTGGTGCGGGTGTCGGTCACCTCGCTGGCACGACCACCGACGTCCACCAGGTATTTCGTCACCGGCCGCCCGTTGGCCTCGGCCGGCGCCCACTGCACCGTGACCGCACCCGGCTGGTTGGCGACCGTGCCGGCGCTCAGGTCCAGCGGCCGACCGGGTGCTGCGAACGGCACCACCGTGTTGCTGACCGGCGACGCCGCCGAACCGGCACCCTTGTTGTTGACCGCCACCACGGTGAACGCGTACTGGGTGCCGAACTCCAACTCACCGGCGGGCACCACCAACTCCGTCTTCGTCGACTCGCCGGCCGGCGCGTTCGCCCCCGCCGAGCTGGCCGTGACCGCGTACTTGGCGATGGTGTTGCCCTGCCCGTTCGCCGCCGGCCACTTCACCAGCACCGTGCCGTCGGGCCGCTCCTCGGCGGTGACGCTGGCCGGCGGGTCGGGCACCGCTGCGGTCGGGGTGACCGGGTTGCTGTTGCGCGACGGACCGTCGCCCTTGGCGTTGACGGCATGCACCGCGAAGCGGTACGTCTCGCCGTTGGTCAGACCCTTGACCTCCACCGCACGCTGGTTGGCACCGACCTCCAGGCGCTGCTCGGCGCCCTCCACCACGTACTTGATGATCTCGGCGCCGTTGGCGGCGGCCGGCCGCCAACTCACCCGCGCCTGAGCGTTGCCGGCGGCGGCGGTGACACTGCGCGGCGCGCTCGGCTTACCCACCCGGGGCTTCTTCGGCGGTGGCGGCGGCGGGGCCACCGGCGGCGGGTCGCCGCCGAGCACGTCATTGGCGTACTTGTTGACCTCGCGCACCTGGTTCTTGTCGTCCACCACCCGAGCGGTCGCCGCGTCGGGGGAGTTGATGAACAGGTGATTCTCCCGGACTTCCAGCTCCATCGGCCCGGTCGCCCGCCCAGCGATGGTCTCGACCAGCTGACCGCCCGCGTCGAAGGCGTAGATCGTGCCGGTGGCCTCGTCGGCGCAGTAGAACCGGTCCGCCCAGGCCACCGCCGGGCTGAGCCGGTCACCCTCGCCCGGCACCGTGAACGCCCGCTCCTCACCACCGTCACCCACCACCAGCACCCGCCGCTCGGCAGGCACGGTGACCGGGACCCGCTGCCCGCTGGTGCGCGCGGGCAGCGCCGCCGGACCGGACAGCGTCAACGGCGTCGGGTGAACCTCGCCCCGCTGCACCCGCACCAGCTTCCCGGCCGTGCGGTCGAGCACCGCCACACCCTCATCCAGGGTGGACACCACCAGCTCGTGGCTGGCCTCGGCGACGTCGTACGACTCGACACGCTTCGGGCTGAGCCCCGCTCCGGCGGGCGCGGCCGAGGCCGGCGCGGACGGCAACGTGGCGGCGGTGATCGCCGAGACGGTGCCCTGGCTGGGCACCGCGATCCAGAGTCGACCCTTGCCGTCGAAGGTGCCGCCGGTGATGCCTGGGGGATAGCGCACCGGCTCGCCGACCGGGGTCAGCGACCGCGGGTCGAGCTGCCGCACGATGCCCTGCACGGCATCGACGACGAACGCCGAATCCTCGTGCAGGGCGACACTCACGCCCAGGCCAGGAGTGGTCTTGGTAGTCGCGCTGAGCTGCAGGGTGGCCAGGTCCAGTGAGCTGATCTGCCCCGTCTGCAGGTCACGCAGGATCAGCAGCCGGTCGGTCTGGGCGATCTGCATCGGGTGCTGACGGGCACTGGGGATCTCGGTGCGGGTGTCCACCCGGGCGGTGACCCCGTTGACCCGGGCCAGCTCGCTGCGCGCCGTGCTCCAGAGCCAGGAACTCGCGTCGTAATTCGCCACCGCGTTGTCGGCTGCGCCCAGCCCGAGGACTGTCAACCCCATGGCGGCCAGCAGCGCGGTCACCGTGCCAACGGTCACCAGCCCGCCCCGAAGTCGAGACCGGGAGCGAGGGGCGTTGGTCCGTTCGGCGTCGTCGATGCTGGCCACAGCCGGCTGCCTCCCTGAGTCGTGGCAGGTGGCGCGCCTCGCGGCGACCCCTCCCCTGAGCCGGGTGCCATCATATGGCTCTGCTGGTGACGGGGGAACCCGCACCGTCACCCCTGTGGATACCGAGCGTGTGTGCTGTAGACGCCCAGCTCAGCTCGGGTCACCTCAGCTCGGGTCGGCCTCGCCTCAGCTTGGCGTTGGCTGGGCCGAGGGCTCGCTGCTCGACGTGGCGGTGGGTTCCCGCGCTGTACAGACCTGCGCCGAGGTCGCAAAGGTGTCGGTGGAGTAGACCGCCAACACCGTGAAGCAGTGATCCACCCGCGAGTTCAACCCATTGACCGTGTAGCTGGTCTTGCCCGGGTCCACGGTGGCCAGCACACCCAAGGGCTGCCCGGCCCGACCGGCAGCGACCATGAACGGCACCGCCCCGCCGGACGGGTCCGTCCAGGTCAGCGTGATCGTGGTCGAGTCATCGCGAAGCTTCAGATCCCCTGGTGGAGGCCCGGCCGCTGTCCGTGTCGCCTCCGTCGTCGGTGTGCGGGACGGCGGGTCGTCGCGGGTCAGCATCACCGCACCCAGGCCGGCCACCGCCACGACGGCCACCCCGGCCGCTACCACCGCGCCGACAAGCGTCGCACGGCTGCGGCCCGGCGACCCGCCCTCATCGGCGTACGCCGGCCGGTACACGTCCTGCACCGACTGGTACTGCTGACCCGGGTACGAAGCCTGGATCGGCTCGTACTGCTGGCCTGGGTACGAAGCCTGGGTCGGCTCGTACTGCTGGCCTGGGTACGGAGCCTGGGTCGGCTGGTACTGCTGGGCAGGGTACTGGTGCTGGGTTGGGTACTGCCCCTGGGTTGGGTACTGGTGCTGGGTTGGGTACTGCTCCTGGGTCGGGTACTGCCCCTGGTGGTGCTGCGGCGTTTGACGCGGCGCGGTCGGCCTCGCCTGGTCGGCGTCGGTGCCCGGTGACCACGCTGCCGGAGCCGGGTCGGCCACCGTCACCGCCTGGCTTGGCTGTGCGGGTGTCGGGTTTGGCTGCGCGGGTGTCGGGTTCGGCTGCGCGGCGATGGGCTGGCTCGAACCGGTGTCGCCCCTGGTCGGGCCACTGTCCGGCGGGACGGACGGGAACACCACGGTCTGGTTGGCCAGCGCGACACGGGACGGCTGCGTCGGCACCACCGAGACATCGACGCTACTCAGTTCGAGTTCACCGTCCACGCGGGCGCCAGCCTCGTCCATCGGGGACTGCTCAGCAGCTTCGGCACCGGGAGCCGGCAAAGGTTGCGGGGGAGCGCTGCGGCTCCACGGCGGCGCGGTCAGCCCCCACGGCGGCGCGCTCACTGGAGGCGCGGAGACAGGTTGCCCGTAAGGCGGCGCGGAGATGGGCTGCCCAGAACCGGGTGGTGCGGAGACCGGGTAGGTGTGCCCGGGTGGTGCGGACACGGGTGGCCCGTAGCCGGGCGGTCCGGAGACCGGGTAGGTGTGGGCCGGTGGTCCAGAGGTCGGGTAGGGATGTCCTGGTGGCCCGGAGACCGGGTACGGGTGGCCGGGTGGCGCGGAGATCGGTTGTGAAGGACCGGGTGGCCCACTGACCGGGTGGGCTGGTGCCCCGCTCACCGGATACGCCGGCCCCGGGTGCCCACTGGTTGAGGAGGGCCAGCCCGGTGACGTCACCTCGCCGCCGGACGCGTCGACCGATCCACTCGCCCCGGTTGGCCCGGTTGGCCCGGTTGGCCCGGTTGGCCCGGCTGCGGCTCGGGCAGCCTCCTCGGCGAGCAGCGGTTCGATCTGTCGTACCTGGATCGTGGGGTTGTCCCAGCGGGGGGCCGGCACCCCCGCTGCTGGCGCGGTGGCGACCGGCGCGGGGGCCGACGGGGCTGGCGGCTGGTGTCGCACGTCGACCGTCTGGTGGGTCACCTGGTCGCCCATGCGTTGACGGGGCGCTACGGCTGGCCCGGACGGCGGTCGCTGTGGTGGCCGCTGGCCGGATGACAGCGTCGGCTGGCTTTCAGCCCTCGGCCTGGGCGGGTGGCTTTCGGCCCTCGGCTGGGGCGGCTGGCTGTCGGCCCTCGGCATCGGCGGCTGGCCGACCGATGGCCGGGCAGTTGCGGGCGGTTGTTGGCCGGCGCGTTGACGCGGCGGCGCCGTGGGCTCGGGCGATTGTCGGTCGGCGCGTTGACGCGGCGGCAGAGTGGGCCCGGGCTCGGCGGACGGCAGGGTGTGCTGCGTGGGCGCGACCGAGGAAGGTGCCGGCTGGACGGGCGTCAGCCGAGAAACTGGAGCCGGTGCTGTGGCGGTGTTGTTGGGCCGGGTGGGCGCGGCGGGTCCGCGTACCCCTGGAGGGGTTGGCTGGGGTGTGACCGGCGGTTGCGGCGGAGCCCACGGCGAGCCGGTGGCCGACGGGCCACCAGCGGAGGGCCGCATCGCGGCCAGGGTCGCCATCGACAAGGTCGGGCCGGACAGGGCCGACCGGGTGCCGGACTCGGTCGCCGCGGCGACCGAGTCCGGACCGGGAGTCGGCGGTGGGCCCTGCTGCTCGTTCGGCGTCGACGAGGGATGCCCGAGGTAGTGGCGGGCGGCGCGTACCGCCGGGTGGTGCTCCCCGAGCACCGCGGGCCCGGCAGCGGCGACGCGGGTGTAGTTGCGACGGGCCTCGTGCCGGTTGCCCAACTCCTCCGCCACCTCGGCGAGTTCGAAGGCGAGGGCGAGCATCACCGGGTCGGAGTGCTCCCAGCGCCGCTCGCCCGCCGCGAACGCCTCCTCCAGCACCCGGCGCGAGGCGAGCGGGTCGCCCGCCTCGCGGTTCAGCCGGGCCAGGAGGTGCGCGCTGTGCAGCATCTCGGGGTGGTCGTCACCGTAAGGCGGGGGAGCGGAGCCGACGGCCTCCGCGAGCAGCTGCCGGGCGGCGCTGAGGTCGCCCGCGGCGCGTAGGGCGAGGGCCCGGTGCTGGGCGGCTGCCAGGGGGGAGGGATGGGACACGTGGCAATGCTGCCGCCAGAGGGCCGTCGGACGCCACCCGGACACGCCCCGGCATGGTGTCGATGAGCGTGCGCGAGGCGGTTTGAGCTGCGGCGAAAGCGCTGGGAGGAAGGCACCGGAAGGCGATGTGCATGATCCACGAGCGGCGTGTAAAGTAACTCCTCGTGCGGCCCGCCGGGCCGACCATCTGATGGAAAGATCATCTGGGTCGGCGAGGTAGGCTGAACGTGTAGGTCCGGGTGGCGGAATGGCAGACGCGCTAGCTTGAGGTGCTAGTGCCCGTATAGGGCGTGGGGGTTCAAGTCCCCCCTCGGACACATCATCACCACATATTGATCAAGATCCGCGCAGGTTGGCCTGCGCGGATCTTTCTGTGGTTGGTGTGCAGTGCTCCTGGTCGCAGACGATGGTGATCTTCCTCTTGTGCAGGAGTGCGACCAGGTCATGTGGGGTCTGGATCCCGCTGGGGAGGCGGGGATGGTCGGTGAGTCTTGCGATGATGTGGTCTTCCCTGAGGTAGAGGATCTTGCGTCGGCGGTCGGTGGGCTGTTGGGTGCTGGTGTGGCCGTGGCGGCATCGGTAGCCGGGGCGTTGGTTGATCCAGTGAGACTCCAATCTTCGGCCGCATGGTCCGCAGCGCAGTAGGCCGGTGAACAGGTAGCGGCGGGTGGTGCCGTCGTGGGCGCTGCGGTGGGAGCGGACGGCCTGGACGGCGACGAAGTCCTGCTCACTGACCAGCGCGGTGTGAGCCTGTTGCGTGGAGACCACCCAGTCCACGGTCGGGTTCCGCCGGATCGGTTCTCTCTCCCTGCGGCTAGCGGCGGTGTCGTTGTGCGCGGGTTGCCGGTTCCAGACCTGCCGACCCGTGTAGCGCGGATTGGTGAGGATCGCCGCGACCGTTCGTAGGGTCCACCGGTCGCCACTGCGGTGTGGATTGCGGTCGGGATCGACGCCCGACGGGCACGGTATGCCGGCGTCGTTGAGGGCGCGCGCCATGCTGGCGAGACTCTGGCCGTCCAGGCGTTGAGCGAACATCCACCGCACGTGTCCGGCCGTGGCCGGATCCGGTTCGAGGCGTTGAAGCCGGCGACCCCAGCGCGCCTGGGCGGCGTTTGGATGAGGGCCGGCGTCGGTGAGTCGGTAGCCGTAGGGCGGCCGGCCTCCCAGATACCGTCCCTGCTCCCGCGCTTGGGCCCGCATCGCCGTGACGACCCGGAACCGGGCGCGCTGCACCTCACGTTTCGACTGGGTGCCCAGCATCATCATCAGCGCCTGGTGGGTCGGGTTGTGGTGATCAACAGGCCCGTCCGTCTCGGGCAGCCAGAGCTGCACAGCGTGCTGTTCAAGCACGGGAGCCAGGTGCTGCAGCTGATTGGCGGAGAACGCCCGCTCGTACTCGCCGACCACGATCGCGTCGAATCCGCGATCTGGATCGTCGAGCGCGGCCAGCAGAGCGCCGGCCTGCGGACGCTGCCACCAACCGCGGCGGCGAGAGCAGCCGACATCGAAGTACTCGGCGACGATCACCCCGTGAGCGGCGACGAGTTCAGTGGCGCAGTCCCGTTGCCAGTGCCGGGAGGTCACCCGGTCCTGGTGCTCGACGGTCGACATCCGACCGTAGAACGCAAACCGCAGACCACGCCGCCGTTCGGTAGGCAGCTGCGGGTCGGCCTGCGGCTGCCCGTTGAGCCATCGAGTCAGGGGATCCTCGAGATCGTCACGCTGGTTGTCCGACACGCCGATATTTCTACGAAGGATCTTCGCGGTCGAGTCGGACAAGCAGTCCGCCGGCGCTGGTCGAAGGACTGTCGGACCGGAGTTGGTGGCAGTCGGTCTGTGCACTGTGTTGGCATACCGAGCATCCGCTCGACCGACGGGGACAATGCGTGACGCGCGGTTAGCGGCCTATCCGTGCACGTCAGCCGGCGGTGCGCGAGCTCTCCGAACATCTCGCCGAGGTGGTACCTGGCTTTGTTGAGATTCAGCGTCGCAGCGACTGATCAGTCCTCATCCACGATCAGGCGCGCCAGGCGCAGTCGTGCGCGAGGAGTCAAAGCAGCATTAGCGTGGGACATGAAGGCCTCCTGGTTGGCGGAGCGGTTCCTCGACAGCTCCACTCCACAACCGGAGGCCTTCACCTACCTACGACATCAAAGCGTGTCGTCACACAACCTCAACCGACCTCCCCGGACAGCACACCTAGCCCGTGCCTAGTAGTGCGGGTTGGTCGGCATCAGCTCGGACGCGCCCGCGTACAGCAGGTCGAGATAGTTCATCCCCGGGTGGTAGACGAAGTGCCACTCCAGTCGCACGCGGCTCGTGAAGGTAACTTCGGCGTTGCCGTAGCTCGTCGGCGATGAAGGCCCTGGGCACCTGGTGGGCGTCGAGGACCGTCGCGATCTCGTCGGGGACGCGGGCGGGAAGGCTGCGCGCTGGTGCCAGGGGCAGCAGGACCGGTAGCAGGGTTCGCTCGTTGACCAGCAGCGCCAGCCGGGGCCGCCAGAACAGCGCGGTGGCGTACCACGGGCCCAGCAGGGTCGTGTCGTGGTCTCCTTCGACAGCCCGAGGCGGGTGGGTGTGATCGAGGAGTTTCTTGGTCGCGCGTACGATCAGCATGGTGCTCTCCAGCCCGTCAGGCGCGGTGGCGGCGGGCCTTCTCGATGACGTCGCGGCCGTCGGCGTTCTGCTGGCGTGGCGCGTAGCCGGCTTTGCGCAGGGCGGCCATCGTGTCAGCCGTGGTGGCTTGGCTGGCCAGCACGGTCGGGGCGAGCAGACGCAGGTTGAGCTTGTCCAGCCGCCTGTCGGCGCAGATCTGCGCCAGCAGCGCGGTGTCATCGCTGACCAGGGTGCTTGCCAAGGGCGCGACCCGTACCGACCCGTGTTGGCGGGCGACGTCGGCCAGCAGGTAGACCAGTGGTTGCGGCAGTCCGCCTTCGGCGATCTTCGTCAGGGCCTTGGACAAGCGCTGCTCGGTCCAGCCTGCGTCGTACGCGCCGCGTACCGCCGCGGGGCTGAAGCGCCAGGTCGTGGCCGTGCCGCGGGACTCGACGACGGCGGTCGCACCGAGGAGCTCAGCTAGATCCGGGCTCGGTGTTCCCGCCACGACCGCGGTCAGGTCGGCCTGCAGCCGGGCGGTACGGGCGACCCCACCCAGGTCGCCGACTGCCTCGGCGATGTCCGTGTCGGCCAGCAGCGCATGCCCGGCAGGGCTGACAGCGCCCGCGCCGAGGATCCCCAGGGTTGCGGCTTCGTCCAGCAGGCGGCGCACGGTTGTGGTGCCGCCGAAGGTCAGCGGCTGCCGCCACCACATCCACTGCGCTGCCTGCTCGAGGTCCGTCGTCGCCCTGTCACCCAACGCGCGCAGCACGGCCATCCGGGCTTGCGGAGACCAGCTTTGGCGGTCCTCCGGAACCCACGGCCCAGTCTGCGACGACGGCAGATATTCCAGCTCGCGCCACGCCTTCAGCATCACCGCGAGCCGCCGGTCCAGACCGAGCTTGAGCCAGCGGTCGTACGCGGCCGTCGGGACCACGCGGTCGCCGAGGTCGGCCAGCCTGGCCCCCTGGGCGACCGCTAGCAGCAGCCGCACGGTCGGAACCGTCACTCCCAGCGTCTTCGCCGTCCGGGTCAGCTCGCGCACGCCCACGCCGCCGGCCTTGACCGTGACTAGCGGCTCACGTCCAGCCCCGTCCAGCAGCGCCGACAGCAGCCCGACCACGGCAATGCCCTGCGCCTGGGCGTCGCGGCGCACTGCCGGGGGATCCGGCGCATGCCAGGCAACCGGTGGCTCCTGCGGCTGGAACGGCACCCGGTAGTCCGCCCCTCGCAAAGCGAGCGTGACCTGACCCGCCAGCTGATAGTCCTCCCAGGTCACCCGGTAGACCAGCCCGTGCTCCTCGGCCCAATCCAGCGGATGCACCTGCCGATAGCGGCTCGTGTACCGGCTCCGGTGTGCAATGCCGCTTCCGCCATGGCGACGGATCCGTCCACCGTCGCGATCAGCCTCCTCCAACACCCTCCGCGTCGCGGCCGGCATCCGCTTGACCAGAGCGTCCACGTTTTCCATGTCGAGGAAGAACTCCGCCACCGCCTCCAGCAAGTCCGCCTTGCGGCCCTTCGTGGGCAGCCCCAGGTTGCGTGCCACGACCTTCAGATCATCGACGTTCAACACGGCGGCGAGCTGTGCAGCGGCCGGGCCGACACCCAGCGGACGGGCGAAGACCTCCCGCAGTACGCCGTTTACCGTGAGCCGGCCCCGCAGCCGCGCGACAAGCCCCGCATCGGCGGCACGCTGCAGGTATGGCGTCGCGTCGGCACCGACCAACGCCGACACCTCCGCCTCGGTGAGCAGGCCACCCAACGCCAGAGCCGCCTCCAACACCTGAAGGGTCGGAAGGTCAAGGCCAGCAAGCTGATCATACGGATTCACGGCGGCGCTCCCAGACACACGGCGACGCCCTGAATCCAACCCCACGAAACCGTCTCCGCGTGACGCGACCCGCCAGCCGCCAACCTGAGCCCGGCGACCTGGCTCGCCGCCGGTGGTTCCAAGCCGAGGCCGTACCTCCGACAGTCGAATGTCGGAGCGGCCGGGAACGGTCTCCAGCCGCTCCGCATGGGCGGGGCCGGCCGGCCCCACTGCCACGAAGCGGGCTGAACGCGGCGAAGCGTCACCTATCGTTTCAGCAACCCAGTCCTTTGGTGGGTTAACACCTGGAGAGTTAACGAAGTTTTTTCAGCGCCCGTTCTCTGCGGTCCAGGCCCTAGAAAACCCTTGTCGTGGCTTTCTGTCAACGAAAAGGCGGGTGAGCATCTGTGGGTGCTCACGGTTGCCGGTGTCCCCGGTGTCCTCTACCTTCGATCAAGTCCACTTGCGATGGCCGGGGAGAGAGATGCAGCAAGTCACACGTTCGGAGATTGCCAGGCTGGCCGGGGTCAGCCGCGCGGCGGTGACCTCATGGGCCAAGCGCCGCGACTTCCCACGTCCCGTCGGGGAGAACCGCTTCGCGCTTCCCGAGGTGCTGGAGTGGCTCGAGTCCCGCCAGGTACACGGCTCGATTCGCGCGGCCGACGACGGGACCGAGTGCAGCTACGCCGACCGGATCCTGCGGAGCCTCGCCGCGGCGACGCCCAGCCACATGCCTGGCATGAACCTGCCCGGCGATCCCACGACCGTCGAGATCGACAACCTCATTCTGCGCCTCACGTTGATCTTTCTCCGCGAGCGGGACCCGCAGGGCTGGGCCGGGCTGAACGATCTAATCGCGCCGAATGCAGGGGCCGAAGGGGCGCGATGGCTCATCGACCGCATCGCGACAACCGCCGGGAAGGCGGCGCGGCGTCACGGCGTCTCGCCCGAGGTCTTCGCCGCACTGCGGCGGCTGACCCCGGAAGGCGTCCCTGAGGTCCGGGGACTCATGTCCGGCAGCTCGGAACTCGGCGCTGCGAACGTGCACACCCTCGTCGACGCGTACGAGGCCGCCCTGCCCCCGGGCGGCTTCCTCACCCCGCGCACGGTTGCGGCCCTCCTTGCCAAGGCAGTGATCGACCATTCTGCCGAGTCCGTTTACGACCCGTACTTGCGAGCTGGCGAGTTGCTTATCGCTGCGGCCGACGTGGCGGCCCGGCCGGGTACCCTACGGCTGCACGGGCTCGGCCCCGATGCTGCGGCTCTGAGCCTCTCTGGACTCACCCTGCTGGCCCTAGGCGAACCAGCCGACCTGCGTTTGGCGGCACAAGCTCGGCGCGCAACGGTCACGCACGTCCTTGCCAATCCGCCGTTCGGGAGCGATTCGTGGCTCGACCGGCGCCCCAACACCGACTGGCAGCCATTCCCACCACCGCCAGCCCGATCCGCCTTTCGCTGGCTCCTGCACTGCATCGAGCAGTTGAGCGACGATGGCCGGGCTGCAATCATCATGCCACGGATAGCCGCCGTCTCGGCCAATGCCCGCGAGCGGGAAATCCGCCGCCGGCTGGTCGACGATTCCATGGTGGAAGCGGTCATTGCCCTCCCACCCGGCCTGTACGCCGGCACGTCCATTGCAACCAGCGTCTGGATCGTCCGGCGGGCACCCGGGACGGACCAGCCGATCCTGGTCGTCGACGCGGTGAACCTCGGTGTGTCAAGCGGTAGCCGCACGCTGCTCGATGAGGGAGGCCAGGCCAACATCCTGAGAGCATGGCGATCGTTCCTTGCCGACCGTGCGGCCGGTCGGCCACACCCGGGCATCGAGGGTCTGAGTGCCGCCGTCACCAAGGCCGTCATCCGGCCGGAGTCCTACTCGCTCAACCCGGCGGAGTACCTACCAGGCCCGATAGGGCTCCGTGCCCCCGACGCCGACGCCGACGCCGCCCGCGCCGGCCTGGGCGCGACTTACTCGCGGGCCTTCCACTGCCGCAGGGCGGCCGAGGATGCAGCGGTCGTTGCTTCCGAGCCGCTCGGCGCGCAGATCGTCCGTCTTGGCGACGTCTGCGACGTCAAGGCGGGCTATTCATACTCGCGGCTGCGAGCTGAAGAGCGATCCGACGAGCAGGGAGTCCCCATCGTCCTGCCGCGGCACCTGCGTGACGGGAGAATCGTGGCGGACAAACCGCCGCGAGCCCCGCGAGCGACCGCTAAGGCATTGGAGGACTACTGGCTACGCACCGACGATGTGCTATGCGTGCGGACCGGGGCACTTACGGCACCCGCCATCGTGCGGCCGACCGAGTCGAATTGGCTCCTGAGCACAAACTTGCTGCGTCTGCGAGTCTCAGACCCCGACGTCCTCAACCCCTACTACCTGTACGCATATCTGCGCTCCGCAGCGGGCACGGATGGGATGAAGGCGTTCGCACGGGCTACCGTGACCGCATACGTGACCGCAGCGGACGTCGCGGCGATGAAGATCCCGTTGCCGCCGCAGGCTCGGCAGCAGTCGCTGGTCGCAGCGCTACGCGCACTTGACGAGGAGGTCGTGGCGGCGCGCGACCTGGCCGCCCGGGTCGCCGAGACCCGCGACGTGGTAGTCCGCCGGCTGTTTGGCGGTGCCCGATGACCAGACGCAACCTCTCCCGCGAACACCGGTCTGTCGCGGTCGCCGTAGTGATTTCCGGCTGTGTCGGGGTCGTCGCAGCCGTGCTGTTCCACCACAGCGGAGCCGACCCCTCCACGGCGGTGATCGCGGGCGGCGCGGCCTTCGGCGCGACCATGACACTCGTCCTGGAGGTCCTCAAATACCTTCGCGGCCTATGAGCTGCCCGATGATCTCGCAGTCGAAGGCCGGGGGAGCATCCGGTAGCTTTGGCGTACGCAGGTTCTCCTGCTTGCTGGCTTGCCGCGATATTGTCGACCTCCTATGAGCGATGCAGCGGCCTTGACGTTCGATGACTACGCTGCCGAATCGGCTGTTCTCGGGATCTACCGGCAGGTCTTCGCGGTGTTGGCGCGGAACGCCAACGCGATGGTGGACGACGCGGACTCGGTCGGGGTCGACGAGTCGATCTTGCAGGCGTTCGCTGACGCGGGGCCAGCCGGGATGACGATCGAACAGGCCGTGCTTGCATGTCCGGAGGTGCCGGCGGATGTGGTCCGGCGCCGGTTCGAGGTGCTGCGGTCGTACCGTGCGGTGACCCGGATCAACGAGCGGCCGCACGAGATGTTCTACCAGGCGACGTTCGCGCCGTACGTGATGTTGCTCTTTCTGCGCCGGTTGTCGCAGACCGGGGGCCAGGCGGAGCTGCACCGGATGTTGTCGATGGCCCGGCTGGCGCTGGACGACGATGACACGACCCCGGAGGTGGTGCGCGAGCAGTTGCTGGAGATGACGACGGTTTTCCGGCTGCTGGCGAATCCGATCATGCAGTTGGCGAAGTCGGCGACGGTCGAGTCCTTGCGGACGCAGGCGCAGCCGCTGCTGGGTAACAGCGACCTGGTCGACAAGGCGCGGGTGTATCACAACGCGGCCGCGGACCGGCATCCGCAGTTGTTGCCGGAGTGCACGCAGCTCCGGATGGCGCTGGCGGCCTATCGCGACGCGTTGAACACCGCGGCCGGGCGGCTGCTGGCGCACGCCGGTAAGACCCGTGCACTGGGGTTGCTGCCGACCGAGCGGTGGCGCACGTTCGCGCGGGACAGCAGTACCGAGGGGCTGGCGCAGGCGCTGGACGGTTTGCTGTTCGACGCGCCGGAGCCGTTCTTCACCACCGACGATCTGCTGGACGCGGTGGAGGAAGGGCTGCAGTCCGATAGTGGCCGGGTGCCGCCGCCGCGACCGCGTGTCGACGAGGAGCCTCCGCCGACGGAAGTCGACGTCGACCCGGAGGCGAGGCTGTTGGCTCAGCGCGCGGAGGAGTTGCTTGCCGGGCGGGATGTGGTCACGGTGGCGCAGCTTCTCGCCGACGCGGGTGACTGGCCGACCGGTCGGCGTGTGTTGTCGGAGGTGACCGCGATTCATCTACGCCCGGAGCTGCCGTACACGGTGACCTGGGGTGATGGGTGGCGTGTCGATGTGACGTCCACGCGGACGTGGGTCTCCGACGGCTGGTTCCGCCGGGACCAGCAGGAGGCGGCGTGAACGAGCGTGATGCGGCCCTGTGGTGGGCGCGGATTCGGTCCGGCGGTCCGCAGCGGGTCTCCGCTGGTGGGCCGACACCGGCCGGGCTGCGTCGTCTGGTGGAGGCTGACGCCAGGGCGGTGTGGCTGATCCCGAACCTGCCCGACAGCGCGGGACCGGCTGTTCTGATGGAGTACGGGGTGCCGGGCTCTTCGATGATGGACAGCAAGGGAACTCTGCGGGTGTTGGCCGCGACTTTGCGGTGTTGCTGGCCTGATCCCGCGACGGATCCTTGGCCCGGGTTGCCGGCTTCGGCCGGTCATGTCGGTCAGGTGTTGCAACGGCTGGTGCCGGGCCGCAACAAGGTGAGTCGTCAGCAACTGCTGTCCGCGGGGCTCCGGCGCCTTTCGGTATCCGGTTGGGTCTTGCTGGAGGGAGCGGACACGGTGCGGATCGGTCCGCGGATCGCGTCCTTCGGGTCGCTGGAGCTGAGCACTGTTCGGGAGTTGTGGCGGTTGATCCCCGACACCGCTGAGGACGGGCCGGAGCGGTCGTGAACCGCCCGAATTCGATCTTTGAAGAGGTGCTCGGGACGTTGCCCGATCGGCAGCGGGAGTTGGTCGAAGCCGCGTACGCGCTGCTGGAGCATGGCAGTGGCCCGGTGCACCGGCAGTTCCTGCCCGCGCTGAGCGATGCGACGAGCCGTGAGCGGCTGGAAGAGCTACTTCGCCGAACCGGCCGGACACTGGTGACGGTCGACCAGTTGCATTTCACGTCCGGGTTCGACGACGCCGTACGGATTGAGCTCACCGAGACCGGGTGGCAGCCGCTGTCGCTCGCCGACCGGGCCGTTCTGGTCCTGGTGCTGGTCTACTCGGTGGCGATCCCGCGCAGCGATGAGCAGATCGCTGCGGACTCCTGGGAGAGCCCGTACCCAACCACGTTGCAAGACGTCAGCCGTGACAGCAAGGTGCCGGTCGGCGAGGTCAGAGCGGCCCTGGGCCGGTTGACCGCGTGCGGGCTGCTCCGAACGGTTCGCGGCGGCGACCACGACAGCGGATACGTCCCGGGCCCGCAGTTGTCGCGGCTGACTCCGGCCGCCCGCGAGCAGTTGCAGGACCAGTTGATTCTCGCTGCGGCACCAGACCATCCGCTGGCCGCAGCGATCCGGGAACGCCGGCACAACCGCGTGGGAGGGCAGCGTTGACGTCTGTAGCCGTGCCGTCGGACGGAGTCGTCGAGGACATCGTCGGAGCGCGCGTCCTCGCCGGCATCCAGATGGTCAACATCTCGCGGCTGTCGACTCACCCGGTGCCGATCACCGCTCGTGGGCTGATCACCGTGGCAGGACAGGGGCCCTCGGATTCCAACGGTGCCGGCAAGTCGTCGTTCATCGCCGGGCTGAGCCTGCTGCACGCCGACGAGCAATGGCGGTTGCAGTCGGGGGCGCAGGCAGCGGCTGAGTTGCTGTTCACCGCCGAGCTCGCCGGCCAGGAGGCGATGCACGCCAACGCCGACCGCGGCTACCTGATCGGCGTGTTCGTGCCGCCGCAGGCCACCACGGCGGAGGAGCTGGATGCGTCGGCGTTGACGGTGTGGCTGCGGATCAACCGGCAGAGCCCGCACGTGGAGTTGCGGTGGGCCCATCGGCTGCACGTGCCGTTCGGTGACACGGAGGACGAGCGGGCCGGTGGCGCCGATGGCCTGTGGGACGCTTTGCCGCGCAGCAACGGCCGCACCGACATCCGCGCCAACCGGCTCGCCCGTACCCTGTACGGCTCGACGGTCAGGTGTGTGTCCTTCCTGTCTACCTCGGTACGGGCCAGCCCGACCGCGAACCTGCTCGCCCAGCCGCTCAACGAGCTGACCCCGGAACGGATCTTCGAGGCCATCGGTGCGCTGACCGGCCTGACCGCCGAGATCGAACAGGAACAGAAGTCCCGGGCCGAGGAGTACGAACATGCCGGGCGGGCCGCGCGGGCCGAGGAGGAATACGAGCTGTGGGACGACCGGATGAAGGTGGTGGAGGACGGCATCGCTTCACGGGAGCGTGCCCGGACGTTGCTGGCCGAGGCGCGTGACAGCTGGCGAAGCCGTTGCGCCCGGTACCTGGTTGACGGCTTCCACGAATCGGAGCGGATCGGCCAAGACGTCGAGGCGAAGGAGCGTCGGCGCAAGGAACTGGACGCGCAGATCGAGACAGCCGGTGAGAAGGTCCATCGGCTGTCCGACGACAAGGCGTTCGACGAGAGCTGCCGAACCCGGATCAAGACGTACGAGGATCAGAAGGCCGTTGAGAGCGCGCTGAAGGTCGAGCAGAATCAGAACGTCGGCTCGATCGAAACCCTCGGTGGACAGCTGCGGACCCTTCAAGCCGTCGCGGCCGTCGCGGACGGGCGCACCGTTGAACAGGCCGAGGAAGAGATCGCCGAAGCAGGGAGAATGGTTCAGGCAGCGGAGCGGATCAAAGGCCGTACCGAGCACGCGCTGCGGGTTGCCAAGGCGGCGCTGTCGGCGGCGGAGAAGGGTGAGGATGTCGCGGTCGCCCAGGTCCGGTTGCTACGGGCGAACGACATCACCGCTGCGCCGCTGGTCGACACGATCTCCTTGACCGAACAGCAGCGGCCTGTATGGGAAGCTCGGCTGCTGCCCTATCGGCACGCGGTCGCCGTCGCTCACCACCAAGCTCAGGAAGCCGTCCAACTACTGGCCGCGTTACCTGGAAGCTTGCTGGTCGAAGCAGACCCGGCCGACCACCTGCTCGGGCCAGGCCTGCCGGCCGCCGCGGATCCCGACCTGCCGGTGGGTCGATTCCTCGCGGCGTTGGCAGAGCGCGCCGGTGCTGACGGTCATATCGATCCTGTGGCTGGTGTGCACGGGATCGCCGGTCTCCCGGAGGCCCTGACCGGTCGCGCTGGCCGAATCCGAGCCGCTCAGGATCAACTGGAGAAAGCCGCCGGCGAGGACGACGAGGCTGACGAGGGGATCCGTGAGGCCGATCGGACCAAGAGCCGCGCTGACGCGCACCTGCGTGGCGCTAAAGCCGAGGCCGAGGCTGGTGCGGTTCAAGGCAAGGTGACGAAGCTCCGTGATCGCAACTCCGCCATCGAAGTGGAGCTGAGCAAACTCGACGGACCGTTGCGGCAGGCGAAGATCGGCTACGAGGCCGCTCTCGGTGAGAAAGCCGCCCGGGCCCAGCAGATCGACACGGCGAGCCGCACTCTGGCCACCCTGAAGAAGGAACTCGAAGAGAACCGCAGACAGTGGAGTGCACTGCTCCAGCAGCGTACAGATCTCGATCTTCCCCGCCTGAACGCTCAGTGGACCGGAACGGTGGGTACCGCCGAGCAGCACCTGCTCACGCTCGACGAGAGCGAGGCGATGCGGCCGCCGGCGGAGTGGGACGAGGTGTGCGCGCGGCTGGCCAACGAGGTGCGCGCCGCGTGCTTTCCGCCCGGTGACCCGGAGCAGAACCGGCCGGAGGAACTGCGCGTCGTCGACGAGCAACGCGCCGACCGGCGCACCGGAGGTGCATATGTGCGGCTGATCCCCGATGTGTTGCGGATCGTTGGGAACTTCCTGACCGATCATGAGCGTGTCGACCGGGAGAACGCCTCCCAGATCCAGCGGGAGCGGCAGGCGAAGACGATCACCCTGACTGGAGCGAAGGCCGCGCTCGACGAGGCTCGGCGAACGTCGGAGGCGTTGCGGTCGACTACCGCCAAAGCGATCAAGGCGAAGCTGCGGCAGGTGTCCGACGAGTTCGACCGGCTCGACCAGACCTACGGCGGCTACGGCGGCAACCTCGACTTCCCGGAACCAGAGGCACCCGCCGACCCGGAGAAGCCGTGGCAGTGGACGATCACCCCACGGTGGCGGCGCGGCGAGGGTAAACCGCCGTCGTCGTACCGGCTGCGCGGCAACACCGCCCAGATGGACGACAAAGCCGTGAAGCTCGTCTGCGCGGCAGCACTCGCTGGCGCCCAGGACCGGCCGCTGTTGCTGGTCCTCGACGAACTCGGCCGCAACCTCGGCGCGGCACACCGCCGCGACGCCGTCGCCCTGTTCGAGAACATCGGCCGCGACCGGGCGATCAGCGTCGTCGGCGCCCTGCAGGACGACATGGAGAGGTACGCGATCGGCGCGTCCAGCCTCTACATCAAGCTGCGCCGCCCGTCCGACGTCATGCCGTACAACCAGGCACCGATCGTCATCGGCAGCGAAGCCGACACCGCCCGGGTGCAACTGCTCTCCGACTGGATGACCTCGTTCCGGCCGGAGCCGCAGACATGACCGACACCGACGGCACCACTAACAGGGAACCGGATCCCGAGATCACCCTGAGCTGGATCCGCGACTATCCGGGCCTCGTCGCCGACGCACCACTGCCTCCCAGCGGCCGCTACCCCCGCGACAGCCGAGGCCGACCGAGGCCACGCTCTGCACGGCTCCGCACCGCAGAACCGAGCGAGGCACCCCGCCGACCGGAGGGCCTGCTCAGCGACAGCGACTGGAGCTGGGTCATCCGCAGCGAGCACAGCTGGGCCGGTGTCAACAGCAAATTCGGCACAGACGCGCTGCGCATCATGCTGGAACTCGCCGAATCCGGCTGCGTCACGATCGGCTACACCCTCAACGGCAACGCCCTGGCCCAGCCGCCACGCCGCGTGTACCCGCACCCCGACCTCACCGCAGCCGAGCAAAAGCGCCGAAGCCGCCGTCGCGACGACACCACCACCCTCCGCGCCAGGGCGGAGCAGATCGCGTCGGAAATCGCCGACGACTGGCCGGATGCCAGCCGGGCACTCCGTGATACCGATCATCCCGACCGGTTGCTGTGGGCGGTGCGCGCCGCCACCGACCTGGCCGAGGGCCGCAGCCACGATTCGCTTCGCGCCTTCGTGCAGAGTCACGCCAAGGACACGAAAGCCCGCGACGACGTGAACCATCTGCTCGCCGCGATGGGCTTCGACCACGAGACACTCATCGCACTCGGCGTGGCCCGCAACCCGTACATCGGGCTCGGCGGCCCGATCCTGCTGCACACGACCGACGGCTCCATCCTCGACCTGTCGGCGATGCCCGGGCCGCACGACATCCGGCTGAGCCCCCACATGCTGCCGCGACTGACCGTCACCGAGCCGGGCGATGTCCTGCTGGTCGTGGAGAACCGGCAGGCGGCCGAAACGGTCTGTGACACCCGGGCCGACCTGCCGGTCGTCTGGTGCCACGGGCAGCCGCCCGACGCCGTCGTGTCGATGATCGTCCAGGCGGCGCAGCAGACCTCCGGGGTTGTCATTTGCGCGGACGCCGACCTCGGCGGCGTCCGCATCACCGCCCGCATCCACGACAACCTGCCGTCGGACACCACCATCCACGTCGTAGACGTCGGCACCGTGCCGCACGACGAAGGCCGGCCCTTCAACACTCACAGCCGCAGCCGCCTCCAGCAGCTCGCACAACGCCCCGATCAGGTCGGCGCCTTCGCGCAACGCTGCCTGCACCGGGGCTACACGATCGAGCAAGAAGCCACTGCACGGGCCGCCCTTCAGGCTGTCTTGAATAGCCACCCACCTGCGTAAACTCTTCGACCAGAGATGCCTCCGCGTCGGCCGCAGAGCGGAGATGGCGAACTCCACCGGAGCAGAGCCGCGGGACGTTTCGGAGCGCCGCCCGGCGGTCGCCGCCCGCCCTGAGCCCCGGCAGCGGCAGCAAGCCACCGAGGGCCAGAAACATCATCCGCACATCGGCACGACCCGCACTGCGCCAGGCCCGAACGAAGCAGGCCCGGCACGCCGGCACGCGGCAGATCAGTGCGTTGACTCGTGCTGAGGCGCGCCAGCGGTCGTGGCGGTCGACGAATCGAACACATCGCGGACCGAGGGCGGATTGGCTGCGGGCTCCTCGTAGAGCTGTGTGAACAGTGACATCTCTATGATGCGGGGGGCAACGACCCCCGCCCGTACGGCTCAAATGGCGGTTTCGCCGGTGCTGCGGCGCCAAGGCCGGTTCTACGACACCAACGGTCACTACTAGGCACGAAACTGACGAAACCATTCTGATGGACATGCTGATCGGTTGCCGCCTGGCCGCGGTCACGCGGCTGGCCTGGCACTGGCCCGGTGACCCGGTCGATCTCACCGCCGGGCCGGTCCACCTCGTCGTGGACGACGGCCGTGGCCTGCTGTTCGACGGGCGCAGCGACTGGTCCATGACGATCGTGCCGACGGCTCCGGGTGACGAGGGCTGGCGGTCGGCCTACGACTACGACTACGACGGTGGCCGCTGGGTCGGGCGGGACGCCTCCGGCGAGGAGCCCTTCGCCTCAGTGATCGCGGGAGTGCTGAGCGGTTGGAACCCGGAGCACGACGAGGTCGGCCAGCTGGTCGGCGGCACCCTGCACGTCGGCGACCGTGCAGTGCGGCTGGGACTGTGGGAGGGCGAGGTGATCTCGTACGCTGCCGGGCGTGGGTGACTTCCTCAAGACGACGCTGGCACGGGTGCCGGACGGATTCGACCTTCCGGAGCCGCTGCGCCTGCTCTTCGCCTGGGTCGACGAGCAGGGTTTCGTGGTGAAAGGGCACGACGGGGATCTGTACGGCTCGTTGAGCGACAACGGCTGGGTGGGCACCTCGATCGAGTTGCGTGGCTACACCGCCGAGCAGACCCTGTCGTACGCACGGTCATGGTTCGACGAGTCGGTCCCGGATGCGGCCGCGCGGTTGTGGCCGTTCGCGCAGACTGGTGGCGAGGGTTCGATGGCCGCGCTGTGGCGCGACGGTCGGGGACAGGTGAGGATCGTTCATCTCGGTTCGGGCAGCGGTTCGATGATGACGTGTGTGCTCGCCGATGATGCGGTCGACTTTCTGCGGCTGCTGGCGATCGGTTACCGGGAGATCTGCTGGAACGAGGAGTTCAGCGCGCCACCCGAGCCGTGGGACGCCGACCACGAGATCGTCAATGCGCCCTACCGGGACTGGCTGCACCGCACCTTCGGGGTCACCGCCCCGGCGACCGGGCTGGAGATCGTGGCGGAGCCCGCCGAGATGGGCGACGAGGACACCACGGACCCGTTTTGTTGCTGGGTCGACAATAAGGAAGTCTGAGCCCGTCACCGGGTCAGGACGCCATGGCGATCTCCGGCTACGAAAATCTTGCCGGAGCCAACTTCGTGCAGAGGCAGATACGCCAGATGTGCAGAGGTTCCGCCGGCCAGGCGCCTGGGAACCGATCGGGCTCGACCACCGCAGCGATCTGATCCTGCTACGACGATCATGACTGCGGCAGCGGGCAGTGTTATCCACCTCACGGGGTCTGGCACGCTACTGCGTGTGTCCGCAGCTCACGGTGCCGATCTTCTTCTCCTGGACACCATCCGGCCAGGTCACGCCGGGGATCTTGTTATCCGTCCTACCTAGGTTTCCCGGTCATGCCCGCTTGCGATTTCACCCGTCGTGACCTGCTGCGTTGGTCGGCCCTGGCCGCCGCCGCAGGTCCACTCGCCCTCGCCAGCCCCGCCCGTGCCGCCGAGGCCGACCGGGGTCGGCCAGGTGACGTTCTGCCCGTCAATCTGGAACTCGTGACCCTGGCCGAGGACCACGCCGTCATCACCTGGTACACCGGCGCACCGGGCACCGATGACGGCCTCGGACGGATGCAGCCCGCTCCCGCCGACGGCGAGATCGTCTACGGCACCCACCCCTCGCGGCTGAACCGGGTCGCCCACGGAATCGGCGCCAACACCGCCTACCACTACGTCGAACTCACCGGGCTCGAACCCGGGCAGACCTACTACTACCAGGCCCGGTCCCGTGGCCGAGCAGCGTCGGCCACCCCGTTCACGCTGATCAGCGGCAACGCGGTCGGCACGTCACCGTACGGGCTGGACACGGAGGTGGGACCGTACTCGTTTACCACCCCGCAGCCGCCGCCGGGGAAGTACCTCTTCTCCATCGTGCTCTGCAACGACCTGCACATGGGTGAGACCCAGGCCGGGCTCGTCGGGGGTCAACCCCAGTACATCGGCATCACCCAGGAGCCCGGGCTTCCCCCGTACCCGGAGGTCATGCTCCAGTCCCTGGTCGAGGACGTACGGCGGCACAAGCCGTCCTACCTGCTGGCCGCCGGCGACATCTCCTCCGAGGCGGTGCCGGCCGATCTCGGCCGCGCCGGAGCGCTCCTCGACGGCTTCGGCGACTACGGCACCGACTACTTCGTGACCCGTGGCAACCACGACCGGGCGCACACCGGTGACCCGTACTCCACCTGCCGGGTCGGCCAGTGGCAGGGCAACGACTGCTTCCACGACGGGTTCTTCTCGCGGAACAAGCTGACCTACTTCTCCCGGGACCTCTCCGGTCTGCGCGTCGTCGGCCTTGACACGTACGACAAGCCCGGCAACGGCGGCGACGCGGGTGCCCTCTCGGCCGACCAACTCGCCTGGTTCCGCGCCGACCTGGCCAAGCACGCCGAGCAGCCCACGCTGGTGTTCGGCCACCACCCCCTGGTCATGCAGGACTCCGCATTCCCCATTACCGCCGGCAGTTCCCTGCAGGCAGACCAGGCGACGACCATTCTGAACGACTACGCCAAGACGCCCGGCGTCTTCCTGCACCACGCGGGGCACACCCACCGCAACAAGCGTACGGTCAGCCCGGTCGCGCCGAACGTCACCCAGATGGAGGTGGCCGCGGTCAAGGAGTACCCCGGCGGCTACTCGCTCCTGCGCCTCTACTCCGGCGGGTACGCGATGAACTTCTACAAGTCCCGCAGCGAACTCGCGCGTCGGTGGAGCGAGCGCAGCCGGCAGGAGATCATGGGCTACTGGCCACAGTTCGCGTTGGGCGCGTCCGTCGCGGACCGCAACATGATGGCCCGGCACGACCTGTCGCACCTCAAGCGCCCGAACAACCACCCCGGGCACCCGGAGCACCCCGAGCACCCGGGCCACGGGGGCAAGTGACACGACGCCCTGACCGCGAGCCGGCCGAGCCTCGGTACGGCAGCCCGCCCCGGCCTCTCACCCGGGGCGGGCGCGGTTCCGCACCATCGGGCGGTGACCATCGGGTGTCAGCCCGCGTCGACACCCGCCGCGTAGCGGATGCCACCGAGCAGCATCCGGGCGATGGCCGGGTCGGCTAAGGACTCCGGGGTGTGGCACAGACCCGTGTACCAGGATCGGCCACCGCCGTAGGGCCGGCACGGAGACTGCGATCCTGTTGCTCGAACCGGCTGGAACGATGAACACCGGTGACGCAGGAGGGCCGATGACCAAGGCGGCCGAGATCCTCAGCTGAGGAAGGGCGTCAGGCCGCGGCAGCGAGGGGCCGTCCGCCCCAGCGGATGCCCTTCTGGCTGCAGATGAGCGCGCCCGCTCGTGGCGCCATTCGGTCGGCCTGGACCGAGGCGGGGTATCCCTTGACTCTCGACCCGGTCGAGGGCTGACCCTTCCTGGGTGACGTCTGAAGAGCGCGACCAACGATCAGTCCCTCTCGTGATTGACCTGGAGATGCTGCGGCCGGTACTGCGCGGCGGCTGGGGAGCGGATACCTGCGACCCGCACGATGTGCAGGATTGGCACAGCGGCAACCCAGCCCGTGGTCAATGCGGGGTGACTGCCTTGATCATTCAGGACCTGCTCGGCGGAGAGCTGATCCTCGGCGAGGTCCTCGCGGGAGAGGCCAAGGTCGGCTACCACTACTGGAATCGATTGGCCGACGGCCGCGAGGTCGACCTGACAGCTGACCAGTTCCAGCCACCGGAAGTCGTTGTCGGTGGTCAAGTCCAGCAACGCCCGCCGGGCCCACCTCGGCGTTGCCGCCAGCAGTACGAGATCTTGCGGGACCGCGTCTTCGTAGCCCTCTACGGCGGGCGATCCAAGCAATCCACGCAACAGTGACGGCCGGCGAACAGGCCGGGCCTACGAACGGCGGCAGAGCCGGAGGCCCGCGCGTGCCCTCTGGCTGGAGCGAGCCTGTCCTATCCCTGTGCTCTAATCCCGTCATGCATGTCGTCGTCTGCGGCGCGCTCGTGGAGAACGGTGCGGTCCTGCTGGTACACCGCAGTCCGACCCGCCGGGCATACCCGGATCTCTGGGATCTGCCCGGGGGGCATGTCGATGCGGGTGAGTCGGAACTACAGGCCCTCGCGCGTGAGATGCGCGAGGAGCTAGGGGTTCACATTTTGGCGGAGTCCGCTTCACGGTTGGGCGACTGGCATGCTGGCAGTGGCGAGGACGCCGTTCACGTGGGCGTCTGGCACATCAGAGACTGGGTCGGCTCCCCCACCAACCGCGCACCTGATGAGCATGACGACATCGCATGGGTCGGGATCAGCGAGCTGGGCGGCCTTCCCCTCGTGTTTGGCGCCCTGCCGGCATTGCTTGGTTCCCTGCCTGAGCCTGACCGGCTGCCTCGTCGCGACGAAGCACGGACAACCGCATCGCCGAGCGGCCCGTAGATCCATCGCTGCTCGGCACTTCCGCCCGGTTGAATCCCTACATCCGGTCATCGGCTAGATCCGGACGCCGCCGGGTCGACCGACATGACTGGCTGTAGTTGATCGTTGCAGAGCAAGCTCGGCCGCGAGCCGGCGCTTTCCAGTACTTGTCGCAACACACCTGATCGTGTGAGGCGTGCTGATGGGACGACGGGGACGGAAGCGCCGACCCGAGTCTCGGACGTAGCGTCGGGTGGAGGTGATCGCAAGGTGAGGCTGGGCTACCCGGGCCACGTGCGACGCCGGTTTACCCATTGGCTGTGTCCGAAGACACCAGGCAGAGTTCCACCGCGAAGGCGTTGCCGCGATGCTCGGAGACTGCGCCGTACTCTCCGGGTCCGAGATCGCGGCACCGGCGTTCGTCGCCGCCACGCTCGGGGACGCCACGCCGACGTACCTGCGGCTGCCCGAGGGTGAGCTTCTGCGTACTGCGATGCGTAGTGACGTCGACCCGGCCGGGGCGGATGTGGTCTGCGGCCTGGCTCGCACGACCGGCCCTGAGCCGGTTGTCCTTCAGGCGGACCAGGGCTCGGCCGACCTGGTGCTGGTCCGCGCCTACGGGCGGCTCCGCGTGAAGCCTCCGCGACGTCGGCCGCGCCTGTTCCGGGCCCTCGGACTGGTGTTCAGCCGCAATCTGCGTCTGGCGTTGGCCGGCACGGCTGCGTTGCTCACCGCCGCCAGCGTCCTGCTGACGTACACCCGCGGGGTGAACCTCGCGGAGGCCGCCTACCTGACGCTGCTGACCACGATGGGAGCCGCCGAGGCCGACTCGGCCGCACCGCTCAGCGAAAAGGTGACCGCGGTGGTACTGATAACCACCGGGGTGGCGCTCCTTCCCACCGTCACGGCCCTGGTGGTGGACTCGCTGGTGCGCGCTCGGCTGGCGGTCGCCGCTGGCGGCATGATCGAACCGATCGACGACCACGTCGTCCTCGGGGGGCTCGGCAACATCGGCACCCGGGTGCTGGAAGAACTGCACGCCTTCGGCATCCCGGTGGTCGCCGTCGACCGGACGGAGTCTGCGCGCGGCATCGGCGTCGCCCGTGAGCTGGCCTGCCGGTGATCGTCGGCGACGCGACCCGCCTCGAGACACTGCGAGCCGCCTCCGTACACACCTGCCGGGCCCTGGTGGTGCTGACCGCCGACGACGTCGCCAACCTGGAGACCGCCCTGTCCGGGCGGTCCGCACACGAGACGGACCGGGCCCAGTCGGCAGCAACCAGAGCCCCGTTGCGGGTGGTGCTACGGCTGTTCGACGACGGCTTCGCGAAGCGCACGCAGCGCATTCTGGGCATCAACGAGTCATGAAGCGTGTCGTCCTTGGCGGCACCGGCGTTCGCGGCCGCCATGATGGGCCGACAGGTCATCGACACTATCTCGGTCGGCCGCCGGGTACTGCTGGTGGCCGACCTCCCGGTCGGCGACGCCAAACCACTGGCCGACGTCGCGCCCTTGCGGCTGCTTGCGCTGGCACCACGAGATGGCGGATGAACGGTCCGTCCTACGCTGCGTCGTCGCTGCGGACGTGAACCGTTTCGCCGTCGCTACGGAGATCCTCCGTAACCTGCTTTTCGGTCATGGCGACCAAGTGCGCGTCCACGGTCGACTCGGCCTTGAGGCGTTCGTACGCGTCATGGACGCGAGTGGAAAGCTCGGCGTGGTCCACGTCCGGAAAACGCTGTCCGAGCGTCTCGATTTGGCGTTGCAGGGCGATCTCCGGGTCGACGAGACCGCCACTGGCGGCGGGTTCGGTCATCGCTCACCTCGCATGTCGTCATGTGTCTCCGCGAGTAGTGCCCCGAGACTCGACGCGACATTCGGTCGTTCGCGCAATGTTCACCTTCCTGAACCTGCCGCCACCCGCTTCTGCTGGGACGTTGATGAGTGCCAGTTCCCCGACGTCTGGGTTGGCAATTATGATCATCTTGGTGGTCCTCATGCTGGCGCTGTTCGGCGCGACAACCTGGTCGGCGCTGCAGCAACCACTGGCCCGTAACCCCGACTCGCATCACCGCCTCACCGGAGCGCTCCTGGCGCTCAACCTGACGGCGGTCGCCGCGCTCATCACGGCCGCGCTCGTGATCTGACCGTGACCGGGTGAACATTCGCATCAGCGGATCGACCGCCCGTCGCACAGCCCTTAACCTGACGACTCGGGAAACATCAGGTGACGGAAGGTAGCGCGATGGCCGGCGCCACGGTCGACATCGACACCAGCTCAGACGGCACCCTTGTCATACGACCACGCGGATTGCTCGACGTCGATGACGCGGTCGACCTGCGCCGCACCGTCGTGTGGGCCATCCGGCATGACCGGCCGCTGCGACTGGTCGTCGACCTGAGTGACGTCCACGGACTCGACCCCATCAACATCGGCACCATCGCCGCTGCCTGCGACCTTGGCGACGACCAACGTGTCGCCGTCTTCCTGGATTACCCCTCGATCGCTATAGCGGATCAGTTGGTGACGGCGGGGGTACCCGCCCACCGCCTGCGCCACGTCGGCAGCGGCCACGACTGACCAACGTCGGCCCGATAGGCATCCAGGCTTACGCAACTGCACCCGGTGCTCACGTCGCCCGCCGGATCACCCGTGACCGTGCCCTCAAGCAGTGGATAGAGCGTGCGACCGTCTGGCGACTGGGCCATGCCCTCGAAACCCTTGCTGCTGGCGAGGTTGGCCGGGGTCGCGCTGCGGCTGGGGGGCGAACACGCTCGGCAGCGGCGCCGGTCCCTGTAGTAGGCGGCCGGTCCGGTCAAGGTGCAGCAGGTACGGACCGACATCCTTGCGCCATCCGGAGGCTCGCGGCGAAGCGCTGGGCGTGCGAACGGAATCACGGCTGCGGCGATGCGGCGATGCGGCGTACCCCTGTGCGGTCCTGGGTCTTCAGACCTCGATCTGGGAGCCGATCGTGACGGTGCGGTCCCGAGGTAGCGCGAAGTGGCCGGTCGCGTCGCTGGAGACGTGAGAGGTGGCGACGAACAGCCGCTTACGCCAGCGCGCCATCGTCGGCGCGGGTCCGGCGACCACGTCAACCGGCGAGAGGAAATAGGAGGCCACGTCCACCTGGGCGGGGCCTTCCGTCTGGCCTGTCCCCAGCAGTCGCAGGGCCTCCGGCACGTCCGGGGTCTGCAGGTAACCGAAGCGGGCGGTGACGTGAATGATGCCGTCCCCGGCGTAGCCCAGGTCGTCGACCTCGATGCGGTGCGCGGGGGAGACCTGCGGGACGGGCAGGGTCTGCACCGACATGATGACGACGTGGCGGTGCAGCACGTGGTTGTGCCGGACGTTCGCCCGCATCGCCAGCGGCGTCGTCTCCATGGCCCGGCTGAGGAAGATCGACGTGCCGGGCACGCGGGTGTGCGGGAGCCGGCCGTTGTGTAGGTCGTCGACGAAGGCACGCAGGGGTCCTTCGAGGTGCTCGCGCTTGCGAGTCACGATTTCCCGGCCCCGCTGCCAGGTGCTCATCACAGTGAAGGCCGCCACTCCGATGAGCAGCGGCAACCACGCCCCGTGCGCGAGCTTGGTGAGATTCGCCGACAGGAACAGCACGTCCACGGGCAGGAGGACGCCGGCGCCCGCCGCGATCAACCACAGCGGCGTGTGCCAGCGTGCGCGGGCGAGGTAGAAGAACAGCACGGTCGTGATTGTGATGGTGGTGATGACGGCCATCCCGAAGGCGTACGCCAGGGCGGTCGCGCTGCCGAAGGCGAGCACCAGGGTGAGGACAGCGATCATGAGCAGCCAGTTGATCGACGGCACGTAGATCTGGCCGATGGTTGACGCCGAGGTGTGCGCGATGCGCAGGCGTGGCAGGTAGCCGAGCCGGGCGGCCTGCGCGGCTACGGAGAACGCGCCGGTGATCACTGCCTGGGAGGCGATGACCGTGGCCGCGGTGGCCAACACGACCATCGGTATCCGCGCCCAGCCGGGTGTGAGCAGGAAGAAGGGACTGCTCACGTTCGCCGGTTCGGCGATGATCAGAGCGCCCTGGCCGAAGTAGCTGACCGTGCAGGCGGGGAGCACCAGGGACAGCCAGCCGCGGGTGATGACCCGTCGACCGAAGTGCCCCATGTCCGCGTACAGGGCCTCGGCGCCGGTGACCGAGAGCACGATCGCGGCAAGGGCGAAGAAGGCGATGTGGAAGTGCCCGGCAAGGAAGCCGACCGCGTACGTGGGGGACAGGGCGGCGAGGATCGCGGGCTGTCGGGCGATGCCGACCGCGCCGCAGAGACCGATGGCCACGAACCAGGCGATCATGACTGGCCCGAACAGACGCCCCACGGCGGCGGTGCCTCGGCGTTGCACCGCGAACAGCAGCACGATGATCACCACGGTGATGGGTACGACGAGACTCGCCGCCGACGGCTCAATGACCTTGAGCCCTTCCACCGCGGACAGTACGGAAATCGCGGGTGTGATCACGCTGTCGCCGAAGAACAGCGCGGCGCCGAAGACTCCGGCCGTCGCGAGTGCCGCTCCGATGCGCCCGGCGCTGCCTGTACTGCGGCGACGCAACAGGGTGATCAGCGCCATGATGCCGCCCTCGCCCTCGTTGCTCATCCGCATCGCGAGAGTGACATAGGTCAGCGTGACGATCGTCATGACCGACCAGAAGATCAGCGAGACGACACCGAACACGTTGTCCCGGCTGACCGGAACCGGGTGCGGATCGGCCGGGTTGAAGACGGTCTGCATTGTGTAGATCGGGCTGGTGCCGATGTCGCCGAACACGATGCCGAGAGCCGCGACGACGAGCGTGGCGCGGACGACCTCACGACCACCCGCGCCCGGCCCGGCCGCCGAGACGTCAGGCACCCGAGCCCCCTCCACCCGTACTGCACGTCACCTGCGGCGACCTGGTATCAGTACCGCACCCTGAACGGCGACGCGCGGGGCACCCGGAAGAACGACACCCGCCGACCTGGTGACAGGAGACAGGTCCCGACTGAATGGACCCTAACCACGCCGGGGAGGCCACCGAACCGATCCCGCAGGAATCACCCGGCAGAGCACTCCTCAGCCCCTCGCCTGGCCCTCCTCGCAGGCGGCCATCGCTGCGAGCGCACGCCCATTTCGAGTGGTCCGAGGGCAGCCCCATCGCGCACCTGATGCGGGACCTGGCCCTATCCGGGGCGACAACTCACGCTGGTACGAGAGATCCGGGAGAACGCCGAGCGGGATCTGGCCCGCAGGCCAGGCATCCACGTCGGCGGCTGACCCCCGTTGCCGGGAAGCCTTGCTCACCGCTCCTTGCGACGAACCCGGCTTCGCGGTCGCCGTTATGACCGCGTCAAAAAGCGGGCCGTGGCCGTAGCGCCTGCGTGAACTCGTCGATGGTCGGCAGCGGATCGGGGTTGGTATGGGCGTCGAGGGTTCGGGATGCGAGCCCTCGACGTTCGCCGACGAGCTCACCACCCACCGCACCGTGTTCCGCTGGGCCCACCGCTACAACACCTGCCGGCGCCACTCCGCCTGCGGCAACATCTCCCCGAACGCCTACGAAGCACACCACGCCGCTGCCCTTACGGCCGCGGCGTAATTAATCACCACCGTGTCCAAGATCCGGGGTCAAGCCCCCCGTGGCGCTCGCCCACACCGCGCTACGCGAGTTGCCACCCACGCCGGCAGCGACGCTGACGCGATGGGCCCTGACCGCTACACCGCGAACATGGCGCCTCTTTATCGGACACACCACCGGCATCATCTCCGCGGTCTGGCTGCCCGACAACCAAGGACTGCGTACCGCCGACAAGATGGGCCGCGTCTGCACCTGGGACGACACGGGCCGCCTTACCGGGGTCGCCTTCGCCACTGACTCAGAAGCGTGCGGTCACACCCTGCGCAGTGCCACCGGAACCCTTGCCCTCACCGAGCAAGATCGAGGCCTCATGCTGTGGCGAGTCAGGTCCGCGGGGGAAAGACCAGCGTCCTGAACGGGCAGGCGAACCTGGCGTTGTATCGCAGGGCGACCTGGGGTTGTGCAATCGGGGATGATGCGGCGCAGCACGGCCGGCACATCCAACGCAACGAGACGGAACACTCACGGGTGCAGGTGCCGGTTGAGTGTGGGCAGGTGAGTGATGTTCACCGCGATGCCCTTCGACTGTTGGTGGATGGGGGGCCGAGTGGATAGCTTCGAGCCCTCGGGATGGGTGACGGGCGGAGGCTAAATGACGCAGGGCAACGCTGAGTATCGCTACAGGAACACAGCGATATTGTCGGTGGTGGCCCAGGAGGCGCCGGTTGTCGTTACTTCTGATCAGTTCGACGAGCAGTTGGACGAGACGTTCCGGCGGCTGGGGCTGCGTCGGGGGATGCTTCAGCGGATCGCCGGCATCCAGGAGCGGCGTTGGTGGCCGGAGGGCTTCGGCTTCGCCGACGCGGCGGCGATTGCCGGGGCCAAGGCGCTGTCGGAGGCGGGCGTCGACGTGCGTGACGTCGGCCTGCTGCTCAACACCTCCGTGTCACGGGCGTTTCTGGAGCCCTCGACGGCGGCGGCGATCCACCACACCCTGGAGCTGCCGCCGTCGGCACTGAACTTCGACATCGCCAACGCCTGCCTGGGGTTCGTCAACGGGATGCAGGTCGCGGCCAACATGATCGACGCCGGGCAGATCCGGTACGCGCTGATCGTGGCGGGGGAGAGTTCCCGCGAGGCCCAACAAGCGACGATCGACCGGCTGCGCGGGCCCGACTCGACCCGCGACGACGTGCGCGAGCAGTTCGCGACGCTGACCCTCGGCTCGGGTGCGGCAGCGATGGTGCTGGCTGCCGCCGACACCCACAAACAGGGCCACCGGCTGGTTGGTGGAGTCGGTCGGGCGGCGACCCAGCATCACAAACTGTGCGAAGGAAACGGCACCCTGATGCGTACCGATGCGAAGGGCCTGCTCGACGCGGGGGTGGCCCTCGCGGCCGCGACCTGGGCGGACGCCGGGCCGTGGGACTGGCAGAACATGGACCTCTACGTGATGCACCAGGTCTCGGTGGCCCACACGCGTGGTGTCGTCGACCGGCTCGGCCTCGACCCTGGAAAGGTCCCGGAGACCTTTCCGTTGTGGGGAAACGTCGGCCCGGCGTCGCTGCCGATGACCCTGGCCCATCACGCCGAATCGCTCAACCCCGGTGACCGGGTGCTCTGCATGGGGGTCGGCTCCGGCCTGAACACCTGCGCCTTGGAAGTCCTCTGGTGAACGATCGACACGCTGCCCCACCACTGGGGCTGCCCGGCCTCAACCCCGCCTGGTCCCGGTTTGTCACCGCCCGGGACAGCCAGGGCATCCAGCGCACCTGGCACGTCCTGGACACCGCTGCGGCCGACTCCGACGCCTCGGTCCGACCCGTCGGAACCTTGCTCTGCGTGCACGGCAACCCCACCTGGTCGTACCTGTGGCGGCACCTGTTGGCCCGGTTCGCGCAGGCCGACGCACCGCCGTGGCGAGTGATCGCCGTCGACCACCTGGACATGGGGTTCTCGGAGCGCACCGGGACGGTACGCGGGCTGGCGCAGCGGATCGACGATCTCAGCACGGTCACCGACGCGCTGGGACTGACCGGGCCGGTGGTGACGGTCGGGCACGACTGGGGCGGCTCCATCTCGTTGGGCTGGGCACTGCGTCACCGCGATCAGCTCCGCGGTGTCGTGTTGACCAACACCGCCGTGCACCAGCCTGCCGGTTCGGCGGCGCCCGTGCTGATCCGCCTGGCCCGGCTGCCCGGTGTGCTGCCGGCGGTGACCGTCCGGACGCCGACGTTCCTCCAGGCCACCCTCGCCTTGGCCAACCCGCGGCTGCCGGAGGCTGTCCGGCAGGGATACCTCGCTGCGTACCGGACGATGGACCGGCGGACCGCGATCGGTGGCTTCGTCGCCGACATTCCGCTGCGCGCCGACCACCCGAGCTGGCCGGCGTTGCAAGGGGTCGCGCAGAACCTGCACACGTTGGCGCAGACCCCGACACTGCTGCTCTGGGGTCCGCGCGATCCCGTTTTCGGCGCCGCGCATCTGAGGGATCTGCGGGAGCGGCTGCCGCATGCGCAGCTGCACCGCTTCGAAGGCGCGGGTCACCTGGTCACCGAGGACGCCGACGTCGCCGACGCGGTCGCACAGTGGCTCGTCGATCTGGGCCGGCCTCCCGCGGGCCTGCCCGCGACGCCGAAGCCGGCAGCGCCGTGGCGTCCGTTGTGGGCCGAGCTGGCAGCGCGGGCCGAGGACCGCTCGGTCGCTCTCGTCGAGTTGGCGCAGAACGGCCGGCAGGTCAGCTGGGCGCTGCTGTGGCAACGGATCCGAGAGATCGCAGCGGGGCTCTCCGCCTGCGGGGTGCGACCCGGCGATCGGGTTGCCCTGCTCGTACCGCCCGGCGCCGACCTGACCGCCGCCGTCTACGCGTGCCTGCGCATCGGTGCGGTGATCGTGGTAGCCGACCCCGGGCTGGGGTTGGCCGGGATGAACCGGGCGATGCGCAGCGCCGACCCGGCGTACCTGGTCGCCGTCGGTCGTGGACTCGCCGCCGCCCGCGCCCTGCGCTGGCCCGGACGGCGTATCGGGGCCGGCCCCGGCGCCGCCGCGTGGGGCGCGCTGACCCTGGGCAAGCTCGCCCGCCTCGGCGCCGACGTCGACGAACTGCCGGCCCCACCCGGCCCGGACGACGACGCGGCGGTGTTGTTCACCTCCGGCTCCACCGGCCCGGCGAAGGGTGTGGTCTACACCCATCGCCAACTCGCCACGATGCGAGACGCGCTCTCCGACATCGGCGTGAATGCCGACGCCGGGATCGTGGCGGCGTTCGCGCCGTTCGCACTCTTCGGCCCTGCCCTCGGTGCCCCCTCGGCGATCCCGGACATGAGCGTGACCTCGCCACGGACGTTGACCGCCACCGCTCTCGCCGAGGCGACCGCCGCGGTTGACGCCGCGTCGGTCTTCGCCTCACCGGCCGCGCTCCGCAATGTCATCGACACCGGTGACGCCCTCGACGATCGTCAGCGCGCCGCATTGGAGGGGGTGACACTGCTGCTCAGCGCGGGTGCGCCGGTGCCCGCCGCGCTGCTCACCCAGACGCGGGCGCTGATGCCCAAGGCGCAGCCGCACACCCCGTACGGCATGACCGAGGTCCTGCCGATCACCGACATCACCCTCGACGAGATCGCCGACACCGAGCCGGGCGACGGTGTCTGCGTCGGTCGGCCATTGCCCGGTGTCCAGGTGGCGATCGCCGCTCTGGACCCGACCGGCACGCCCGCCGAACAGCCCGGATGCGTTCCCGGGCTGACCGGGGAGATCCTGGTCAAGGCCGGGCACACCAAGGACCGCTACGACGCGCTGTGGCTGACCGAGCGCAACAGCTCCCGCAATCCGGGCTGGCACCGCACCGGCGACGTCGGCTACCTCGATTCCGACGGCCGGCTCTGGGTGCAGGGCCGACTGGCCCACATCATCGTCACCTCCGACGGCGTGCTCACCCCGGTGGGGATCGAGCAGCAGGTCGAGTCGTTGCCGCAGATCGCACGGGCCGCGGTGGTCGGGGTGGGACCACCCGGTGTGACGCAGGTGGTGGTCGTCGCCGAGACCAAGCCCGGGGCCCGCCGTGCCCGACTGGCCAGCCGGGAGCTGATCGACGCGGTACGCACCGTGGCGACGCCGCCGATCGCGGCCGTGCTGGTGGTCCCCGACCTGCCCACGGACATCCGGCACAACTCGAAGATCGACCGTACCCGACTGCGTCACTGGGCGGAGCGAGTACTCGCCGGCGGAGGACTCAGCAAACCGTGAAAGTCCTGGTAACCGGTGCCAGCGGCATGCTCGGCGGCGCCGTCGCCACCGCGCTAAGGGCGCGCGGCGACGAGGTCCGCGTCCTGCAGCGTCGGCAGAGCGGCCTGGTCGGCGTCGACGAGCGGCGCGGCGACATCACCGACCCGGGATCCGTAGCTGCCGCCGCCGAGGGCGTCGACGCCGTGATCCACCTGGCCGCGAAGGTGTCGATGACCGGCCCGCGGCAGCAGTTCACGCACACCAACGTTCGCGGCACGGCCACCCTGCTCGCCGCCGCCCAAGCCGCAGGTGTGACGCGATTCGTGCACGTCTCCTCTCCGTCGGTCGCCCACCACGGCGCTGGCCTGGTCGGCGTCGACGCCGACACGGCTGACCCGGACCGGGCGCGGGGCAACTACGCCCGCAGTAAGGCCTCGGCCGAGTTGCTCGCGTTGGCCGCCGACTCGGCCGACTTCGCCGTGGTGGCCCTCCGGCCGCACCTGGTCTGGGGACCGGGTGACACCCAGTTGGTGAGCCGGATCGTCGAGCGGGCCCGGGCCGGCCGGCTGGCACTGGTCGGCCAGGGTGCCGCCCTGATCGACACGACGTACGTGAGTAACGCCGCCGACGCGCTGGTCGCCGCGCTCGACCGGGCAGCCGAGGTGGGCGTACACGGGCAGGCCTTCGTGGTGACCAACGGCGAGCCACGGACGGTGCGCGAACTCGTCGAACGGATCTGTGTCGCCGCCGCGACGACGCCGCCGAGGTTTCGGGTACCAGTGACAGTGGCGAAGACCGGCGGCGCCGCGGTGCAGCGTCTCTGGCCGGCACTTCGGCGCACCGGAGAACCGCCCATGACCCGTTTCCTGGCCGAGCAGTTGTCCACCGCGCACTGGTTTGACCAACGCCGGACCCGAGAGGCGCTGTGCTGGTCACCGAAGGTGACCCTTGACGAGGGCTTTGCCCAGCTGACCTTGGCCTACCGGCAAGAACAACGCGTTCATGGCCGCCGACAGGGACCCGGGGCGACACCGCCGTCCCGGTGAGGATGATGACGGCGGTTGACCGGTCACCGCCAGACGCGCCCGCAGAACAGGACGGCCGGCCACGCGAGGGCTACGAAGGCTCAGACTGGACCGGACTGCTCCGCCGGCAGGTGCAGGTGTTGCAGTTCCTCGGGGACCGGTAGGTCCGGCCGGTTGACCAGCAGCGGCGGTTCGCCACCGGTGTCGGCGCGGGCGGCGGGAGCGTCGGCCAGGGAAAATTGGTCCCGAAGCCGGCCGAAGAAGTCGTCGACGTCGGCGACGATGAGCTTCGCGCGGCGTCGGGCGGGGTAGACGGAGACCCAGTCGCCGGGGTCGAGGATTCCATGTACGCGCCCGTCGACGACGACGGCGACCTGACCCGATTTCGGGAGCAACTGCACGCCCACGGGTTCGTCCGGGGCGGTGACCATGCTGCGGTTGAACGCCATGTGCGGGGCGACCGGGGTGAACACGAGGGCGTTGAGCCGCGGCGACAGGACCGGTCCGCCCGCGGCGAACGAGTACGCGGTGGAACCCGTCGGTGAGGCGACCAGGACGCCGTCGGCGGAATAGGTGGCGAACAGCCGCCCGGACAGGTACACCGCCACGCTGGTCTGCCGGTCTCGGCCGAGTTTCTCGAACACGACGTCGTTGAGGGCGTTCAGGCCCAACGGGACACCCCAACCCACCTCGTCTAGCGTGCTCGGCCGGGGAAGGGGCGGGACGGGATCGGGACCGCGGCCGTACCGCAGCAAGGTCCGCAGCTCCGGTGGGACCTGCAGCGGCCGCGACGCCCGCAGGGTGAGCAGCATGCGTTCCTGGGTGGGTGCGCGTCCGGCGAGGGCGGCGCTGAGCACCCTCGGCAGGTCCGTCGCGGCGAACGGGGTGAGGAAGCCGACCCGGCCGGCCTTCACGCCGAGAACCGGTGCGTCGGCTTCGACGGCTACGGCCAGTCCGCGCAGGAGAGTTCCCTATCAGTGCCATGCTCCAGCGTGGCCCAACGACCGAAGCGAGGCTCAGTGGACGTGGCGGCACCCGCGGTTCACGGCCAATTCGGGCCGGTCCGACTGGGCCCAGAGCATGGTGCCCCCGCTGCAGTCCTACGTCCTGTACCTCGCCGGCACCGCGTCCGCCCTGGTCTCCGCCCTCGCTGCCGCCTCGTTCAACGGAGGAGTCGCCCTGGGCTCCGCGGTCGGCGGCCTCGTCCTGGACCGCACCCCCCACTACCCGGTGCTGGCCGTGGTTGGCGCCTTGATGACCCTGCTCGGGCTGCTCGTCTTCCTGCTCACCCACCACAGGCACCACGCCCGCCAGGCCACGGCACAGGACGATCCAGTGGCCCAGTACGCGTGAACCGGCTCCTGCCCGTCCTGTCACCGGCTCAACGTTGTGCGGGCGGGGACTGTCCCGGTTCGGCGACGTCGGCCGGCAGGCCGAGCGCTCTCGGGTCGGCCGGGGAACGGCTGTCTGGCCCAGCCCGTGGGACGGGAATGGGGCTGAATATGCGAACGGGACATCAGGGGACCGGGCCCGGCGTGATCACCTCGGACGGCTGCGCGGTCGCGCTGCCGAATCGCACCAACGACCATCAAGATCGCGCTGGGCAGATAGAAGAGGCCCACCGAGGCCGCACCGAGGATGACGCTGATGCCGAGCACCGAGGCCGAGGCGATCGCCACCGGCCGCCGCGCGCGCCTTGGCGTGACCAGCGGGGCGGCGGCCACCGCCACCGGGATCAGGAGCAGGGCGGCCATACCCCAACCGGCGACCTCTAGCAGGCTCTCTCGGTCCGTGGTTTCCACCGTCCCGGCAGGCTGACCTGCCTCCGTGGGCGCGCCGACGCCGGTGCGCTCGGCGCCCTCGGCCAGCGGTAGGAACAGCAGCGCGGCGCTCAACGCCATCGTGAGCAGGAAGGCTGCGAACAACCAGCGGTTGTCCGAGACGGTGAGCGACGATCTTCGGTTGCGCGTAACGGCTTGCTGAGACATCCCCGTTTCTCCGTTGTGGTTGTCGTCCTGGCTCCGGCGGCGCGGCCTTGCAACGCACCGCTGACTCCCCGATGCTATTGATGTTTGCTTCTCTTAGGCAGATTCCCACCCACCGTTCGGCTCCTTCGCGGTCGACGCCACGGGGACGTGGCCGGCATGGGTGCCGCCGAGCCCACGTCCGCGATGGGGACTGCGGGGAAGGGGTGTCCACGGTGGCTTCCCAGACCCAGATCGCGCCGCTTGAGCTCCGGGACGGTCAACTCCAGAGTCACCGAGCCCCGCATCGACCCGCTGGGGACGCGCGGTATCGCGCTTGCAGCGCCGGCGCCGTACGTCGGTGGATGGGCCGCGCCACGCTGACACCACCCTTGATCAGCAGCCGACGTCGTCCGGGTGCGTCCAGGACCGCTGGCAGTTCGGCCGTCGCGGCGGGCTCGCCGGCCAGCGGGGGAGCGAGAGCGACGCGGGCGCGTACCGCCGGATGAGGATCGTGCAGACGGTGGCGATGCGCCGCGCCGATGGCCAGGACCACGGCGGTCCGCTCGTCCGGCCCGGACGCCCGGTTCAACTTCTCGGGGCGAGAAGCGTTACCCCACCGCAGGCGCCGATCGTGTGCGCGGCCGCGGTCTGGACCTGCGGGGACGGATCGGACAACGCCGCGGTGGCCGTGGCCAGCAACGCCGGCACGATCTGCCGGCAACCGCGCACGGCCCGGACGTAGAGGGCGCCCTGCAGCCGCCCGTCCTCCCAGATCGCCTCCTCGTCGCCATCGTCGAGCGCCTGGGCCAGAGCGGCGTCCACGTCGAAGTCCGGCTCGGACAGGTCCCTGTCCGTGATGCTGCCCGCCTCGGCCACCGCGGCGAGGAAGTTGAGCAATTCGGCACGCAGGTCGGGATCGGTCACCAGTGGGTCGGCGAGCAGCGCGGCCACCTCGAGGGCGGCCGGCGGGGTTGCGGTCCACGGCGTTCCCTGGTGGATGATCGCCGACCACAGGTGCTCGAGCGCCCTCGCGCGGGCCGCCGGGTCGTCGCCGGCGAGCGCCGCCAGATGGCCGGGGGTGTCCACGGCGAGGCCGTAGGCGTGCAGCAGAGTCGCGTACTCGGTCACGCCGGAAAAATACCCGGTCAGCATCGAGGATCACCGCTCAGCGGTTGTCGGTGGTGCAGCACCCGTCGTCGCACCCGTTGGCGTCGGCGCCCGCGGCGGGGGAGCGCAGGGCAGTGCCGGGAGTGCAGCAACTGTCGCCGCGCCAGGCTTCGCGGCCTTCCTTCACCGCGACCGCGGCGATGACCAACGCGGCGGCGGGATCGGCCCACCACCAGCCGAACAGCGAGTTGACCGCCAAACCGACCAACAGCACCGCCGAGAGGTACGTGCACAGCAGGGTCTGCTTGGAGTCCGCGACGGCCGAGGCCGACCCGAGTTCACGTCCCGCGCGGCGTTGCGCGGCCGACAGGACCGGCATCACCGCCAGGGACACCGCGGCCAGGACCAGACCGATCGTGGAGTGCTCCGCGCGGTCCGCGCCGACGAGCGCGCGCACCGACTCGACGGACACGTACGCGGCCAGAGCGAAGAACGACAGCGCGATGACACGCAGCGCGGCGCGTTCCCGGCGTTCGTGGTCGGGGCCGGAGAACTGCCAGGCCACGGCGGCGGCGGAGGCCACCTCGATGACGGAGTCGAGCCCGAACCCGATCAGCGCGGTCGAGGAGGCCATCCTCCCGGCGCTGATGGCGATGACCGCCTCGGCCACGTTGTAGGTGATCGTCGCGGCGACGAACAGGCGCACCCGCCGGATCAGGATCGAGCGGCGGGCCGGTGACGGGCCAACCGACATCAGCGGAAGTGGCGCGTTCATCAGCAGCACCCCTCGGGCTCGGCGGCCGGGCAGGCGGCCGGATCGACGGCCAGGACCAGGCCGAGCAGGTCCCCGAGGGCGTGCGCGAGGCGCGCGTCAGCGAGCTCGTAGCGGCTACGGCGACCCTCTGGCACCGCGACGACGAGGCCGCAGCCCCGCAAGCACGCCAGGTGGTTGGACAGGTTCTGTCGGCTCGTGCCCAGCAGGTCGGCGAGGTCCGCCGGGTAGCCGGGCCCCTCGCGCAGAGCGAGCAGAAGCCGGGCGCGGACCGGGTCGGACAGGGCGTGACCGAAGCGGGCCAGCACCTGCCCATGCGTCAGAATCTCCACCACCCGACAGTACATCATGCGATGAATAAACAGGATGCTGAACTATTTGGCCAGTCGATCCTGGTCACCGGCAGCGCGGTCCGCCCTGGCCTGAGGATGACCGTCAGGACGGCCCCGACCACGGTGATGGCGGCGCACACCATCAGGATGAGCTGCATGCCCTCGATATAGGCGCTCTGGGCGCTGCTGGCCGGTGCCGGATTACCGACGCGGGCGGCCACGCCGACGGCGCCGGCGAGAGTGGACACGCGCAAAGGCGCCGGCGATCGGGTCGCGTGCGACGTCCGCCGCTTGCGCGGGTAGTCCGCTGACATCGAGCCGGTCGAGGTAGACCTGCGAGAGGAGGCTGCCGAGCACGGCGACGCCGAGCGCGCCACACCGGCCTGACGTAGCGTCATCGTGATGGCCGTCCCGGATCCGGCGCGTTCTGGGGTAGGACCGCCAGCACCGCGGATCACACCCACGCCTGCCACGATCACCGGTACGCACATCTGGCCCAATGCACGCGCTGCACCGGTCACCAGGAGTGGACCTGACGGACGACCGGACATGTCGATGAGGGTGTGTTTGGTCGGCTGGACCAAGGCACCGAGACCGCGGCCGGTGAGCCCGGCGCGGGCGTTGACAATCCGGGTCCAAGAGCAGGTCGCGTTCGTGACTGCTACCTCGATGTGTTCAGAACGTTCGCCGGCTGCGTGGCCTTGAACGTGGCGACGTACCCGTCGAGGGTGTGTCGCGGGGCCCAGCCGAGGCCGCGTGCCTTGGCGGTGTCGGCGCGCCCTCGCACTCGCTCCCCAGGCAGCGCCGGCACCATCTCGATCTCGCCGCCGAACAGCGCGGCAACCTCGCGGATCTCCCATTCGCGGCCGGTGCCCAGCAGGTAGCCGTCACCCGAGCCACGCTCGGCGCAAAGCACGATCCCGGACACGATGTCGTCGACGTGCGTGAAGTCCCGCGTCTGCGTGCCCGGGGCAACCACGGGCAGTGGCTCGCCCAGCTCGTAACGGCGCTCGAAAATACCGATGACGGTCGCGTACTTGCCGCTCCTGATCTGGCCGGGGCCATAGACGTTGTAGAAGTACGTGACGACGTAGTCCAGCCCGAACCAGTCGGCGAAGTTGGCCAGGTACTCAACGTTCTTCGCCTTGGTCCACGCGTACGGGTTGAGCCGCTCGTCCTGCCCATCGTTGCCGAACTTGGAGCTGGAGCCGGCGTAGACGAGTTTGGCGCCGTGAATGTGGGCGAACTTGACGATTTCCTTGGTGCCGCGCAGGTTGAACTCCCACGTCAGGTCGTGGTCTTCGAACGACTGCACAATGCGGGAGTATTCGCCCAGGTGGTAAACGGTCTGCGGAGCGGCGAACCCGTGCTCGCTCCACACCGTGGCGATGTCGGCCGTGCTGGCGTGCACGTACGTGACCCGCTCGTCCGCGATGTGGTTGTCGACGGTGCCGGTGAAGTAGTTGTCGACCGAGACAACCCGTGCCTGCGGAGAATCCTGCAGCAGTCGACGGATCAGGTGGCTTCCCACGAATCCGGCACCACCGGTCACCAGCAGGGTCGGCATGGCCATCAACTGCTCCCGTCGTCGTCCGATCACTTCGCCGCCATGATGCCCTGCACCCCGCGACCAACCAGCAGAGGGGTGCGGCAGGTACAAACACACTCTTCTGCCGCGAATCGAGCGCCACGAAGCGTGACCGCCCCCGAGGCGTCGGCATAGTCGTCCCGCAGCGTGCAGTGCACGCCCCGTAGGATCGCCGGCATGTTAGGGGTGCACTTCGCCATTACATCCGAGCAGGAGCGCTTGCTGCTAGCGGCAGACGACGACAAGGTGGGCGAGTTCCTTGAGGCGATAGAGGAGTCTCGGGACGACGGCGCTTTGACGGTAGACACCGACAAAGCCTGGGACGCGATCCACCGCTGCCTGGCCGATGGCACGCTCGACCCAGACGGCGGCTTGTATCCGTGGTCCCACGCGGTGCTCGGTGGCCGGCACCTCCACGATGACTGTTACGTCGTATACGTGAGCGCCGCCGAGGTGAGAGATGTGGCCGACGCCCTGCGATCTGTCGACCGAACCTGGCTACGCCGCCGCTTCAATGCGATCGATCGCCGCAACTACGACGGTGCCCAGGACGACGAAGATTTTGAGTACACCTGGAACAACTTCGTTGATGTTCAGACGTTCTACGATCGGGCCGCCACGGCGGATCGCTCAGTAATCTTCACCGCCACCTGAATCAAGATCAGGCAGTTCATCTGCCCCTTAGGTGCGAGCCGTTCTGGCATGCTGCTCGGGTCAAGGAGCGTTCGCGTACGCAGCGTCGCGCACCTGCTCCTGAGATATTCCGCCGTGCAGCGCCGCCAGCGCCGCGTCCCGCAACGCCGGTGCCTGCTGCACTGCAGTCGGCGGCGTTGCGATCAGCGTCCCGGACGCACTGCGGGTTTCGATCATTCCCATCTCGCGCAACGTGGCGTACGCCTTCACCACGGTGTTCCGGTTGGCGCCGGGATTGTCTGCGAGTGGCCGGACCGGTGGCAGGCACTCGCCAGGCCGCAGCCCGCCGCTCCCGACCAGAACCGGATCTGCTCGACGACCTGCCGATAGACCGGGATGGCCGACGCCGACTCGTCGGACAGGTTGCTCATCGCGCGAGCGTACGTCGCCCGATTGCCCAGTTCAGTCGCCGCCATCCGGCGCGACGATCTCGCCCTCCTCGTCCATCGGCGGCGGAGCACGTGCGCATCGCATCGCGGTAAGAACAGGGAGCTTGTCGGGTCGATGGTTGTCAGCGAGGGCGCCCGTGGCAACCTGGCCTACCTCCGCGGTCGCAATCGGACTCGCGCCCTCGGTCTGCGGCGAACCTTGGGGGTTCGCCGAAGCCGAAGCCGCGGGGGCCGTTGAGGAGGAGGCAGGGTGGACATCTCGTGGAGCGCTTCGTCCCAGACGTCTGGGACGTTCGTTTCGACTGAGCGCTCGGGTGTCGCTGACCTTGTAGAGCGGTTCAGTGAGTTGCGTGCCCAGGGGCAGGGTTACCTTGAGGTCCGGGGCGATGCCAAGTTCCCTGTATGCGCGCTGGGTTTCCTGGGGTCTGCGGCGGTCATCCATCTCATGTCGGGTACGGGCGCCATGTCACTGCTGGTCGCGGATGAGCCCGGGGAATCGAGTGCGGAAGCCCTGGTGATGGACGACCTGGTTGAGTTCAGCGCCGGCTTCGTGCTGGATCTCGATCGCGCCTGGCAGGTGGTCGAGGAGTTTATCCGCACCGGTGATCCTGCCCGCGCGGGAGATTGGTTCGAGTTGTAGCGATGCGGCGTGGCTCCGCTCTCCACAGGTGACGGCGCTTCCATCTCTCGTCGCCGGCTCGGAACTCCTGCAAGAGCCGCAGGGCTGCCTCACGGTCGGTGGTCTGGCAGCGGAAGTGTCGGTCGATGGAACCTTCCTGATACTCCAGTGCGTATGTCCCGGCGGGTACTCCGGCAGCGTCGCCGTAGCCAACCTGGACGAACCATCCGTCGGCGCGTTCGAGAAGTACGTATCCGTTGTTCTTGCGGACCTGGCCGATGATCCATTCCAATCGGCGCGCGTCGGGGTCAGGCATCGTCGGTAAGCTTTGCGACGAGAGCGTGAAGGGCGCTGCGTGGCCCGGCGCGTTCGGGTTTACGACGTGGTAGCCCGGTTCGTAGCAGACGAGGCCGTGCTCGGCGGCGAGCGTCAGGACGGCGCTACCAACCTCTTCCGCTCGCGACCAGACGCACGAGACGGCCACGATCGCGTCGGAACGCTCGGGAGTCATGCTCCATACTCCGAGCCGGTCGATGTCATCATCGCCGAGACTCTCCAGCGGCGGGAAGCGATCGAGCAGTGCGTCATAGAACCGCCCCACCGCGGGGTGCGCGGCGAACGATTCCTGTCCGCCGTGGCCCCAGCGCTCCAGCTTTGCTCGCGCCTCGGCCGCAGTGACCGGTTTGTCCTCGTGCCAGATGTATAGGGAAAAACTCACCGCAACCTCAAGTGCCTCAGCCAGACCGGCGACGACAGTCTAGGTCCCGCGACCCGTAGCAGCGGATTCCGGTGGGCCGCTCCCCGTCCTCGGCGGACGGGAAGCGGCTCTCTCCGCGACCGTCAGAGCCCGATGTTGTCGGCGAGCGTGGCGTTCGGCGCGGTGACGTTCAGACCGCCGGTGCCCATCGAGCGCCAACGGGTGCCGCTCACCGTCATGCCCGCACCGGTGGAGATGCCGACCGCGTACTTGGCGGAGCCGTACACCAGGTTGTCGCGTACCAGCACGCGGTCAGAGTTGATCACGTTGATCGCGTTCAACGTGTTCCGCACGTCGTTCGAGGCATCCTGCACGGTGTTGTCAATGACCTCGATCAGATCAACGTTCGTCAGCAGGATGCCCTCCTTGCCCGACCGGTAGATCCGGTTCCCACTGACCCGGGACACCTCGGCGGTGTCGATCTGCACACCGTAGGCTCCTGGGGCGAGGTGAACGCTGTTGTCCGCGATGGTGATACCGGTGACCTGGGATGGCGGCTTGGCATCTATCCGCCCGCCGTAGACACCGAACCCGGCCTCGCTCGGGTTCGACACCGTGTTGCCCGTGATCACCACGCCCGCGATCAGCCTGTTGTCCAGCTGGCTGTTGACCCGTACGCCCTTCTTCGGGCTGCTGAAGACGTTGCCGGTAATGGTGATGTTGCTGCTGGCTTCGTCGCCGATGAACACGCCATCCTTGCCGCCGTGGGTGCTGTTTCCCACGATCGCCATGTCCCGGCAGCCAAAGCAGTCGATGCTGTTGTCCACGAACCCGATGATGGTGTTGTTCTCGATCCTGCCGCCGCGTCCGTACGCGTTGGAGATCCCCTGGAGATCGGTCTCGGTCGTCTCGCCGACACAAACGATCTTGTTGCCCCGGCACTCGTAGAAATTGATACCCGTCGCTGCGGCCTCACCCCGGAAGTAGACGCCCCAGCGGCAGTTGAGGAGTTCGTTGTCCACCACGGAGCAGTGGTCCGCAGCGAGGATAAGCAAGGTGTTGCGGTAGTTGGCGGTACCGGCCCCGACAACGCGCGCCCCGCAGCGGTCGAAACGGCATCCCACGATCCGCGTCCGGTCGGCACTCACCACGATCGCGGAGCGCGCCGTGTCGATAAACTCGCACCGCTCGATGGTCAAACCGACGGCGGACTCCACGATCACCCCCGCTCCCTCGGGCTGACCGTTGCCGTCGAACCGCAAACCGCGCAGCGTGTGCGCCGCGTTTTTCGCACGCAGCAAGTTCACCGGCGCACCCGCGCGTATCGTCGCACCCTGCCCCATCAGCACCCTCGGTGCGGATTTATCCAGGCCCAGTTCCGCCGTGATGCGGTAGACCTTTTCCGGCCCGCCGAAGTCGATCACCTGGGCCCCGGTGAGCGCGTCGTTCAGCGCCTGCGTGTCGTCCGCGACACCGTCGCCGATCGCGCCGAAATCCGCTGGCGATACCGCGCCTGCCAATACGGCAGCGGCAGGAGCCGCACCAGCCAGGGAGGGCTGTGCCAGCACCGCCGCGCCGGCTACCACCGGCACCCCTGCAAGCAACGCCCGTCGGCCGAAATTCCGAGCACTCATCATCGATTCCCCTTCTGCTGGGTCTGCCTGCGATGCAATCTGTCAGGGTTCATGTCGCGGCTCAATGCGCCCGGAGGCTTTCGGAGTGGGCGAGAAGCGCTTCGTACCATCCGGCGGCCATCTTGATGTAACCATCTCCGTTGGGGTGAAGGGTGTCGGTGAAGTCGTCCACGGTCAACCGGTTGAACATGTCGACCACGTATACGTTGAAGCCCGCCGTTTTCTTCTCCTGCGCGATGTGCGCTACGTCGGCGTTGTAGGCGACGGTCTGACTGGCCTTCGTCGCGTCGCCGCCTCGCCTGCGCACAATCTGCGCGACAAAGAGGTGGACGTCGGGCACTATGGCGAGAATTTGGTCGAGCAGGTTGCGCAGCCGATCGGCCGCGCCCTCGAAGAGGCCGGCATTGATGTCGTTGGTACCGATGTGCAGCAGCACCACGTGTGGCAGGTGGCGCTGTATCGCCTGGACGATGATCGCGGAGACATTGCCGGTCTGGTCGCCCGACTTGCCCTGGTGGTCGCGGTCGCCCAGGTCGAGCGGCGGCCCGGACATCGCGCCGCCCACAAAGTCGACTGGGTACCCGGCTGCGGTCAGGCTCTTCCACAATCCGACGCGGTACCCCCCGAGCTCCGCGTCGAGAGCGGCACCGTCGCCAACCCCGACGGTGATCGAGTCACCGAGCGGCATGATGCGTACCGCGCTGGTGTCGAGGGAGGCGTTGTCGGCGTACACGGTGTTCGGTGCGCTGCTGTCGACACCGCCCTTGAGGCCACGCCACCTCGTACCGGTGGCCGTCATGCCGACACCGCCGGTGACGCCGATCGCATACCGTGTGCTGCCGTACGCCAGGTTGTCCCGCAGCAGCACCCGGTTCGAGTCGATGACGCTGATCGCGTCGATCGTCTTCGCGGCGGAACGACCCGCGTCCAGCATCATGTTGTTGTTGACGGTGATCAGGTCCACGCCCTGCAGCAGGATTGCCTGATGGTTCGGACGGTGAATGCGATTGCCACTGATCCGGGACACCTCGGCGCTCACCATCCGCACGCCGTAATCACCGGAGTCCGCGATGTGCAGGTCGTTGTCCGCGATGGTGATCCCGGTGACCTGCGCGGTGCCCGACTCTTCGACCAGGATCCCGGCGTCGGTCGGCCGCGACACCGTGTTGCCGCTGACCACGACACCCGCGATCAACGCGACACCGCTGGCGACCCGCACACCACGGGCCGGACCGTTGAAGACGTTGCCGGTAATGGTGACGCTGTCACTGGCATCACCACCGACATATACACCATCCGAGCCCCCCTGGGTGCCGTTGCCCACGATCGCCACGTCACGGCCACCGGCACAGGAAATGCTGGCGCTGGAAAAACCGCGTACCGTGTTGCCCTCGATCCGTGCCGAACGGCCGAAACTGCTACCAATGCCGACCGAGCCACCGGGCGGAGGGCTGCCGCAACCGATGGAGTTACCACGGCATTCGTAGAAACTGATGCCTGTACTGGCATTGTCGGCTTGGTAGGTGACACCGGAATCGCAGTCACGCAACTCGTTGTCCACCACCGAACAGTGGTTGGCCGCCTCGACGACAATGGTGGAATTGAGTGGCGACTCGACCCTACGCCCACAGTGGTTGGCACGACAGCGCACGACCCTCGTCCGGTCCGCCCTAACCACTATCGCGGCACCCGCCACGTCGACGAACTCGCACCGCTCGATCGTCGTACCCCCGGCGCTCGGCTCCACGACCACACCCACGCCGGCGTGCCGACCGTTGCCATCGAACCGCACCCCACGCAGGGTGTGTGCGGCGTCGCGTACATACAGGAGGTCCACCGCCGCACCCGCGCGTACCGTCGCACCCTCAGCCGTCAGCACCTGCGGTCCCGACTGCTGCAACAACAGGGTGCCCGAAACCAGGTAGACCTTCTCCGGCCCGCCGAGATCGACCAGACGGGCCTGCGTGAACGCGGCGTTCAGCGCCGCCGTGTCGTCCGCGACACCGTCGCCGACCGCGCCGAAGTCAGCCGGGGACACCACACTGACCAACCCCGCACCAGGAACGACCGCACCGGCCGCCGAAGGCTGCGCCAGCACCGCCGCACCAGCGACCACCGGCGCCCCGGCAAGCATTGCCCGCCTGGTCAATTGCTGCCCGCCCACACTCGTCCTCCCGTCACGGCAAAATGATCTTCGTAGAGGCTAAGCGCTACTTACCGTCCCCACTGCCCTGTCTTCCAGTGACACCATCGGCCGCATCCGTCGTGCGACCAGGCAAGGGCATGAACCGACCCGACTCAGAACCCGCACCGTGTTGTTTTGTCACAGCGGTGACGATTCACGCCCCGCCGTGCTGGTCCGAAGTTCCGGCGGTCGACATGATGCGGTGGTCAGGACATCCGGAGGTGGTCGCGCAGGGGTCCGGGTGACCTGCGCCATCAACGCCTCCGCGTCGGGCTGGACGACGGCCGGCACACGGGATTCGGTGAGGGCGGCGACCGCGTACGGCTGCCCGTCCGCGTGCTCGATGCCCCGACCTCGTTGCGGAGATTGAGTAGGGTGCCGGTCTTCGACGACCAGCGCGACGCGTCCGAGGCGAAGTCGGGCGCGAGCCGTTGCCGGTGCACGTTGTCGGCTATCAACCCACGAACCCGTTCGGCGGTCGAGGGATGCACGGTCGAGGGTCGCCACAGGCCCTGGAACAGATCCACGAAGGCCCTGACCGACCCAACGTTTGGCGCGGCTGACGTCGAGCTGCGGCACCGGGTGACCGTGGCCAGGGGTCGCCACCGCGATGGTGAGGGAGTGCACGAGATTGGCCTCCATCGGGCCCAGTCGCTCGGCCGGCCATGGATCTTGATGGTTTGCGCGTTCGCCATCATCGGCGCGGCACGTGGCACGGGTCGACTTCTGGCCGAGGCGTTCGCCGAACGCGGCGCACAGATCTTCCTATCGGCCCTCGACGTGGTGGCGGCCCAGCGGGTTGCGGATGCGATCAGCCGGCGGGGGCAGGCCGGGCTGACGCGTTTCATTGCGACCTCGCCGCACCGGATTCGGTGCGTGGGTTCGCCGCGGCCGTGGCGGACCGGACGAGCTACCTCGATGTGCTGATCAACAATGGTGCCGCATACATCGAAGGTGACGACCTGGCAGGCGTCTCGGACGACACGATCGAGAAAGTGTTGGCTGCGGGCGGCACCGGCACCGTGCTGCTGACCAAGCATCTGCTGCCGCTGCTGCGGGCATCGTCGCGGCCCGACGTCGTCAACATGATCTCCACATGCGGCGAGGTGGGGCACCGCCGCTCGGGCGCGCATCCCGCGTTCTACGCGGCCAAGCATGCCCACGCCGGGCTCGCTGAGATCCCCTCGCACCGGCTCCGGCCAGAAGGAATCCGGGTGATTTCCCTTTTTCCACCGGACTTCGTTCAGAACGGGCCGCGGCAGGCGGATAGCGACCTTACTGCGCAATCGGTCATCGACTGCGTGGTCTTCGCGGTTGGTCAACCACGAGACTGCTTCATCCGCGAGTTCCACTTCGAGCAAGTACGAACTTCACACTCCTGAGCGCCCGCGGTCGCGAAGCGGCTGGGAGAGTTCGCGCGAGTCCTTCATGTCAGTACGTCGCGCAGATCCTGGGTAGGCCAGCCGGCGTCCAGCCAATCGGAGCAGCGCGGCTGGCTCTGGATTCGGACCGGCATGGACCCGCCCGGCTGGCCTGCCGAGCGTGTCGAGCTGGCGGTGGGGATGGCTCAGCAACGCGGTGCCTGCCCCGCGGTTCTGCTACTCGGGGCTGACGGCGACATAGGCGAGGTAGTGGTGTGGCTCGCTTGGGTGAAACGCCTCGAACACCGCGTCGAGGAGGGCGAACTTCGGCGCGTACACCCCGGTGGCCGCTTCCAGCGCTGCTGGATGCCCTCCTGAATCCTTGGGCGGGGTTCGGGGCGCGGGTACCGGATCGCGATGATCATGGCTCGATCAAGCCCTGCCGAAAGGCGTACGTGACGGCCTGTGCCCGGTCGCGGGCGCCGATCTTCGCGAACAGGTGGTTGATGTGACTCTTCACTGTTCCTTCGCTGACGACCAGGTGAGAGGCGATCTCGGCGTTGGACAAGCCACCGGCCATCAGTGACAGCACCTCGGCCTCGCGGGGCGTGAGACCGTCCGGGAACCTTGATCGTGGCGTCGGCTCAGTTGCGATCGCGTCGATGAGGTGGCGCTGCACGGCCGGGTCGACGACGGCGTGGTTGTCCAGGACCTGCCGCAGCGCCTCGGAGATCTGCGCACCGCTGGCGTCCTTGGTGAGGTAGCCGCGGGCGCCGGCGCGAAACGCGTCCAGCACCGATCGATCGTCCGAATACGTGGTCAGCACGACCACCTTGGTCTCGGGCACCTCGCTGCGCAGGCGACGGGTGGCCTCGATCCCGTCACACCGTGGCATGCGCAGGTCCATGAGCACGACATCCGGTCGGAGGGCCTCGGCGAGCGTGACCGCCTCGTCGCCGTCGGCGGCCGTTCCGACCACCTCGAAGCCCTTCATCAGAGCGAGCACCATGGTCAGGCCCTCACGGACCACGCGCTGGTCGTCGGCGATGAGCACCCGGATCATGTCGGCACTACCAGATCGACCCGAAACCCATGATCGGTCGTGCCCGCGCTGAGCGTGCCGCCGAGCAGCTCGGCCCGCTCACGCATCCCGGTCAGCCCGTAGCCGCCCGTCTCGGCAGGGATCACGAGACCCCGGTCGGTGAAGTCCTCTACGGTCAGGCGGGTACCGGTCGATTCGTAGGCAAGACGCAGTGAGACCCGGGTCGGCGACGCATGCCGGCGCACGTTGGTAAGTGCCTCTTGCGCCACCCGGTAGAGGGCCAGACGAGCCTCCGGTCTCAGCGAGCGTGGCTCGCCGGACACCGCGAAGTCGCACGGGACGGACTGATCTTGGCTGAATTGCTCGGCCAGCGCAGCCAGCCGGTCCGGTCCGGGCAGGTCGTCGTCCCGCAGCATCCCGATGGCCCGGCGAGCTTCCTCCAGGCCGCTACGGGCGAGATGATGGGCGCGGTCGACGGCGACGGGCAGGCGCGGATCGGTCGGATCCTCAGTGATCAGCATGCGCGCCCCCTCCAGGTGCAGCAGAAGTCCCGACAGCGAGTGGGCGAGCACGTCGTGCATCTCCCGGGCCAGCCGTTGCCGCTCGGCCAAGCCCGCTGCCTCGGCCAGCGCCGCCTGGCCGGCTTCGAGCTCGGCGAGCAGCCGCTTGGTCTCGCGCTGCGACTCGGCCAGCCGGAACGCCAGGTAGAGCGCGCCGAACAGCACGGCGAACCCGGCGAGCACGGCCAGGAAGCCAAAGTCCTGCCCGGTGATCGACGCCAGCATCTCGAGTACCACGAACGCCACGATCAACGCCGGGACGGCCACCCGGACGGGCATCAACGCGGTCGCCGCGCACAGCACCGCCACCAGCACCGCCACCGAGCCCGGACCGCTCGGCTGTACCGCGACTAACGTCACCGAACCAACCAGCATCGCCCCGACGAAGACGGCGTGCGCCGGCCGGATCGGCGCCTCGGCGGTCGCGTTGCGGCCGAACACTCCGGCCACGAACACGACGGTAGCCAGTACGACGATCAGCCGCGTCCCGGTCAGCCCGAATCGGGGCTCGGCGGTGGCGGCGGCCCACACGAACCACGCCAGCATCAGCGGTGTCAGCAGTTGCATCCACCGTACGACCCGGAGACGGGTCAGCGCGGGCTCCTCGGTCTGCACCCCACAAATCTAGAGGGATGTCGCCGCAACAGCATCGGCGCAGAGGCTGTAGACGCGTCTCCACCCTCGGGTGGAGACGGGACTTCGATCCGCGCGCCGATGCCTGACCCCAGCCCCGAGACGCAGGCTGGGCGGCATGAAAAAAGACCACCTGAACGCCGTCGTCAAGCTGCTGACCGCCTTCCTGGTGATCAGCGTGTCCACCTTCCTTGCCGTGGTGCTGATGCGCCACGACCCGGCACTTGTCACCACAGCCGTCTGGGTTCGTACGCCACTGGTCGCCGCCAGTGCGGCAGTGCTTCTTCTCTTTGCCCACCGCGCAGCCGCCGGTCACCGTGCCTCGTTCCGCCGGCTGCGCATCATCTCGATGGTGGTGCTGGCCGCGATCATCGGTGTCGTTGCCTGGCCGGGCGCGTTCCCCACCTGGCTGCGCATCGAGCAGGCTGTGTGCGGCGCTCTGATGCTCAACGTCGTGATTCGCGCGAATCTCCGTACGGTCCGGTCGTCCATGGAGGCCACCCCACAGGAACCAACGCCCATCGCTGTCGTGCGCACGTCAGGGCCATAGCCGCGATACGCACGCTCGTCGTACGTAGCGGGCGTCCTCGGCGGCTTCGAGTACGAGCCTGGCCCGCACGATCGGGGCGGCTCGGTGGACAGCAGGCACTCCAGTGCACTAAACGGCGTTCGGGGCACCAACCGTGCGCAAACGGACGGGCGGGACGCAGGCGTGATCCGCGCGAAATCACCCTGTTCGTTCAGCAGATCCTCGGCTACTCGCCGCTGCGGACCGGCATTGCCTTTTTGCCGTTCGCGCTCGGGATCGTGGTGACGGCGACCGTGGCGGGCAGGGCGATGACGCGTACCGGCCGCCTTTTCGATGGCGATGTCCTCACGGCTTTCGGTGGACGACAGCCCGGCCGCCGCGGCGCTGGCCGCCACCGGCGGCACCACGGTCGGCGGGAATGTCAGCTACTGGGCCAGGTGTTCCCGTACCTGATCACCATGGCCGTGGGCATGGGAATGGTGCTGGCCGGCCTCACCCCGGCCTCGCTCTACCGGTTGGCACCGCAGGACACCGGCGTCGGCTCCGGCCTGTTCAACGCCGCCCAGCAACTCGGTGGATCAGTCGGCCTCGCCGTACTCAGCAGCGTGTCCCTGCACTTCGCCGGGCAGCGCACCGAGCAGGTGATCGGCCCGATCACCACAGCGCTTCCTGGCGACCCCGAGGCCGTGGGGCGGGCGCTGTTGCGGGCGAGCTTCACCGAAGGAGTCACCCACGCCTTCCTGGTGGGCTCGATCCTCCTGCTGATCGCGTCGCTGATCGTCTGGATGAACACCCGCGTCCAGCCGAACGACGCAGGCACCGACGACCCAAGCATGGGCTGACTGTGCGTCCCCCAGCCCCAGGTAAAACACCAGCGAACCTGCCCACGGGGTCCATGTCGATCCACTCCTGCAGCAACCCCGGCCGGCGCGGCACCAGTGCCGTTGCACCATAGTCAGACAATCTTTATATTGGCGATCATGTCGAAGGCCATGCGAGAACCGACGTTCTGGATCCTGACCGCGCTGGTCGATCAACCACGGCACGGGTACGGCGTGATCCAGACGGCCGAGGCGCTCTCCGAAGGCCAGGTCAGGTTGCAGGCCGGCACCCTCTACGCGGCGCTGGACCGGTTAGCCGCCCAAGGACTGGTCGCGATCGACAGAGAGGAGATCGTTGAAGGGCGTCCTCGGCGCTACTACCGCCTCACTGACGACGGCGCGGCGGCACTCGCTGAGGAGACAGCGCGACTGGCCCGCAACGCTAGCACCGCATCGCGGCTGCTGAACGCCTCGCGGCCTGGCCCGGCGTTCGCATGAGCCGCCGCCTCGCCACCCCATATCGCCTGCTGCTGCGCGTCTACCCGAAGGGCTCACGTCGCGGAGAACTGGCAGACACGCTGCTCATGGCTGCCGAGGCCGGACACGTCGGGCCTGGCCCTATTGAGACGCTCAACCTGCTTCGGCACGGCATGCGGGCCCGACTCGGTCGCCCCCTCAACAGGGGCGTGGTCGTGCTGGCTATCTTCGCCTCAATTATCTCCGGCTTTCTGAGCGCGTCGCTGGCGAACCGTATTGGTTGGGAGGCGGCGCCGGCGCTACCAAGCGGCGCGGCGCGGACTCAGCTCGCCCAGATGCTCACCCCAGGCTTATCGGCACAATCGTACGGAAGGTCGGACGCCCTCTTCCGCAACAACGGTGGTGAGACCGATGCGGCGTCGGTCAGCTACAGCACCGATCGAACGCCTGCGACCGAGGACGTCGATGCCTATCTAGCCGGCCTGCAGCAACGCCTGGAGGCGGCCGGCTGGCGCGTCACCGACACCTACTCGACCAGCCCGACCGACATCGAAACCGGCGCCCGGCAAAACAACTCGCAGGCGTTGATCGCACGCAACGACGCACTCGTGCTGTCGTTCGAGGACTACTTCGACGCAGCGTCCGCCGAAGGCGGGCTCAGGGTCTCGATCTACCGGGCGGAACCACGCTGGCTCACCGGTTCGACGCTCGCCGTCGGCCTGCTCGGCATGCTGGCTGGATGGCTGCTAGCCGGCTGGGCCAGCCGCCGTCTCGAGCACCGTCCGTTGGCAGCCTTTCTCGCTGCCACCACCGCCATCGGCGGTCTCGTCTTGCTGATCCCCGCCTGGCTGCTCGGTAGTCTGCAATACCTGGGCATACTGTCAGGCACGGCCCTGCCTGACTCGCCGTTCTGGCATGGCCTGGTGCCCACCGACGATTTTGGCGGCATGGCCTACCCCGCCGGGGCGGCGATAACAGCAGCCATCGCCGTGGCCGTGCTCTGCCCGTCCCGCCCCGCCCCGGCCCGCACTCGCCACCGACCCGGGCTCAGCCAGTAATCTGACCCACGAGGCCAACCTCGACCAAGATCAGAAGTAGCCGCCGACCGGGCGCGGCGTCGCGCCGATCACCATCTGCAGCGGCCCCCTGCCGGTGGGCACATCCGGCTTTGCCGCTGATCGAGTGTCGCCTGGTCTGGATGGCCTAACGATCGTCTATTTTGCCGGCATCCACTTCTAGCCGTCGATGGTGCGTGGGGTAGCTACCGGCGGTCCCCTGAGGCGTCGGCGTTGGCCATGAACGCCTGCCCCAAGGTGGAGGCCGGATGGCGGTAGTCCTCAATGAGCGGCTCCACCAATCGTCCGTCGGGCTCGAAGGCATCACGCAAGCCCTTCGCCAGACCCGGCTCCAGGGGACCGGACCCGGGTCGTCGAGGACCTGCTCACTCCTCCAGACCGTTGCCCCAGACCCATGCGGCGATGCCGACCCGGTTGCGGACGTCCAGCTTGCGCTGGACGTTGGCGACATGGGTCTTGGCCGTACCGGCCGAGATGAAGAGCTCTGCCCCGATCTCCGCGTTGGTCATCCCCTTGGCGACCAGCCGGGCGATCTCCGTCTCCCGGTCGGTCAGGGAGTCCACCGGCTGCGCGGTCCTGGGCCGGCCCGCGTCCCGGTAGTGCTGCAGCAGACTGACGGTGAGCGATGGGCTGATCAGCGTCTCGCCCGCCATGGCTGCCCGCACCGCCTCCACCAGCAACGTCGGCCCCGAGCGCTTCAACAGGAAGCCGCAGGCGCCGTTGCGCAGTGCGGTGTGGACGTACTCGTCGAGTCCGAAGGTCGTCACCACCACCACCCTCATCGGAGGCTCGACGCCGGGCCCAGCGAGCCGCCGGGTGACCTCCAGGCCGTCCAGGCGCGGCATGCGGATGTCAGCGAGCACGACATCCGGGCTCAATGCCGCGGCGAGCTCGACGGCCTGCAGGCCGTCGGAAGCCTCACCGATCACCTCCATGTCGGGCTGGGAATCCAGGATGAGGCGGAACCCAATCCGTACGGACTCCTGGTCGTCGGCGAGGAGTATGTGGATGGTCACGATCGGTACCGTAGTGCGAATTCGCGCCGTTCAGCCACCGGGACCGCATGCGAATTTTTCGTCGTCCAGGACGCGCCCCGCACTGGTGGTCGCTTCGCCATCGACACCGAGAGCCGGATCCTCCAGGCCGTCTCGCCCAGCTCCGACGTCTCGATGGCCGACCTGGCGATGAACCCTGCTCACCGGGGCGACACTGGTGCTCCCGGACACCCACCACGCACCGGCGGGCGAGAAACTGGCCGCGCTGGTCGCCGGTCACGGCGTCAACCACCTGCAGATCACCGCGGGTGTGCTCGCCACGGTGCCGCGCACCGGACTGAGCGGATCCTGCGGATCGGTGAGCTCAACAACAACTGTTCCCTCACCTCACCATCGGATACGTACCGGAGGTATTAGACGGGGACGTCCTGCTGTTCGTCGCCACCCGCGACGAGGGCGACCCGGCGGGGAAGACCGAGCGGTCCGTCGCGAAGCTTCAGCGCTGTGCCACCGGGCGGGTCGAGGTCGAGGGGATCGACTTCGAGCACCGCCAGCTCCTGCAGGCCGGGCCGGTCGCCGAGGTCGGCAGCGCCCTTCAGCAGAGGCTCATCGGCCTTCGGGACTGAGCGGGCCGTCCCGCTGTCCGGCCCGGCCGTGCCAGCTCTGCCGATCGGCAGATGTGCCGGACGGCCGGGCCCGGAATGCTGACCTGTGAGGTTGATACAAGGAGGAAGCGTCATGAGTCAGGCGGCCGAGCACGTGTCATCACGGACGACGGACGGTGCACGTCCGGTGCGGGGGCATTTCAACCGGACGGCCCTGATCGGCTACGCGGCCTTTCTCGCACTTCTGCTGTACGGGCTGGCCCACACCTACTGGGCTCTCGGCGGGGACGGCTTCCCGTTCGGCACCGACGACGCCAACCCTGAATACTCGGCCTTCCAGCACGTCGGCCGCGACCGGCTGGCACCGTGGATCGCGGGCGGGTTCCTGGGCAGCGCCGCGGTCGCGCTCCTCCTGGCGCTGCCGGGCCGGCGGCGGATCCCCACCTCCGTGCTGATCGGTGCCTCCGTGTTCTCGGCGGCCGCAGTGCTCTGCACGCTCGCAGACTTCCGGCTCCTCGGCAATCTCGCCTATGTCTTCATGCTGAAGTTCAGCGCGATCAACTGGACCGTGATCAACCAGCTGTTCGCGGTGGTCTCGGTGAGCCTCATGGTCGCGTCGGCGGTCGTCTACCAGCGCCGCACGTCCGGTGCCTGCACCCGCTGCGGGCGTACCGATGCCGGCGCCGGCTGGACCTCGCCCGAGGTCGCCGTCCGCTGGGGCAAGAGGGCCGCGTACACGGCGGTCGTCGTCCCCCTGCTGTACGCCAGCACCCGGTGGGCCTGGGTCCTGGGCTTCCCGCTCGGCATCTCCGACGAGCTGTGGGAGGAGGGCAAGAAGGACCACCTCTGGATCGCCGGTGCCGCGCTCGCCACCATGGGGGCGCTCGGCTCGCTGCTCACCCTGGGCCTGGTGCAGCGCTGGGGCGAGGTCTTCCCCCGCTGGATGGTCGGCCTCAGGGGCCGGCGGGTGCCCATTTCGCTGGCGGTCGTCCCGGCCACACTGGTCTCCATCATGGTGACGATCGCCGGGGTCATGTACATCCGGCTGCACTTCCAGGGCGCCTTCGACAACCAGAAGGACGACTGGGGCGCCACGGTCCCGGAGATGGTCTGGCCGGTGTGGGGCATCGCCCTGGCGGCCGCCACACTCGCCTATTACTTTCGGCGGCGCGGCGTGTGCAAGAGCTGCACCCGCGGCTGAGAAACAACAAGGGCCCGGAACCAGGTGACTGGTTCCGGGCCCTCGTCGTCAGCGGGAAGGGTCAGGTCGCCCGGCGGAAGGTGCGGATCGCCAGCGGCGCGGTGACGAGGACGAGCACCACGCAGCAGGCGAGCGTCGCCAGGATCGTGCCGAGGTCGGGGCCGCCGAGCGCCAGGCTGACGCCGTCGAGAGCTCGTGTGGCTCCGAACGACTTCGTCACGTCGGAGAGGCCGATCATCATCGTGTCCATGGAGTGCCCCTCCCTCGGTACCGGATATGCCCACCACGGGCCGCCGGACATATTCGGCGAAGACGGAAAGGAACTGCGGGGGACGTCGCCTGCAGACGTAGCGGTGCGGCCGGCATCGGAAGAGGGGTCGATCAGAACTCTGAAAGTGGCGTTGTCGGACGCCGGGAGAAGCGGAGTGCTCAGCCCAGTGGCAGGAGCGCGGTGACCCGCCAGCCGTGCTCCCCGTGGACGCCGAACTCCAGGGTGCCCCCAAGCGCCCGGGCGCGTTCGGCGAGCCCTTCCAGGCCGGTGGACCCGTGTCGCCCTCGGTCACCGAAGTGCCCGCCGCCGGCCTCGCTGACGGAGGGGGAGCCGTTGGTGACGGACACGGTGAGCACCGGCTCCGGGCGCTCCGGGCCGGACGCCACGGACACTGTCACCCACGGCGTCGTGGCGGCGTGCCGGCGTACGTTGGTCAGCGCCTCCACCACCACCCGGTGCGCGGTGCTCGCCACCTCGCGGGGAACCCGGCCGATCTGCTCGGGCGACCGGTCGATGTGCAGGCGCACTTCGGCCCGGCCGCCCGCCCGGAACCGGTCGACGACGTCCACGATGTCCTCCAGGCCGTAGGTTCCCGGCTGTGACTCGTCTGCGGCACCCCGGCTGCCCGAGGCCGTTGCGTCGGTGGACCTGAGCATATGGACGGTGCGGTCCATGGAGCCGAGGGCCTGGCGACCGGAGGCCTCGATCTGCTGCAGGAGGGGTAGCACCTTCTCCGGCTGATCCGCGCCGATCACCTGTGCCGCCTGGGCCAGCACGACGATGCCCGACACGTCGTGGGCCACGAGGTCGTGCAGGTCGCCCGCCAGTTGGAGGCGCTGGCTGCGACGGGCCTCGTACACCGCTCGGATCCTGCGGGACTCCAGGGCGCGCAGGCCGCCACCCGTGGCGGCCGCAGCGATGGCGCCGAGCGCGAAGAACGCGCTCTGCGCGGCGATCTCCATCGCGGTCGGGGGGATCTGGAGCCGCAGGAGTGCCGTCGACGCCAGAACCCCGAGCACGGTGCAGAGCACGACCGCCTGCCGGATCTCGGCGTACCGGGCAACCAGACAGCTCAGCAGCAGCAGCCCGGTGATCTCCACCAGCGTGGCCACCCCGGTCGCATTCTCCGGTGCCGGAGGGTCGCCGAACAGGGTGCCGAGGGTGGAGCTCACGGCTACCCCGACGGCAGCCGCGAGGACGACCCGGTCCCGGGCGTGCAAGGAGGCGACGGCGAGAGCGCCCAGCACCGCGGCCATCATGGGCAGGACCGCCCGCCAGCCCGCCGCGGGACCCGCCAGCAGACCGGCCGACACCACGCAGAACGCCAAAACCGCGCAGACCGGACCGACCGCACGCTCCCGGAGGCGGCTCTGGATGCCGTTCCCGGTGTTCGTCACCATTCCCGGGACTCTACGCGTCCGTCAGATTCGCCTTACCTGTCAGCTCGCTGAAGTCGGGAGCCGGGACCGGGCGCGGGAACGCGTTACCGGGCCTCTCTACGGTCCTCCGGGTGCATCGAAAAGTCAGCTATCGATCCGCTGTGGAATTGTTTCGCGGGTGCGGTGTGAACAATGTCGGTGTCGGTGCACGCAGGGGGACGACGTGTCCGGTGAGCGCGAGTCCGAACTGGAGCGGCTGGTGCCGGAATGGCATTTCAGGGAAACCCACAGTCTCCCGGTTCCCGGCACCACCGCCGAGGTCATGGCGGCCGCGCACGCGACGACGTGGTCCGAGGCTCCACTCGCCCGGGCCCTGGTCGCGATCACCGGAGCGGACGTCTCGGCGTGGGGCACATCGTCGCCGACTTCCTGAGCGGCATGGGCGAGGTGCTGCCCACCGGGGACGAGGAGTTCCTGCTCGCCGCAGTGCAGGGCACGGGCGACACCCCCGCCCCGACGGCAGCGTCGTGGACATCGTGACCGGCATCGACCTGCTCGCCTGGACCCAGGCTCTGCTACTGGACGGCGATCTGGCCACCGCCGAACCGAAGAAGCTGCGCTACCGGCTGCTGCACGTCGCTGCCCGAATCACCCGCACCGCCCGACGGACCCGCCTCGCTATCGCCGCGAACTGGCCCTGGACCGATGCCCTGACCCCATGGCGCGGGCGTCCGCCCTCAGCGCGGGTCGTGGGTCGGCTCCCAACAGGCCATTGCGGCGGCCCCGTTGAGCGAGTCGACGCCGGGACGCATCACGTCGATGGTGCCGGCTCGCCTGGTTGGGTCTGCTCGACGGCGTGGTGCAGTGCGCTGACGATGGCTGTGGCGGCGGGCGGATCCGGCGGATGGTGGGACGAAGCCCGCTTGGTCGCGGGCCTTGAGGAACTCGCGGCGGCGGCTTTCGCAGCCCGCCATCGAGGCAGAGTCGCGGTTGCCGCACAGTGCCCGGGCGGCCGGCCTGGACAAGGTCCTTTCCGACGATGCCATGCTGAAGAGATCCTGACCCACCAGGTGCGGCCCAGTTGTCCCGGAAAACCTTGGCCGGCACCGGCGAGACGCTGCAGGGCGACGACGTGGCGCCCATGTCGGGCGACACCGGCGGTGGAGTGGTGAAGACGGGCTTACGCTATTGTGCTAGCCATGCCCCGCGCCGATCTGGACAAGAATCCACGTGAGGTCGCCACCATGTTCGACGGGGTGGCGCGACACTATGACCTGGCCAACACGGTGATGTGTTTCGGGCTCGATCGGTATTGGCGCCGGGAGACGCGTAAGGCGCTCGGTCTGGAAGCCGGCGACCGGGTTCTCGATCTGGCTGGTGGCACCGGTGCGTCGACCGTCGAGCTGGGCCGGTCGGGCGCTTTCTGCGTCTGCGCGGACTTTTCCAAGGAGATGCTCAGGCGCGGACGCGAACTGGGCCGTGACGTTCCGATGGTGGCCGGGGACGGGCTGCGTTTGCCGTTTAGGGACGATACTTTTGATGCTGTAACCGTTTCGTTCGGGCTGCGTAACATGAATGACACGCGGGCGGCGCTCACTGAGATGGCGCGGGTCACCCGACCCGGCGGTCGACTCGTCGTCTGTGAATTCTCGACGCCGTTGTTTGCGCCTTTCCGTGCGGTCTACCAGAATTACATCCCGCGCGCGCTGCCCGGCCTAGCCAAGATCGTCTCCTCCAACCCTGAGGCGTACGAGTATCTTGCGCAGTCCATCCGCGACTGGCCCGGTCAGCAGCAGCTCGCTGCCACTGTCGCCGCCGCCGGGTGGACGCAGGTGGGCTGGCGAAACCTCACCAACGGCATCGTCGCGCTGCACCGGGCGATCAAGCCCGTCTGATCGCGGTACGCGCCACCGTCCTGCCCTCCGCCCCGGCGTGTCCCGCCGGGGCGTTGCGGTGCCGCGCCGGTCGAAGGCGCGTCGAGTGTCGCGAACTAGCACGCGATCCGGACGCCTGGAAGATCATATCAGCGACTTCAAATCAGCATTGATGCAACACGATGAGCAGACAATACTGCAATGAGTCAGGCCGGTCACTGGTGTTCGGCTGCGATGCTGGTATGGCTGAGACGCGAGGTAATGAAGGCCTGTGCGGACGCCGACGGAAACAGATGCGGAAAACGTTCGGAGCTCCACCCCTATCGCAATTATCGGCATTTCCTGCCGGCTTCCCCGGGCAAACGGTCCGGACGCGTTCTGGCAGTTGCTGCGCAGCGGTGGCAGCGCTATCCGTGAAGTTCCCCTAGAGCGTTGGAACGTCGACGAATACTTCGAATCCGGAAAGCCGGGACCGGGTCGGGTTAATTCTCGATCGGGTGGTTTCCTGGACAGCATCGACGGTTTCGATGCCGGCTTCTTCGGAATCTCTCCGCGTGAGGCGGCCACCCTCGATCCGCAGCAGCGGCTGGTTCTGGAACTTGGCTGGGAGGCACTCGAGAACGCCGGCACGCTGCCCGCCACCCTGCGCGGCACACGTACCGGTGTATTCGTCGGCGCCACCGCCGGCGACTATGCCGGGCTGATCGACCAGCAGGGCGCGCAAGCGTACGCCCGCCACACGATGACCGGCCTGAACCGAGGGCTGCTCGCCAACCGCCTTTCGTACGTCCTCGGCTTGCGCGGCCCGAGCCTGACAGTCGACACCGCCCAGTCGTCCGCTCTCGCCGCCGTGCATCTGGCCTGTGAGAGCCTGCGCCACGGCGAATCCAGCCTGGCCCTCGCCGGCGGCGTCAACCTCAACCTCGCCCCGCACAGCACCGTCGCGGCCGCGCAGTTCGGCGCGCTCTCCCCGGACGGCCGCTGTTACACGTTCGACGCCCGCGCGAATGGCTACGTGCGTGGCGAGGGTGGCGGGTTCGTCCTGCTCAAACCGCTTGCCGCCGCCATGGCGGACGGCGACCCGGTGTACTGCGTGATACGCGGCAGCGCTCTGAACAACGACGGCGGCGGCACCGGCCTCACCGCGCCGCACCAGGCGGCGCAGGAGGAGGTGCTCCTGCTGGCGTACGCCGCCGCAGGGGTCGACCCGGCGGCCGTGCAGTACGTCGAGCTGCACGGCACCGGAACCCGGCTCGGCGACCCGATCGAGGCCGCGGCGCTGGGCGCGGTGCTCGGCGCGGGACGCGACCCCGGCATGCCGCTCGTGGTCGGCTCGGCGAAGACCAACGTGGGCCACTTGGAGGGGGCCGCCGGTATCGTCGGCCTGCTCAAGACCGTCCTCGCCGTCCGGCACCGTGCGGTGCCCGCCAGCCTCAACTTCGTCACGCCGAATCCAGCGATCGCGTTCGACGAGTTGCGCCTGCGCGTCCAGCAGGAGTCAGGTCCGTGGCTGCGGCCCGAGATGCCGCTGCTGGCCGGGGTGAGCTCGTTCGGTATGGGCGGCACCAATTGTCACGTCGTCGTGGAGCAGGCGCCGGAGGTGCCGGTCGAGGAGCCGGTTGGGGTTTCGGGGCCGTTGGTGGAGTCGGGTTTGGTGCCGTGGGTGGTGTCGGGGAAGTCGCCGGCTGCGGTGCAGGCTGGGCTGGCCGCGCTAGACAATGTGGAGGCTGACGCCGGTCAGGTGGCGTGGTCGTTGGCCACTGCCCGGACCCGGTTTGATCATCGTGCGGTGCGGTTGGCCCCGGATCTGGTGGTGCAGGGCAGCAGGGTTTCGGCTGATGGTCGTGTGGTGTTCGTGTTCCCCGGCCAAGGGTCGCAGTGGGCCGGTATGGCCGAGGACTTGATGGCCTGCTCGCCTCGGTTCCGCAGTTTCATGGGTGAGTGTGAAGCGGCGCTGCTGCCGTTCACCGGGTGGCGGTTGACCGAGGTGTTACACGACCTGGACCGGGTGGATGTGGTGCAGCCGGCCTTGTTCGCGGTCATGGTCAGCCTCGCGAAGTTGTGGCAGGAACACGGGGTGCTCCCCGCTGCGGTGATTGGTCACAGT